>NZ_CP109434.1:745000-1115000 GCF_036227105.1 Amycolatopsis sp. NBC_01488 | reverse complement strand
ATATGGACTGACGCCTGCCCGGTGCTGGAACGTTAAGAGGACCGGTTAACTCCCTTTGGGGGGTGAAGCTGAGAATTTAAGCGCCAGTAAACGGCGGTGGTAACTATAACCATCCTAAGGTAGCGAAATTCCTTGTCGGGTAAGTTCCGACCTGCACGAATGGCGTAACGACTTTCCGGCTGTCTCAACCACAGGCCCGGCGAAATTGCACTACGAGTAAAGATGCTCGTTACGCGCGGCAGGACGGAAAGACCCCGGGACCTTTACTATAGTTTGGTATTGGTTTTCGGTTCGGCTTGTGTAGGATAGGTGGGAGACTGTGAAGTGGTCACGCTAGTGGCTGTGGAGTCGTTGTTGAAATACCACTCTGGTCGAATTGGGAATCTGAACCTCGGGCCATGATCTGGTTCAGGGACAGTGCCTGATGGGTAGTTTAACTGGGGCGGTTGCCTCCTAAAGAGTAACGGAGGCGCCCAAAGGTTCCCTCAGCCTGGTTGGCAATCAGGTGTTGAGTGCAAGTGCACAAGGGAGCTTGACTGTGAGACAGACATGTCGAGCAGGGACGAAAGTCGGGACTAGTGATCCGGCACCTCCTGGTGGAAGGGGTGTCGCTCAACGGATAAAAGGTACCCCGGGGATAACAGGCTGATCTTGCCCAAGAGTCCATATCGACGGCATGGTTTGGCACCTCGATGTCGGCTCGTCGCATCCTGGGGCCGGAGTAGGTCCCAAGGGTTGGGCTGTTCGCCCATTAAAGCGGCACGCGAGCTGGGTTTAGAACGTCGTGAGACAGTTCGGTCCCTATCCGCCGCGCGCGTAGGATACTTGAGGAAGGCTGTCCCTAGTACGAGAGGACCGGGACGGACGAACCTCTGGTGTGCCAGTTGTCCCGCCAGGGGCATGGCTGGTTGGCCACGTTCGGAAGGGATAACCGCTGAAGGCATCTAAGCGGGAAGCCTGTTCCAAGATGAGGTATCCCACCCTTTGTGGGTTAAGGCCCCCAAGAGACCATTGGGTTGATAGGCCAGAGATGGAAGCACAGTAATGTGTTGTCGAGTTGACTGGTACTAATAGGCCGAGGACTTGCCTACGAAGGTGTTACGCATCCACTCTACGGTTCTGAAACACCACACGCTGCTCTAGGTTGGGCAGATGTGTTGTGTTTCGTAGTGTTTCGGTGGTTTTAGCGTCAGGGAAACGCCCGGTCCCATTCCGAACCCGGAAGCTAAGCCTGATAGCGCCGATGGTACTGCAGCCGAAGGGTTGTGGGAGAGTAGGACACCGCCGAACTTACGTTGGAGGAGGGCCTGGGCCCGGTTGAGACGAGAGTCTCCCGGCCCAGGCCGTTTTTCTTGTGCCCGCAGCCACTCGAGCCGTCAGACCGAGCGCGGCCGCGGCGCCGGCCGGCTGCGCAGCGGCGAGGACAGCACCAGCGACGTCGTCGTCTCGCCGTACCGCTGCACCTTCTCGACCAGCTCCTCCAGCTCCGCGGTGTCCCGGCACAGCACCCGCAGGATCCAGCACTCTTCGCCGGTGACGTGGTCCGCCGAGACGACCTGCGGCAACGGCAGCACCGCCGTCCGGAACCGCGGCGTGTCCAGGCTCCGGACGCGGGCGCGCACCATCGCCTCGATCGGCAGGCCCAGCTTCGTGGTGTCGACGCGAGCCGCGTAGCCCGTGATCACGCCGCGCTCCTCGAGCCGGCGCACCCGCTCCGTCACCGCCGAGCCGGACAGCGACACCCGGCGGCCCAGCTCCGAAAAGCTGAGCCGGCCGTCCTCCTGGAGGAGGTCCAGCAGGTGCCAGTCGACGTCGTCGAGGTCCACCGTGATTCTCCCGGGTGCGCAGGGGCCAGAACAGGGAAATCCCCGGCCGGACCGGGCTTCCGCCTCGATTCTGCCCTGTGCCCGGACCGCCGCCACCAGCAGGATTTACCCATGACCACCGCACGCACGCTCACCGTCCCGGCCCCGGCTCCGGAAGCCGCCACGAAGTACTTCGGCGCCGAACTCGCCTTCGAAGTCGACCCCGACGATCTCGTCCGTGACCTCGAAGCCGGCCACACCGACGGCTACGTGATCGTCGAGACGCGCGCCCCGGAAGCCTTCGAGGCGGCCCGCATCCCCGGCGCGATCAACCTCCCCTACCGCGACATGACGGCCGAGACCACCGCTCACCTCGACAGGCAGCTCGTTTACGTCTGCTACTGCGAGAGCATCCACTGCAACGCCGCCACCAAGGGCGCCCTCAAGCTCGCCCAGCTCGGCTTCCGGGTGAAACGGCTCTCCGGCGGCATCACCGCCTGGATCTCGGCCGGCTACCCCGTCGAGGGAGCCGCCACCCCCGGAATCCGCTGTGCCTGCTGACCTACCCTGAAAAGCGTGACACGACTGCTCATCATCCAGCCGGACGCGTCGGACCCGCTCGGCCCGTTCGGCGACTGGCTCACCGACGCCGGCGCGGAACTCGACGTCCGGCTGCCGCCGAAGGACGACCTGCCCGACGACGTCGACGGCTACCAGGGCGTCGTCTGCCTCGGCGGCGGCATGGCCGCGGAGGACGACGCGAAGCACCCGTGGCTCGCCGACGTCCGGCGGCTGCTGGCGAAAGCCGCGACGAAGAGGATCCCGACCCTGGGGATCTGCCTCGGCGCGCAGCTGCTGGCCGTCGCCACCGGGGGCCGCGTCGAGGTCGGGCGCGACGGGCCCGAGGTCGGTCCACACCTCGTCGCGAAGAAGGACGCGGCGTGGACCGACCCGCTCTTCGCCGACCTGCCGCTCATGCAGGACGTCCTGCAGTTCCACAACGACGCGATCACCCGGCTCCCGCCCGGCGCCGAGCTGCTGGCGTCCGCGCCGCGCTACGCGCACCAGGCTTTCCGGATCAACCGGTGTGTCTACGGTGTCCAGTTCCACATCGAGACGACGCCCGCCATCGTCGAGAGCTGGGCCGCCGACGAGCCCGAGATGGCGGAATTCGCCCGTCCGGGCTCACTCGAGCACGATGCGCTGGTCACCGTGCACGCCGACATCGAGGAAACGTGGCGCCCGTTCGCGCAGCGGTTCGTCCGGTTGGCGTCCGGGGAACTCGAGACCGCCGCCGACAGTCAACGCTCGTTACCGTTGGCTTAACGGCGAGGGTCACGATAAGCAACGGCCTGTTAACACCAGGCGTCACCCTTCAGGTACCTTGCGGGAGGAGTCCCACAAGGGTTCGGAGGTCGGGGTGGAACCCTCGTTGCTGGTCGTGCTCGTCGTCGTCACGGCCCTGGTATTCGATTTCACGAACGGGTTCCACGACACCGCGAACTCGATGGCGACGTCGATCGCGACCGGTGCGCTCAAGCCTCGCGTCGCCGTCGCGATCTCGGCGGTGCTGAACCTGGTCGGCGCGTTCCTGTCGGTGGAGGTCGCCAAGACGATCTCCAGCGGCCTGGTGGACGACACGAAGATCGGCCCGTCGATCGTCTTCGGCGGGCTGATCGGCGCGATCGTCTGGAACCTCGTGACGTGGTTCGTCGGGTTGCCGTCGAGCTCGTCGCACGCCCTGTTCGGCGGCCTGATCGGCGCCACCTGGGTGTCGGCGGGCGCCGATTCGGTCCACTTCGGAAAGATCGTCGAGAAGGTTCTCGTCCCGGCCGCCGCGAGCCCGGTGATCGCCGGCGTCGTCGCGATGGTCGTGACGTACCTCGTCTACCGCTTCCTGGTCCGCAACCGCCCGGCCACGCGCGGGTTCAAGGTCGGCCAGGTCGTCTCGGCGTCGCTCGTGTCGCTCGCCCACGGCACCAACGACGCGCAGAAGACGATGGGCGTCATCACGCTCACGCTCGTCAGCGCGGGCAGCCTGCCGGCCGGTGCGTCGCCACCCGTCTGGGTGATCATCAGCGCCGCTTGTGCCCTCGCGCTCGGTACCTACCTCGGCGGCTGGCGCATCACGCACACCCTCGGCAAGGGCCTGACCGACATCGAAGGCCCGCAGGGCTTCGCCGCCCAGACGAGCTCGGCGCTGGTCATCCTGGTCTCGTCGCGGCTGGGCTTCCCCCTGTCGACGACGCACGTGTGCTCCGGCGGGATCGTCGGCTCCGGCGTCGGCCGCCGCGAGGCGCCGGTGCGGTGGCGGATGGCGGGCCGGATGGTCGTCGCGTGGCTGTTCACGCTGCCCGCCGCCGCGATCGTCGGCGCGATCTCGGGCAAGATCGCCTCGCTCGGCGCCGCTGGCACAGTCGCCGTCGGCGTCGTCGGCATCGGGGTGGGGGCCGGGATCTGGCTGCTTTCCCGTCGCCACCCCGTCACCGCGCACAGCTTCCAGGTGCCCGAGCCGACGCCCGCGGAAACCGAACCGGGCCGGCTCGCCGCCTGATCGCGGGCACCCGGGATACGGTGGTCCGTGATGGCAGACCGCGCGCGAACGACCGCTTCGGCGGCGAGGTACGGCTTCACGGATTCCCGTGCCGAGGGTCAGTTGCGCGCGGCCGGCTGGTGGGCCGACGCCGGCCCGGTCGAGGCCGCCGCCGACGTCCTCGCGGCGCTGTCCCGCACCGCCGACCCGGACCTCGCGCTGCGCGGGATCGACCGGATCCGCGAGGCCGACGCCGGCGAGTGGACCCGGCTCGAAGGGCAGCTGCGCGCCCACCGCACGTTCCGCGGCCGTCTCCTCAGCGTGCTCGGGACGTCGAGTGCGCTCGCCGACTTCCTCGCCGCGAACCCCGGGCAGTGGCAGTCGCTCACCGGCGACAAGTGCACCGACTCCGCCTGCTACCGGGAAGCCCTCCGCGCGTCGCTCGTGCGTGACGACGGTTCGGTGCTCACCAGGACCGAAGCCGAGCAGGCTCTCAAGGTCGCCTACCGCGGGCAGCTGCTCGGCATCGCCGCCGCGGACCTGGGTCACCTCGTCGAGGAGGGGCTCGAGCACCCGCACTACGCCGAGGTCGCGGCGCAGCTGACCGAGCTGGCCGAAGCAGCGCTCGCCGCCGGGCTCGTCGTCGCCGAAGCCGAGGTCGGCGCGTCGGCCGAGGGCTGCCTGTCGATCGTCGCCATGGGCAAGTGCGGCGGCCGGGAGCTCAACTACGTCAGCGACGTCGACGTCATCTTCGTCGGCGCCGACGACCTCGGTGTCGCGACGCGGCTGGCCAGCACGATGATGCGGGTCGTCGACAAGGCGTGCTTCGAGGTCGATGCCGCGCTGCGCCCCGAAGGCAAGGCCGGCGCGCTGGTCCGCACTCTCGAAAGCCACCACGGCTACTACCAGAAGTGGGCCAAGACCTGGGAGTTCCAGGCGCTGCTCAAGGCGCGCCCGGTGGCGGGCGACGCCGAGCTGGGGCAGCAGTACGCCGAGATGGTCGCGCCGCTGGTGTGGTCGGCGGCCGACCGGGACAACTTCGTCGGCGAGGTGCAGCAGATGCGCCGGCGCGTCGAGGGGCACGTGCCGTCCGAGCACGCCGAACGCGAGCTCAAGCTGGGCCGCGGCGGGCTGCGGGACGTCGAGTTCGCCGTGCAGCTGCTGCAGTTGGTGCACGGCCGCGTGGACGCCGACCTGCGCTCGCCGTCCACGATGGACGCGCTCGCCGCGCTCGGCGAAGGCGGCTACGTCGGCCGCCAGGACGCGGCCGAGCTGGGCGCGTCGTACGAGTTCCTGCGGATGATCGAACACCGGCTCCAGCTGCGGCGGCTGCGCCGCACCCACCTGTTCCCGGCGACCTCGGACACCGCCGAGCTGCGCATCATCGCCCGCGCCAGCGGCATCAAGGCGAGCGGCGGCAAGAGCCAGGGCGAGGCCTTGCTGGCGGAATTCCGCAAGCACGCCAAGGGAGTTCGGCGCCTGCACGAGAAGATCTTCTACCGGCCGCTGCTGCAGTCCGTCGCGAACGTGCCGACCGAGGCGCTGCGCCTGACCACCAAGCAGGCCGCCAGCCGGCTGGCCGCGCTCGGCTACACGGCGCCTGATGGCGCGCTCCAGCACATCAAGGCCCTCACCTCCGGTGTCTCGCGGCGCGCCGCGATCCAGCAGGCGCTGTTGCCGGTGCTGCTCGACCTCCTGGCCGACACGCCCGACCCCGACGGCGGGCTGCTCTCGTACCGGAAGGTGTCCGAGGCGCTCGAAGACACGCCGTGGTACCTGCGGGTGCTGCGCGACGAGGGCACGGTCGTGGAGAACCTGGCGGCGCTGCTCGGGACGTCCCGGCTGGTGCCGGACCTGCTCGTGCGCGCGCCCGAAGTGCTGCGGCTGCTCGGCGACCCGGCCCGGCTGCTGGGCCGCACGCCCGCCGAGGTGGCGACTTCGCTGCGGGCCGCAGTCCGGCGTCAGCCCGGGTTGAACGCCGCCGTCGCCGCCGCGCGTTCGCTGCGACGCCACGAGATGTTGCGGATCGCGTGCGCCGACCTGCTCGGCCTGCTCGACGTGCCCGCGGTGTGCGAAGCGCTGTCCAGCGTCTGGGTCGCGGTGCTGCAGGGTGCGCTGGCCGCGGCGTTCCGCCAGCGCCAGGCGGAGCTGGGTCGCACGCCCGCGCGCATCGCCGTGATCGGGATGGGCCGCCTCGGCGGCGCCGAACTCGGCTACGGCTCCGACGCCGACGTCCTCTTCGTGTGCGAACCGTCCGAAGGTGTCTCGGACGCCGACGCGGTGAAGTTCGCGTCGTCGGTGGCCGAAACCGTCCGGAAGATGCTGGGCGCGCCGAGCTCGGACCCGGCTCTGGAGGTCGACGCGGACCTGCGGCCGGAGGGGCGGAGCGGGCCGCTGGTGCGGACGCTGGAGTCGTACCGCGCGTACTACGCGCGCTGGGGCGAGGTGTGGGAGGCGCAGGCGCTGCTGCGCGCCCGGTTCGTCGCGGGCGACGACGATTTGGGCGAGCGCTTCATCGCGATGATCGACCCGATCCGCTACCCCGAACTCGGCTTGGACGCGACGAAGGCGCGCGAGATCCGCCGCATCAAGGCGCGGGTGGAGACCGAGCGCATGCCCCGCGGCGCCGACCCGACGCGCCACACGAAACTCGGCCGCGGCGGCCTCGCCGACGTCGAGTGGACCGTCCAGCTGCTGCAGTTGCAGCACGCGCACTCGGTGCCAGGCCTGCGGACGACGTCGACGCTGGACGCGCTGGTCTGCCTGCCGGAAGCGGGGCTGGCTTCGCAGTCCGAAGCGGACTCGCTGCGCGAGGCGTGGCTACTGGCGACGCGGGTGCGCAACGCGGGAATGCTGGTGCGCGGCAAGGCGGTCGACGAGGTCCCGGGCTCGGGCCGCGACCTGGCGGCGGTGGCCCGCGTCCTGGGGCAGACCGCCGCCGACGACCCGGGCGAGTTCCTGGACACGTACCGCCGCATCACCCGCCGGGCGCACACGGTGGTGGAAAAGCTGTTCTACGCGGCCTGACCTACAGTGGGGTGCGTGACTGAGCGCGAGCCGTTCCGGATCCGGATCAAGGTCCGGCACTACGAGCTGGACACCCTGGGCCACCTCAACCACGCCGTCTACCACTCGTACGGCGAAGTGTCCCGCCTGGAGCTGCTCGAGGCAGCGGGAGTGCTCGACGGGTTCCACGGCGTGGCGTCGGTGCTGCTGGAGACGCACGTGGTGTTCCGCCGCGAGCTGCGCGCGGGCGACGAGGTCGACGTGACGTGCGACGTCAAGTTCGGCAGCGGCAAGACGTTCTCGATGGACTCGAACATCTACAAGACGGACGGAACGCTCGCCGCGGAGATCACCTGCACGCTCGGGATGATGGACCTGGAGCTGCGGAAGCTGGTGGCGGACCCGCGGGGCCGGTTCGAGGCCGCGGGCGCGGACCTGAAGCTGCTGTCGACCACGGAAGGCGACTGACCCCGCCGAGTCGTGGGACACTGCGGGGGTGGACAAAGCCGCCGTTCACGACGACCTGGACCGGGCGCGCAGGGCGTTCCACGAGCTGCTCGACGGGGCGCGTGAGAACGACCTGCGCGGCCGGTCCGCGGGCACCCGGTGGACCAACCGGCAGCTGCTCTTCCACATGCTGCTGGGCTATCTGATCGTCCGCGCGCTGCTGCGGCTGGTGCGGCTGTTCGATCGGCTGCCGACCGGCGTGAGCCGCCGCTTCGCGCGGCTGCTCGACGCCGGAACGGTGCCGTTCGACGCGGTCAACTTCGCCGGTTCCTGGCTGGGTGGCACGGTGCTGCCACGGCGGTGGATGCTCTCGCTGTTCGACCGCACGGTCGCGGCGCTGCACCGCCGCCTGGACCGCGAATCGGACGCCGACCTGGCCAGGGGCATGCACTACCCGACCCGGTGGGACCCGTTCTTCGCCGACTACATGACCTTGGCCGACGTCTACCGCTTCCCGACCCGCCACTTCGACTTCCACCGGCGGCAGCTGACCTTGCCCGCCGGCTAGGAGCAGCAGCCCGCGGGCCGCGCGGCTTCGTCGTCCGATGTGCAGCAGGTCGCCGGGGTGGCCGCGCTGTCGGTGCCGTAGGTCGGGGAGTCGGCCTTGACCGTGTAGACCTCCCACGGTTCCCGGCCGGGACCGTGCACCCACACCTTGTCCTGCACGGCGTAGCAGCAGGTGGTGTCGTCTTCGGTCAACGTCGCCAGGCCCTCGCCGGTGAGGCGCTCGGACGCCGCGCTGACCTCGTCGGTCGAGCCGACCTCGACGCCGAGGTGGTCCAAGACCGTGGCCTGGCCCGGCTCGCCCTCCAGCAGCACGAGCTTGAGCGCGGGTTCGGCGATGGCGAAGTTGGCGTAGCCGGGCCGGAGCTTGGCCGGCTCGGTGCCGAACAGCTTCGAGTAGAAGTCGATCGAGCCTTCGAGGTCCCCGACCCGTAGCGCGAGCTGTACGCGTGCCATCCCGTCCTCCTTGAATAGATGTTTGTCTAAGTAGATTGCCCACTGGATAGATGGATGTCAAGATAGAGGCATGTCGAAACAGCTCCCGATCGTCGCGCTGGACGCCTGCTGCTCGCCGTTGGCCCGCGACCCGCTGAGCGAGGACCAGGCGATCGAGCTGGCGAAGCTGTTCAAGGCGATGGCCGACCCGGTCCGGTTGCGGCTGCTGTCGCTGATCGCGTCCCACGCGGGCGGCGAAGCGTGCGTGTGCGACCTGACCGACGCGTTCGACCTGACCGGCCCGACCATCTCCCACCACCTGAAGGTGCTGCGCGAATCCGGCCTGATCACCGGCGAGCGTCGCGGGACGTGGGTGTACTACCGCGTCCACCCCGAGGTGCTGGCCCGGCTCTCGGCCGTGCTCGTCCCCGGCGACGCGATCGTCCAGGCATGACGAAGCTGTCCGTGGTGGACCGGCTGTTGCCGGTCTGGATCGCGGCCGCGATGGTGGCCGGGCTGCTCGCCGGACGCGGGATCCCGGGCCTGAACACCGCGTTGTCCGCGGTCGCGGTCGACGGGATCTCGTTGCCCATCGCGCTCGGGCTGCTGGTGATGATGTACCCGGTGCTGGCGAAGGTCCGCTACGACCGGCTCGGCACGGTCACCCGCGACCGGCGGCTGCTGTGGCCGTCGCTGGTGCTGAACTGGCTGATCGGCCCGGCGCTGATGTTCGCACTGGCCTGGCTGCTGCTGCCCGACCTGCCGGAGTACCGGACCGGGCTGATCATCGTCGGGCTCGCCCGCTGCATCGCCATGGTCGTCATCTGGAACGACCTCGCGTGCGGCGACCGGGAAGCCGCCGCGGTGCTGGTGGCGCTGAACTCGGTGTTCCAGGTCGTCGCGTTCGGGCTCCTGGGATGGTTCTACCTCTCGGTCCTGCCCGGCTGGCTCGGCCTCCCGCAAGCCGGCCTCGCGGTGTCCGGGTGGCAGATCGCCAAGAGCGTGCTGATCTTCCTCGGCATCCCCCTGGTCGCCGGCTACCTCACGCGCCGTCTCGGCGAACGCGCCAAGGGCCGCGACTGGTACGAGACGCGGTTCCTGCCGAAGATCGGCCCGGTCGCGCTCTACGGGCTGCTGTTCACGATCGTGATCCTCTTCGCCTTGCAGGGCGACCAGATCACCGCTCGGCCGTTGGACGTCGTCCGCATCGCCGTGCCGCTGCTGGTCTACTTCGGACTGATGTGGGCCGGGTCGTACGCCTTCGGCAAGGCGGTCGGCCTGTCCTACGAGCGCACCACGACGTTGGCGTTCACCGCCGCGGGCAACAACTTCGAGCTCGCCATCGCCGTGGCGATCGCGACGTTCGGCGCGACCAGCGGGCAGGCGCTGGCCGGGGTCGTCGGCCCGCTGATCGAGGTCCCGGTGCTGGTCGCGCTGGTCTACGTGTCCCTGGCGCTGCGCCGCCGTTCCCCGCTGGAGGTCCACCCGTGAGCACCCCGGAAGTCCTGTTCGTCTGCGTCCACAACGCCGGACGCTCGCAGATGGCCGCCGCGCTGCTGCACCACCACGGCGAGGGGCGCGTCACCGTCCGTTCGGCCGGCTCGACTCCGGCGAGCGAAGTCAACCCGGCGGTCGTCGCGGTGATGGCCGAGCTCGGCATCGACGTCTCCCGAGAGTTCCCCAAGCGCCTGACGACCGACGCGGTCGAGGCCGCCGACGTCGTGATCACCATGGGGTGCGGCGACGCCTGCCCGGTCTTCCCGGGCAAGCGTTACCTCGACTGGCAGCTCGACGACCCGGCCGGCCTGCCGCTCGAACGGGTCCGCCCGATCCGCGACGAGATCGACCGCCGCGTCCGGGAACTGCTCGCCGAGCTGGTCTGACCCCCCTTCATCGTCTATCGTCGATGGACGATGAAAGGGGTTGTCATGCTGGACCGTGCCACCGCCGAGACCTACGCCGGCTGGTTCCGGGCGCTCGCCGACCCGACCCGCGTGCAGATCCTGAACCTGCTGGCCGCCACCGGCCGTCCGATGCCGGTCGGGGAGGTCGTCGAGCGGGTCAGCGTCAGCCAGTCGACGGTGTCGGCGCACCTCAAGGTCCTCACCGAAGCCAGGTTCGTGCTCGTCGAACCGCGCGGGACCGCGCGGCTCTACCGGGTCAACGAGCGCTGCGTGTCGTGCTTCCCGACCGCCGCCGACGTCGTCATGGGCCGCGGTGTCCGGCAGTTCGCGGACGTCTCCTGCGAGGCCGTCCGATGAACCCCGACCGCGACGCCGTCCGCGCCCGCTACGCCACCGCGGCCCGGCGGGCCCTCGACGGCCGGGCCACCGAAAGCCCGGCTTCCGTTCACTACGCGGGGGAGGCGGTCCCGGCGGAGGTCGTCGCGACGAGTCTCGGCTGCGGCAACCCGCTCGCCGTCGCCGACCTGCGGCCCGGCGAAACCGTGCTCGACCTGGGCTCGGGCGGCGGTCTCGACGTCCTGCTGTCGGCCCGCCGCGTCGGCTCGGCCGGGCGAGCGATCGGCCTCGACATGACCGACGAAATGCTGACCCTCGCCCGGCGCCACGCGGAACAGGCCGGCGTGACCAACGCGGAGTTCGTCAAGGGCACGATCGAGCGGATTCCCCTGCCGGACGCGTCGGTCGACGTCGTCATCTCCAACTGCGTGATCGTCCTGTCGGCCGACAAGCAGGCGGTGTTCGCGGAGATCGCCCGCGTCCTGCGTCCCGGCGGCCGCCTCGGCGTCACCGACATCCTGGCGGACGACAGCCTGACGGAAGCGGAGCGGAAAACCCGGGCGGCGGAGTGCCTCGGCGGCGCACTCACGGCGGACGACTACCGGAGCCTCCTGCGCGACGCGGGCTTCGTCGACGTCGAAGTCCGGCTCACGCACAAGACCAACGAGAAGCTGCATCCGGCGATCATCCGCGCGGTCGCGCCCGCCGTCGTGCCGATGCTGCCCGTGCACGCGGACGAAGTCCTGTCGATCGGCGGGCTTCCGCGACGTCCGCATCCGCACCCGCATCGGCCGCCATCACGGCCGCTGGCGTGACGTGGTCATGGTCGAGCGCCGCAGCGGCAAGGTGGGCACAAAGTGATCGGGACGGCGGCCGGGGTGTTCCCCACGGCCGCCGTCCCGGGTCAGGGTGGGCTCAATGCCCGATCACACGTCGTAGTAAAGGGCGAACTCGTACGGGTGCGGGCGCAGGCGCAGCGGGTCGATCTCGTTCTCGCGCTTGTACGAGATCCACGTCTCGATCACGTCCGGCGTGAAGACGCCGCCCTCGAGCAGGTACTCGTGGTCCGCTTCCAGCGTGTCCAGCACCGTGCCCAGGTCGCCCGGGACGAGCTTGACGTCCTTGGCCTCCTCGGGCGGGAGCTCGTAGAGGTCCTTGTCGATGGGCTCCGGCGGCTCGATCTTGTTCTTGATGCCGTCGAGGCCGGCCATCATCATCGCCGAGAAGGCCAGGTACGGGTTGCCCGACGAGTCCGGGCAGCGGAACTCGGCGCGCTTGGCCTTCGGGTTGTTGCCCGTGATCGGGATGCGGACGCAGGCCGAGCGGTTGCGCTGCGAGTAGACCAGCGAAACCGGCGCCTCGAAGCCCGGGACCAGGCGGTGGTAGGAGTTCACCGTCGGGTTCGTGAAGGCCAGCAGGCTCGGCGCGTGCTTGAGCAGGCCGCCGATGTAGTGGCGCGCGGTGTCCGACAGGCCGGCGTAGCCCGACTCGTCGTGGAACAGCGGCTGGCCGTCCTTCCACAGCGACTGGTGGCAGTGCATCCCCGAGCCGTTGTCGCCGGCGAGCGGCTTCGGCATGAACGTCGCCGTCTTGCCCGCCGCGAACACCGTGTTCTTCACGATGTACTTGAACAGCTGCAGGTCGTCGGCGGCGTGCAGCAGCGTGTTGAACTTGTAGTTGATCTCGGTCTGGCCGGCGGTGCCCACCTCGTGGTGCGCGCGCTCGATCTCGAAACCGGAGTTCGTCAGGTTGCGGACGATGTCGTCGCGCAGGTCGGCGAAGTGGTCGACCGGCGGGACGGGAAAGTAGCCGCCCTTGAACTTCGTCTTGTAGCCCTGGTTGCCGCCGACCTCGTCGGCGCCGGTGTTCCACCAGCCCTCGATCGAGTCGATCTCGTGGAACGAGGCGTGCTCGGCGGAGTCGAAGCGGACCGAGTCGAAGATGTAGAACTCGGCTTCGGGGCCGAAGTACACGTTGTCGGCGACGCCGTACTCGGAGATGTACTGCTCGGCCTTGCGCGCGATGTTGCGCGGGTCGCGGCTGTACGCCTCACGGGTGAACGGGTCGTGCACGAAGAAGTTGAGGGCAAGAGTCTTCGCCTTGCGGAACGGGTCGATCCGCGCGGTCGCCGCGTCCGGGAGGAGCAGCATGTCGGACTCGTGGATGGACTGGAAGCCGCGCACCGAGCTGCCGTCGAACGCGAGACCCTCTTCGAAAGCCTCTTCGGTGAAGGCCTTCGCGGGGACCGTGAAGTGCTGCATCACGCCGGGCAGGTCGCAGAACTGGACGTCGACTACCTCGACGTCCTCGTCGGCGATGAGGCGCTGGATGTCGTCTGGAGTAGTGGGCACCCTCGGTGACTCCTTCTCGTTCGAGCTCGTACGGCAGTGCTCTCTTCGGCTCACGCTAAGAGGGCGGTGTTGCCCGACCGTCACCCGTATGTTTCGCGGGTGTTAACGGGTGGGTGGATACCGGCTATCCGACCAGGGCGGATGTGGTCCGCGCCACCGGCATACCCTGGATGGGTGGCGAGATGGACCGGTGAATGGCTGCCCGGCACCGGCGAGGGCCGGCAGGACGTTGATCAGCACGAGTCGCGCTGGCCGGGTGAGAAGTTCGGTTTGCCCGAATCGGGCGTGGGCTCGGCGGCGACCGGGGGTGCACGGCTGCTCGGGCTGGTCGTCGACCTCGTCGTCGCGGCCCTGGTCACGGCCATCTTCCTGCACCCGAACCTGCAGGACCCGGTGGCGATGCAGAACTTCAACCTCTGGTCCGGCGGGGTCTGGGCGATCATCTCGGTCGTGTCCGCAGGCTTCTTCGGGTTCACCCCCGGGATGGGCGTCGCCGGCATCCGCGTCGCCCGGCTCGACGGCGCCGCGCTGGTCGGCCCGCCACGCGCCCTGGTCCGCGCGGTGCTGACGTTCGTGATCATCCCGGCGGCGGTCCGCAACGCCGACGGCCGCAGCTGGCTGGACCGGCTGACCGGCACCGTCGTCATCCGGATGCGCTGAACGAGAAAGGCCCCGGCCGAGCCGGACGGGGCCTTCGTCGTCTCGGGGCTCAGCGACGGCGGATCGTGCGCTGGACGTTGCGCATCTTCGCGCCGGCCGGCATCGGGCCCTTCGGCATCGCCGCGCCGCGGTTGCCGAGCGCGGCCAGCTTCGCCTCCAGCGCGTCGACCTGGGCCGGCTTGAGGTTGCGCGGCAGCTTCATCAGGAAGCCCTGGAGCTTCTTCAGCGGGATCTGGCCCTCTTCGTGGCCGATCGTCACGTCGTAGATCGGGGTGTCACCGACCAGCCGGGAGACGCGCTTCTTCTCCTGGGCGAGCAGCGTCTTGACGCGGTGCTGCGCGCCCTCGGCGACGAGCACCACGCCCGGGCCGCCCAGCACGCGGTGCACGGCGTCGAGCTGCGTCGTCGCGGCGACGGTCGGCGTCACCTTCCACTTGCCGCGCAGGTTCTCCAGCGCCCACGCCGCGGCGCCGGGCTGACCGTCGGCCTTCGAGTAGACCGTCTTCTGGACGCGACGGCCGAAGATGATCATGGCGAGCAGGGCGCCGAGGACCAGCCCCAGCGGCAGCAGCGCCCACTGCGCGTTGAAGAAGAACCCGATCCCGAACAAGACGCCCGCGACGACGACGATCGACCCGGCCATCCACGGGATGAGCCACGGGTCTTCCTTGCGCTGCATCTTGAAGGCCTCGAAGAGCTGGCCACGGCGTGCCTTGCTCGCCGCGCGCTTCTCCTTCTTGGCCTGCTTGGCCGCTTCCTTGTCCTGCTGTCCCGCCATCTGTCCAGGATACGGCCGCGTGCCCCTGCCCCGATTCCCCGTCCCCCTCTGCGAGGATGCCGGACGTGACCGGCGTACTTTCCCCCCAGAGCCTGAACCGCCTGCTCGATGGTCTCGACCCCGAGCAGCGCGCCGCCGCCAGCGCCCCGCGGGGGCCGGTCTGCGTGCTCGCCGGAGCCGGCACGGGCAAGACCCGCACGATCACCCACCGGATCGCCCACCTCATCCGCTCCGGGCACGTTTCCGCTGGTCAGGTCCTCGCCGTCACGTTCACGACGCGTGCTGCCGGGGAGATGCGGACGCGGCTGCGCGGCCTCGGCGTCGAAGCCGCGCAGGCGCTGACGTTCCACGCCGCCGCCCGCCGCCAGCTGCGCTACTTCTGGCCGCGCGTGGTCGGCGACCGGCCGTGGGACCTGCTGGACAACAAGCTGCGCTTCGTCGGCCAGGCCGCGAACCGGGCCAAGCTCGGCACCGAGGTCGAGGTCCTGCGCGACCTGGCGAGCGAGATCGAGTGGGCGAAGGCGTCGCTGGTCAGCCCGGACGACTACCCGGCCGTCACGGCGCGCGCCCAGCGGGACATCCCGGCGCCGGCGGCGCAGATCGCGCAGGTGTACCGCACCTACGAAGAACTGAAGAACGCCGCGCAGGTGCTCGACTTCGACGACCTCCTGCTGCACACGACCGCGGTCCTGGAGGAGCACGGCGTCGTCGCCGAGGAGTTCCGCGACCGCTACCGGTGCTTCGTCGTCGACGAGTACCAGGACGTCACGCCGCTGCAGCAGCGCCTGCTCGACGCGTGGCTCGGCGGCCGCGACGACCTGACCGTCGTCGGCGACGCCAACCAGACCATCTACTCCTTCGGCGGCGCGTCGCCGCGGTCGCTGCTGGAGTTCACGCGGCGCTACCCGGAGGCGACCGTCGTCCGGCTCGAGCGCGACTACCGGTCGACGCCCGAGGTGGTCTCGCTGGCGAACCGGGTCATCGGCGCCGCGCGGGGACGGCCGGCGGGTTCGCGGCTGAAGCTGATCGGCCAGCGGCCGTCGGGCCCGGAGCCGCGCTTCGCCGAGTTCGACGACGAGGCGGTCGAGGCCGAGGCCGTCGCCCGGCGGGTGCGCGAGCTGCTGGACGGCGGCGTCGCGGCGAGCGAGATCGCCGTGCTGTACCGGGTGAACGCGCAGTCGGAGGCGTACGAGTCGGCGCTGGCCGAGGCTGGCATCCCGTACCTGGTCCGCGGCGGCGAGCGGTTCTTCAACCGGACGGAGGTCCGGCAGGCGATGTCGGCGCTGCGCGCCGCGAGCGGTGACGTCAGCTCCGACCTGGTCACGACGGTGCGATCGGTGCTCGCCCGCGTCGGGCTGACCGAGTCGCCGCCGGCGGGCGGCGCCGCGAAGGAGCGGTGGGACGCGCTGCTGGCGATCGTCGAACTGGCCGAAGAGCTGGCCTCGACGGTCGAGGACGCGGACCTGCCGCGCTTCAACGCCGAGCTCGACCAGCGCGCCGCGGCCCAGCACCCGCCGACGGTCGAGGGCGTGACGCTGGCGTCGCTGCACGCGGCGAAGGGCCTGGAGTGGGACGCGGTGTTCCTCGTCGGCCTCGCCGAGGGGACGATGCCGATCCTCCACGCGGGCGACGACGAAGCGGCCATCGAGGAGGAGCGGCGGCTGTTCTACGTCGGCGTGACGCGGGCCCGCGAGCACCTGTGGCTCTCGTGGGCGCTGGCCCGCACGCCGGGCGGGCGGCGCAACCGGCGGCGCAGCCGGTTCCTGTACGGCCTGATCCCGGAGGACCACCCGGCGGCCAGGGCCGCTCGGTCGCAGCAGAAGCCGTCGACGCCGGTCAAGACGCGCTGCCGCGTCTGCGGCGGCCCGCTGCTGGAGACCCTCGAGGTCAAGCTGGGCCGCTGCGGGAAGTGCCCGTCCACAGTGGATGAGGGCCTGCTGGAGCGCCTGAAGTCCTGGCGCGGCGACCGGGCCAGGGAGCTGAAGGTGCCGGCGTTCGTCGTGTTCACCGACGCGACGCTGATGGCCATCGCCGAGCAGCGCCCGCTGGACGAGGCGGCGCTGGTGTCGATCTCGGGGATCGGGGCGACGAAGCTCGAGCGGTTCGGCGCGGAGATCCTCGGCGTGGTCCGGGCGTCGGCCGAGTCGTGACGGGCCGGCCGCGTCATCCGTGCGGCAGTGGCGCGGCGATGCGGTGTTGACCGCGTCCGAGCCATGATCGACGCGGCGAACCCGCTGCTCAGAGGCGATCTTCGTATCTTCGAGGATTTTCCCGTTAATTGAGTTGCCCCGGTGTGGTGGGGGGCAATAACCTGCCAGTACCGAGCCCGAAGGGCTCGGCTGGGGATCCACGTGACGCAGCGCCGTTCGGCGGCCGCATGTGCAGAGTACAGAAGGAGGTGCCGGTGAAATGATCAACACCATGTCGCTCACGAACCCGGGCACCCGTCTGTCCTGCGCCGCGGAAGTTGCGGCTGCTCAGCGCCCGGGCACCGGTGTGTCCGTGAGCGCGCACGAGATCCGTGGCATGCGTCGCGTCGAGCGGCGTTGGGCCACCGGTGACGTCGTCTTCGGGACGCAGGGCGTTCTCGCCGCGTACCCGCAGGCCGATCTGCCGACCATCAAGCAGTTCCGTGTTCCGTCGTCGATACGGGAGCGAAGTTCCTGACCTAGTCAGGACTAGAGGCTCACGAAGGCCGCGGAACCGGAAAACCCGGATCCGCGGCCTTCGTGTTTTTGGCTGCACAACCCAAGAGGACCAGCATTGCCCAGCTCCATCTCCCAACCGAAAACCCGTACGACACAAGGAGGAACTGCCATGTCTTCGGCCATCGCCTACACCTCGGGTGAGGCAATATTCGCCGACCTGCTCGACCCCATCGCCGTGCCGGACGCGGCTCTGCCCTGCCGCTCGGGCGACGCGGACCTGTGGTTCGCCGAGTCCCCGGCCGAGCTCGAGCGCGCGAAGGCGCAGTGCGCCGACTGCCCGGTGCGCGAGGCCTGCCTGGCGGGCGCACTGGCTCGTCGCGAGCCGTGGGGCGTCTGGGGCGGCGAGATCTTCGAGCGCGGCGTCGTGATCGCGCGCAAGCGGCCGCGTGGCCGCCCGCGCAAGAACGCTGTCGTCGAGCCCGCCGCGGCCAAGGCCGGCGGCGATCACCGGAGCGCCGCCGCATGAGCGTCGAACCGGTCACCACGAAGGACCACGAAGCGCGGATGTGCCGTCCGCACCTGCAGTTGACGAAGACCGAGATCGAGGAGATCAGCGAGATGTTGCTTTACGAAGAACTGTCCCGGGCCCGAATACGGGATCTGGAAGAGGGGGTCCGCGCCCAGCGGGCCCGAGGTAGCGCGCGTGCCGTCCGCCGCTGGACGCGAGTAGCCCGATGGGCGGCTCGCCGGGCGGAGCGGTACGAGCTGGACCAGAACTGAGCGCAGGCCCCTGCCGCCCCTTCGGGCGGCGGGGGCTTTCGTGCTGGTCGGAAGTGCCTTCCGGGCGTGGCCGACGGGTTCGTCGGCCTGCCCGGTGTTGAATGGGGTGATGTCCGCACACACCCACGACGACATCGACTGGGCGGACCGGCTCGCTCAGCTGCGCATGGCCGACGCGCTCGATGCCGAAGCACTCGCGCCCGTCGCACGGCGGTTGCTCGCCCGGCTCCCCGGGCGGCCGACCCTGCTCGACGTCGGGTGTGGGGCAGGCGGGATGAGCGTGCTCTTCGCGCGTGAGCTTTCCCGCGGCGAAGGTGGCACCGTCGTCCTGCTCGATGCCACGCCCGCACTGCTGGCCGAGGCGCGGCGGGCCGTTGCCGAAGCCGCTGGTGAGAACGTCGAGGTCGTCGGTGTGCACGGCGACCTCGCCGATCCGCGCTTGGCCGAGCGGGTGCCCGGTGTCCATCTTGTGTGGGCCTCCGGCGTCGTGCACCACGTCGGTGACCAGCAGGCAGCCCTGCGTGCCCTTGCCGGACTGGTGCGGCCCGGTGGGGTGCTCGCCATCGGCGAGGGCGGGCTCGAAATGCGATGCCTCCCGTGGGACGTCGGAGTGGGACGGCCCGGCCTGGAGCATCGGCTCCTCGCCGCGCGGGCCGAGTGGTTCGCCGGGATGCGGGCCGGGCTTCCGGGCAGCGTCGCGATGCCCTACGGCTGGCCACGCGCCCTCCGCGAGGCCGGGCTGGCGGACGTCGAGTCCTTCGGTGCGCTCATCGATCACCCCATGCCCGGTTCGGACTTGCTGCGCGAGTACGTCGTGCATCGCGTCGGCTGGCTCGCCGAGTCGGCCGGGGAGCGGCTCGACGCGGCTGATCGCGAGGCGGTCGCCGCGTTGACCGATCCGGACGGCCCGGACTTCCTCGGCCACCGCGACGACCTGTTCCTGTTCGGCGCCAAGGCGATCCACTGTGGACGGTTGCGGTGAGCGCCCCGGAGCCGGTCGTGTGCACGCGTTGCGGGCGTACCCGCGGCGCCGACGGGGACCCGTCCACGGCACTCGCTTGGGTGTCCAGCCGCGAGCGCGGCGTGGTGCGGTGGCTGTGCCCGGACTGCGCGCGGCAGCACGTACGCGACATCGAGGGCAAGCTGCCCGACGAGTACTGGTGATCGGACCGCACTTCTGATGGCCCACGACGGCGCTGATGGCGAGCTTCCGCGCGGCCT
Source organism: Amycolatopsis sp. NBC_01488 (assembly GCF_036227105.1). Classification (NCBI taxonomy): domain Bacteria; kingdom Bacillati; phylum Actinomycetota; class Actinomycetes; order Pseudonocardiales; family Pseudonocardiaceae; genus Amycolatopsis; species Amycolatopsis sp. NBC_01488. The sequence goes on along the minus strand of NZ_CP109434.1, from coordinate 1,095,532 downwards.
TGGTGGCTGAGCCGGTCTGATCACACCACGGATGTGCGGGTGTCGTGGACAGGTATGTCCTTCGGACTGGGTCGCGCGGCCTTGGTGAACGGGATGGCTTGGCGCCCACGGCAGCACGGGATGCCGGTAACGGCGCGCGGCTCGGCTCGGGGCAAGTGGCGCTCATGCTGCGTCGCCTATCGGGGTCATCGGGACGGCTCGGACCCTTGGGCGTGGCGTTCGGGCTGCCTCGCCGAAGGCCAGGGCCAGCTCTTGGGCCACCTCGCGAGGGACCTGGCGCAGCTGGCGGACCGTGCAGCGGACCAGGACTATGCCCGTCGCTGCGAGGGCGAGGTGGGAGAAGCCACCCGTTGCCGGGCCGCAGCGGTATTGCCAGGCCAGGCCGATCTCGTCCCACCACGCGTCCGCCTCGCCGATGCGGCGGCCGCGGCGGTCGCAGATCGTCACGTCCCAGGTCGGGGGTGGGAGGCGTGCCGTCTCCAGGACCTGCACGGCCAGGCCGTGGGCCTGGATCGGGCCCTCCTCCAGCTCGTGGAGCACCTTGCGGACCGCCGCCGTGCCGCGTTGGGGGCCCTCGGCCAGCTCCGTCAGCAGCTCCTGGCGGTCGCACAGGCCCCAGTAGAGCGGGAGAGTCAGCAGGTGGCGGATGCGCGCCGGGTCCGGCTCGGACCTCGCCAGATCGAGCGCCGCCCGGGACGGCGGTGCGAACGGCAGCCCGTCGACCACCACCGGTGCCGGCATCCGGGCCGTGCGGGCCGCGGTGACGCCGTCGCACGAAGCCAGCCGGCAGTACCCAGGCACCAGCAGCCGGATCTCGCCGTCCGCCGGGCACTTCACGCCGTGGGCCCGCAGCGCGTCGGCGCCCGTGATCACCACCCTCGGCCCGTACCGCACCAGCGCGGCGTGCAGCAGCTGCTGCCGCGTCGGAGCGCTGTTGCGCAGCAGGACGACACCGGGGTGCAGGCGGCGCCACGGCCCGCCGGGGCCGCAGAGCCGCCGGATTCTTCGGTCGGACACTCCGGCCCTGCGTAACTGTTCGAGGTTCATCACCTCGCACGAGCCGGGGTTACTGAGTGCCAGTGGATCGGTGCATTGAGTAGCGGTCATGCACCGAGCATGGCGGCTCGGCCAACCGGGTGGAACCCCGTCCCGCGCAGCTGTGGACAACTCGCCGGAATCCGCCCGTTCGCGCCCCGGCCTGTGGACAACTCAGGCGGCGAATCCGGGCTGCCAGCGCTCGACGATGCCGCGTGCCGGGATCTCCGCGTCGAGCTGGCAGAGGATGCCCGTCGACCCGGCCGTCACCCGGTGGATCATCAGGTACTCGGGCGGCAGGTTGAGCGACCGGCCGACCCGGAAGTCGTTGCCGCGGCTGTCGCCGACGCGCCACGCCTGTTTCTGCATCCACTTGCGCGTGAAGTGGAACACCGGCTTCGCCAGCGGCTCGGTGAACGGCGCCAGGTACGCGAGCACCTCGTCCGCGGTCAGGTCGCTGTCGGTGCGGATGAACCGGTTCTCCCGCAGCAGCCGCATCAGCTCGGCGGACTCGCCGTCGAGGGCCAGCCGCGTCATTTCGCCCAGGTGGCGCGGGATGCCGTCGGGTAGCCGGGCCACGCCGCCGAAGTCGATGACGCACAGCCGGTCGTCCTCGGTGATCATGAAGTTGCCCGGGTGCGGGTCCGAGTGCAGCAGGTGGACGCGCTCCGGCGACGAGTAGTGGAACTCCGTCAGCAGCCGGCCTGCCAGGTTCCGGGTCTCGCGGTCGCCGTCCGCGATGACCTTCGACAACGGCGTGCCGGTCACCCACTCCGTCACCACGACCTTCGGCGCGCTGGCCACCACGCGTGGCACGAGGATGCCGGGATCGCCGTCGAACGCCTTCGCGAAGGCGCGCTGGTGCTGCGCCTCGCCCTGGTAGTCGAGCTCCTCGTTCATCCGCTCGGCGAGTTCGGCCAGCAGCGGCTTGACCTCGGTGCCGGGCACGAACGCCTGGAACAGCCGGCTGAACCGCTGCAGCTGCCGCAGGTCGCTGCGCAACGCCTCGTCGGCCCCCGGGTACTGGACCTTGACCGCGACCTCGCGGCCGTCGTGCCAGACCGCGCGGTGCACCTGGCCGATGCTCGCGGCCGCCGCCGGCTCGTCGTCGAACGAGGCGAACCGGCTGCTCCAGGTGCGGCCCAACTGCTCGGCGAGCACGCGGTGGGTCTGGCGGGCCGCCATCGGCGGCGCCGCGGCCTGCAGCTTCGTCAGCGCCTCGCGGTACGGCTTCGCCATGTCGTCCGGCACTGCCGCCTCGAACACGCTCAGCGCCTGGCCGAACTTCATCGCCCCGCCCTTGAGCGTGCCGAGCACCTCGAACAGCTGCTCGGCGGCTTTCGCCGAGAGCGTCGCGTTGACCTGCTCCGCGCTCTGCCCCGCCAGCCGCTTGCCCCACCCGCCGACCGCCCGCCCGGCGATCCCGAGCGGCAGACTGGCGAGCTTGGCGGTACGGGCAGCACCCTTGCGCGGCATCGCGGTGTCACGATCGCCTGGGTCGCGGAAGTCGGTCACCTCCGCAATTCTGCCTTGCGACCTCGGCGGCGCGCAGCCTGCTCACGACGTCTTAGTGGCCTACGTCTCCTGTTGCGGCGCTGGAGCGCCACAGCCGCAGCGCGGGTGCGGGGGCCAGCCGCGGTGGCGGATGCGGCCGTCGAAGGCGTCGATCTCCAGGGTCGCGTTCCACGTCGGCGGTGCCGGCCCGGCGGGGGAGAGCAGCCGCATGGCCTGGGCGACGGCCAGCGACGCGCAGGCGTGCACGGCGCCGAGGTCGGGCCGCTGGTGCCGGCCCGTCAGCTGGCCGGCGACGCGCGGCCAGCACGGGTCGAGGTCGGTCCGGTGCAGGTCGGCGCAGCGCAGGCACGAGCTGCGGCCCGGCACGACCAGCGGCCCGACGATGGCCGTGCCGTCCCGGACGCGGACGAGCAGGTGCGGGACGCCGTCCGTCATCAGCTCGGCGACGACCTCCGGCGCCGGGACGACGGCGTCGGTGAGCAGGGCCAGTTCGGGGTACCGGTCGTGCAGGCGAGTGACGCGCACGTCGGCGTCGACGCGGCGGAGCAGGTCGCCGAGGGCCTGCCGCCGGGGCCGGCCCAGGTCGGCTTCGGTGAAGCCGGTGCCGAGGTCGTGCTCGGTGACCGTGCCGGGCAACTGCAGCTCGACGTGCCCGACCCCGGCGTTGGCCAGCAGCACGGCGACCGCGACCGCCACCCGGCCGTCGCCGTGCACCGTGACCGCGGTGGCGCGCCGCCGGTCGCTCAGGGCCCTCTGGTGGTGACGTGCGCGCAGGGACCAGAGGCCGGTTTCGCCGCGGAGACCCGGGCCCTCCGGGCTCCCCGCGTCGGTGACCAGGCCGAGCGCGGTCAGCTGCCGCAGCAGCGTCCGCAGCTGGTCGCGGTGTTCGCTCTCGGCGAGCAGGATCCGTTCGACGGGCTTGCTGCCGTCGAGTTTCCGCAGCCGCGCGACGAGTCCGGGTGGCAGGCCTTCGACGATCACGCCGTGGCGCGGGTCGAGCCCGATCTGGATCTCGCGCGGGCCGCGTTCGAGCACCGTGATGCCCGGGAGCAGGGCGGGATGGGCCGGCAGGAGCACCGGAGGCATGTCCGCGGTGGAGAGGAGCATGTCCGCAGGATGGCATCCGGCGGCGTCGATCGAGCCCGGGAAGGCGCCGGATCGGCCGAGTTGTCCACAAGGAAAGAGGGCTGTGGACAACTCGGCTCTGTGACCTCAATGCGCTCGGAGTTGTCGGTGCCGGGCCTTACCGTTGTCGGGTGGTCGAAGCACGCATGCCCTCGCTGAGAGGCCCGGGGGAAACGAACCCCCCGTCGGACACACCTGGACACAAGGTCGAAGTGCGGCGCAGCCAGCGCCGGCACCGGACGGTCACCGCGTACTGGAAGGACGACACGCTGGTCGTGCTCATCCCCGCGCGGATGACCAGGGCGGAGGAAAAACACTGGGTCGCCGAGATGGAGCGCAAGCTGCAGCGCTCGGAACCACGCCGGCCGGCGTCCCCGAAGACGTCGGACGACGCCCTGCTGGCGCGGTGCGCGCTGCTGTCGGGCAAGTACCTGGGCGGCACCGCGGTGCCGGCGAGCGTCCGCTGGGTGCCGCCGATGCGCACGCGGTGGGCGTCCTGCACGCCGGTCGACGCGACCATCCGGGTCAGCGACCGGCTGCGGAAGGTACCGCCCTGGGTGCTCGATTACGTGCTGGTGCACGAGCTGGCGCACCTGCGCGAGCCCGGGCACGACCCGGCGTTCTGGGCGTTGGTGCGCCGGTACCCGAAGACGGAACGCGCGATGGGATTCCTGGAAGGACTGTCGGCCGCCGCCGGGTGGGGGATCGACACCGAGGACTGAGCGGGTGATGCGGCCGGGGCGACCTGCGGTTTGCGGGTCGCCCCGGTCGCGGAGGGGTTCGGGCCGGGAGGAGGCGGAGACGGGAGTGCGGTCGGGCCCGCGGGTGCGGGCCGGACTGGCGGTGTGTGGGCGGGGAGCCGGGGTGCTTGCCGCGCCAGGTCGCGTGGTGGGTGCCAGTGCGACTGGGAGGCGGCAGCGGCAGGGGAGCGGCGGCGGCGTAGTCGAGTGGTCCGCGGAGCTGGACGGCCATGCGAACGGGCCGGGCTCCTCGCTGGTGCGGAGAAGCCCGGCCCGTTGGACTGGGGTCAGCTGCGGCTCTCGCCGCCCTCATCCGGGTCCGGCGGGGTTTCCTTGCTCTTCGCCTCGCGCTCCGCGCGCTCGGACTGCTCCGACTGTTCCGTGCGCTCCAGTTCGGCGATCGGGTCCAGGCCGTCCAGCAGGCCCGTCTCGCCGACGCGGTCGGCGAAGTCGATCGGCTCGTCCAGGTCCTCGGCCGTCGGCATCAGGTCCGGGTGGGACCACAGGCCGTCGCGCTTGTCCGCGCCGTGGCGGTCGCCGACCAGCTTCCACAGGTTCGATGCGTCCCGCATGCGGCGGGGGCGCAGCTCCAGGCCGACCAGCGTGGCGAACGTCTGCTCCGCCGGGCCGCCCGTCGCGCGGCGGCGGCGGAGGGTCTCGCGCAGCGCGTCCGCTCCCGGGAGGCGGTCGCCGACCGCCTCGGCCACCACCACGTCCACCCAGCCCTCGACCAGGGCCAGCAGCGTCTCCAGGCGCCTCAGCGCCGCCTTCTGCTCGTCCGTCGTCTGGGGCTCCAGCAGCCCGGACGACATGGCCTCTTCGATGCTCGCCGGGTTGGCCGGGTCGATCCGGCCGGCCAGCGACTCGAGCGCGGACGTGTCCACGGTGATGCCGTGCGCGAACTCCTCGACCGTCGCCAGCAGGCGCTGGCGCAGCCACGGCACGTGCGTGAACAGCCGCTGGTGCGCCGCCTCGCGGGCGGCCAGGAACACCAGGATCTCGCTGTTCGGCAGCTCCAGGCCATCGGCGAACTTCTCGATGTTCGCCGGCAGCAGCGCGGACGTCCCGGCGGGCGCGAGCGGCAGGCCGATCTCCGACGCCGTCAGCATCTCCGACGCCAGCTGGGCCAGCGCGTTGCCGAGCTGGGACCCGAAGGCCATCCCGCCCATCTGGCCCATCATCTGCAGCAGCGGGCCGGCGGCTTCCTTGGCCTCCTCGGGCAGCGCCTGCATCCACGCGCCCGAGATCTGCTGCGCCACCGGGTCGCACAGGCGCTGCCACGTCGGCAGCGTCTTCTCGACCCAGGTCCGCGGCGACCAGGCGACCGTCGCCGTCGCGCCGGCCGGGAACACCGTCGCCGCGTCGAGCCAGAGCTCGGCGAGGTGCGCGGCGTCGCGGACCGCGGCGTTCGCGTCGTCGCCGCCGCGGAAGCCGAGGCGGCTCTCGCCGGTGTTGCCGGAGCTGCCCAGGTTCTGCAGGGCGATCTGCTTGGCGAGGTCGTAGTTCACCGGCCCGCTGGAAGTGCCGGCCTGGCTGAGCATCTGGCCCAGCTGGCTCAGCATCTGCCCGAGCTGGTTGAAGGCCTCGGCACCGGACGGCTGCCCGCCTTCCGAGGGGTCGTTCTCTCCTCGTTTGTCGGGATCGGACGGTCCGAAGCCGAACGGGGGTTTGCTCATGTGTCCACCGTACGCGGGTCAGGAAGGCCCGAGCGCGTCATGTGCGTGGCCTTCACCGAGAAGCGAACGCGGTCACCGTACGCTGTCGGTCGTGACCAAGTCCTCCGAGCAGACCGCACCCGCGAAGAGCAGCCCGGACCCCGGCGCCGAGGCCGGCGGCGAGACCCGGCGGATGACCCGCCGCGGCTGGACGCTCGTGGTCAGCGGCTCGCTGTTCCTCGTCTTCGTGGTGCTCGGCCTGGTCGTGCCGGTGCCGTTCGTGGCGATCAGTCCCGGCCCGACCTACGACACGCTGGGTCGTGACGCCGCGGGCAACCCGGTCATCCAGGTCAGCGGTCACCAGACCTTCCAGACCACCGGCGAGCTGCGGATGACGACCGTCTCCCTGCACGACGGCGTGACGCTCTTCCAGGGTCTCGGCTTCTGGGCCAGCGGCCGCTACGCGCTCGCGCCGCGCGAGGAGTACTTCAAGCCGGGCGAGACGAACGATCAGGTCAAGCAGGAGAACATCCAGCAGCTGCAGGACTCGCAGACGAACGCCCAGGTCGCCGCGCTGCGCAAGCTCGGCTACCCGATCAAGGTGCTGACGAAGCAGATCGTCTCCGGCAGTCCGGCCGACCACGTGCTCGCCCCGGGCGACAAGCTGATCACGGTCAACGGCAAGAAGATCGTCGAGGCCGCGGACGTCCGGGCCGCGCTGGCCGGCACGCTGCCCGGCCAGACCGTCCAGATCACCTTCCAGTCGGACGGCCAGCCCGAGCGCACCGTGCCGCTCACGCTCGCGTCGCGCCCCGACCGCAAGGAGGGCTTCATCGGCCTCACCGCGGTCGACCGCGCCGACGCGCCCTTCAACGTCAACATCTCCCTGCAGGACGTCGGCGGCCCGTCGGCCGGGCTGATGTTCACCCTCGCGATCATCGACCGGCTGGAGCCCGGCGACCTCGCGGGCGGGCGGCACATCGCCGGCACCGGCGAGATCACCGAGACCGGCGAAGTCGACCCCATCGGCGGGATCTCGTTCAAGGTCGTCGGCGCGCGCGAGGCGGGCGCCACCGACTTCCTGGTGCCCGAGCACAACTGCGCCGAGGCCAAGACCACCGCGCCGGCCGGGCTCAACCTCATCAAGGTGTCCACACTGGACGACGCGCTCGCGCAGCTGGCCAACCTGAAGGCGGGCCGGCCGACCGCGGCCTGCTAGGGGAGGAGCGTCGCCTTGAGGGCCTCGACGAGGTTCGGGGCGAGGTCGGGACTTTCGACGATCTCGTCGACCGACTCGTCCGTGCCTTCGGCCGTGCCGATCCCGCGCAGCCGCATGACGCACGCGCCTTCGCCGTCGCGCAGGACCGCGGCCACCAACCGGGCCTCCGTCCGCTGCGGGTGGTCGGCGGCCGCGCGGCGCAGGCTGTCCGCGTCGGCCTCCGCGACGTCCGGCAGCTCCGACTCCGAGCCCGGCGGCAGCACGATGATCTCCTGCGCCAGCGCGCACCCGATCACCAGATCGGGCCACGCGATCCGGGCGAGCGCCTCGGCCAGGTCGCCCTCGGGCAGCGCTTCCTGCGCCACCGGCGTCAGCGGGCTCGTCCGGTCCAGCTGCCCGGCCAGCTCCGGCTGCTCGTCCAGCAGCGCCGCCGTCGGCACCAGCGCGAACAGCTGGGGCGGCTGGTCCCAGCCGCTCGCGGCCATGAAATCCTCGATCTCCCGGGCGAGAGCGGCCACGCCGGCCTGCTGCGGTTCCATGCGCACATCGTGTCAGGCGGATCCGCGAGACCACGTCGCGAGTCCGGTTTGGGCGGGTCCCGGGAACTTCCCCGGGCATCCGTAGAGTTAGGGAATCAGGGGGCGCGTGCGCCCCTGCTCGAGTGCTGACGAAGACAGGAGCGTGCGCCGTGGCGACTCGGCCCCCGGTGAGCCTGCCGAAGCTGTCCCGGCGGAGCCGGATCCTCCTCATCATCGCCGCGGTGATCGTGCTGGCGCTCCTGCTCGGAGCCCGCTTGCTCGACACGTACGTCGACTGGCTCTGGTTCGGAGAGGTCGGGGCGCGCTCGGTGTTCACCACCCAGCTCGTCACCCGGATCGTGCTGTTCTTCGCGGTCGGGCTGCTCGTCGGCGGGGCGCTCGCGATCAGCCTGATGATCGCCTACCGCACCCGCCCGGTGTTCGTGCCGATCTCCGGCGCCGACGACCCGCTGGCCCGCTACCGGTCCGCGATCGTCGCCCGGATCCGCCTCTTCGGCGTCGGCATCCCGGTGGTCACCGGCCTCATCGCCGGCCTGTCCGCCCAGGGCGACTGGCAGGTCGTCCAGCTGTTCATGAACGGCACCTCGTTCGGCCAGACCGATCCCGAGTTCGGCAACGACGTCGGCTTCTACGCCTTCGACCTGCCGTTCTACAACTGGCTGCTCGGCTGGCTGTTCGTCACCGTCGTCATCTCCTTCTTCGGCGCGCTCATCTCGCACTACGTCTTCGGCGGCATCCGGCTGGCGGGCAAGGGCGGCCAGCTGGCCGGCCCGACCCGCGCGCAGCTCGCCATCACCGTCGGCATCTTCGTGCTCCTCAAGGCCGCCGAGTACTTCTTCGACCGGTACAACCTGCTGCTGTCCGACCGGAACGCGCCGCTGTTCATCGGCGCCACCTACACCGACCTGAACGCGGTCCTGCCGGCCAAGCTGATCCTGCTGTGCATCTCGGTGATCTGCGCGATCGCGTTCTTCGCCGGCGCCTTCCTGCGCAACCTGCAGCTGCCGGCGATCGCCCTCGTGCTGCTGATCCTGTCGAGCATCCTGGTCGGCGTCGCGTGGCCCGCGATCCTCGACCAGTTCTCGGTGAAGCCCAACGCGAACGAGAAGGAAGCGACGTCGATCCAGCGCAACATGGACGCCACGCGCCGTGCCTTCGGCCTCACCGACGTCCAGTACCAGCCGTACACCGGCGCGTCTTCCGCGACCTCGGACCAGCTGAAGGCCGACGCCGGGACGATGTCGAACATCCGGCTGCTCGACCCGAACATCCTCTCCGACACCTTCACCCAGCGCGTCGGGCGCGAGAACTTCTACGGCTTCCCGGCCAAGCTCGACGTCGACCGCTACACCGTCGGCGGCGTCACGCAGGACTACATCGTCGCGGCGAAGGAGATCAAGACCGAGGGGCTGACCGGCAACCAGACCAGCTGGATCAACAAGCACCTCGTCTACACCCACGGCAACGGCTTCGTCGCCGCGCCCGCCAACACCATCGACCGTGCGGTCAAGGACGCCAACTCCGACGGTGGCTACCCGATCGCGACCACCAGCGACACCCAGAACGCGACCGGTGCCGGCTCACCCGGTCCGGGCCAGCCCGGCATCGAGGTCAAGGAACCGCGCATCTACTACGGCGAGCTGTCTGCCGCGGACTCCGACTACGCCATCGTCGGCGGGAACGGCGCGCCCGGCGAGTACGACACCGCCACCGACCGCTACAACTACAAGGGCACCGGCGGTGTCTCGGTCGACAACTGGTTCAACCGCCTGGCCTTCGCGGCCGAATACGGCGAACGCAACATCCTGTTCTCCGACGCCATCGGCGACAACTCGAAGATCATGTACAACCGCGACCCGCGCGAACGCGTCAGCAAGGTCGCGCCGTGGCTGACCCTCGACGGCGACCCGTACCCCGCGGTCGTCGACGGCAAGATCCAGTGGATCATCGACGGCTACACCACGATCAACAACTTCCCGTACTCGCAGCAGACGCAGCTCGGCGCGGCCACCAACGACTCGCTCAACGGCGTCGCCCGGCAGGCCAACAGCTCGATCAACTACATCCGCAACTCGGTCAAGGCCACCGTCGACGCCTTCAACGGCACGGTCAACCTGTACTCGATCGACGACAAGGAACCGGTCCTCAACGCGTGGGAGAAGGTCTTCCCCGGGCTCGTGAAGCCGAGCTCCGAGATCTCGCCGGACCTGCGGTCGCACTTCCGCTACCCCGAAGACCTGTTCAAGGTCCAGCGTGAGCTGCTGTCGCGCTACCACGTCAGCAACCCGCAGGAGTTCTACTCGCAGCAGGCGTTCTGGAGCGTCCCGCAGGACCCGACGGCCGAAGGCGGCTCCAACCCGGCCGCGGCCGGCGCGGCCAACCAGCCCGGCTACTACGTCCTCGCCGACACCCCGGGCCAGAGCAAGCCGACGTTCCAGCTGACCAGCTCGCTCACCGGTCTGCAACGGCAGTACCTCGCGTCGTGGATGTCGGTGTCCTCGGATCCGAACGACTACGGGAAGATCCGCGTCCTCCAGCTACCCAGCGCGGCGACCGGAGCGACCCAGGTCGACGGTCCGGTGCAGGTCCAGAACCGGTTCCAGAGCGATCCACGGGTGGCGCAGGACCGGACGTTGTTCAACAACCCCAACGTCATCCCGATCTACGGCAACCTGATCACGCTGCCGGTCGCGCAGGGCTTCCTCTACGTCGAGCCCGTGTACATCCGGCAGCGCAACCAGAACAGCTATCCACAGCTGGCCCGCGTGCTCGTCTCGTACGGGCCGAAGGTCGGCTACGGCGCGACGCTGCAGGAAGCCCTCGACCAGATCTTCGGCGCGGGCACCGGCGAGGCGACGACCACGCCACCGCAGGCTGGGCAGCCCACGACCACGCCGCCGACGACTCCGACGACCACGCCGACCACGACACCGCCGAACACCGGCGGTGGCAATGCGGCGCTGGACAAGGCCGTGACGGACATCCAGTCGGCCATCGCCAAGCTGAAGGCCGCCCAGCAGTCGGGCAACTTCACCGACCAGGGTGCGGCTCTGGCGGCCCTGGACGCGGCGGCGAGGGAGTACGAAGCGGCGAAGACCGCGGCGCCGGGGACCACCACTCCGCCGCCGAGTTCGCAGCCGGGAGGGTGACGTCCCTTACCTAACGGGCACCTGCTTTGCACCCCTGGGAAACCAAGGCGTAAGGTAGGTGTCACGACGCGGGGTGGAGCAGCTCGGTAGCTCGCTGGGCTCATAACCCAGAGGTCGCAGGTTCAAATCCTGTCCCCGCTACGGATGTGGGAGGCGTGTGCTCGCGGAATGCGCGGGCCGCGCCTCCTTCGCGTTTGCCCCTGGGGGTCGAACCCCCAGACCCCCGCCAGGGGGCTTCGCCGCCCTGGACCCCCTGCGTCTGGTTGCCTTCTTGGGTTAGCCAGCTTTCTGTGGATCCTCTTGTGCTTGCTACGTCGCCGTCTGGGCGGATCAGGACCGTCGTTAGATCGGGCCAGGGAGTTTTGGCACCTTTGCTGCGACTATCTCCGGATGTGGGGGTGGTTGCGGGGGTTTTGTCAGCAGGACGAACTTTCCACTGTGGAACAAGTTGCTCGCGAGGCTGGTCCGGGGTCATCGGGATCAGCGCGTTCTGGGCTGCCACGTTCTGCAGGACCCCGGACGCCACCGCGCGGCGCTTCGCTTCGTACGAATCCAGGAGGCCGGCCGGTGCTCGGCCGCGCAGGTGCGCCGCCAGCTTCCAGCCCAGGTTCATCGCGTCCTGGACACCCAGGTTCAGGCCTTGGCCGCCCGCGGGGAAGGCCGCGGCCCTCGATCCCTTCGAACGGCAGGTTCAGCGCCTTGCGGACCGCGCTGCGGCCGCCGTCGCAGCCCACCAGGTAGGCCGTCCGCACCCGGAGGTCGGCCGCCGTGACCGTCACGCCGTCGGCGTCCTGGTCGAAGCCGGTCAGCTCGTGCGCGGCTGCAGGTTCAGCGCCTTCGACGAGCCCGTCGGCTCGTGCATCTGCTCGAGCACCTGAACGTCCACTCCGGCCAGTGCCAGCTCGTTCGCCAGCATCAGCCCGGTCGGTCCCGCTCCTGCGACAACCACCTCGGTGTCCAGCACGTGCATCCCCATCTCCTTAACAGTGTTAAGTTGACCTGACCAGCAGGAGCTGCTCGACGAAATGACGACGCAGGTGTACGCCGATTCGGCCGAGGCGCGGCGGCCGCCGGACTCGCTGGGGGAGTGGGACGCCGTCGCGCACGGCGCGCGGGCGCTGCGCCGGATGATGCTGTCCTACCGCGACGGCGGGAAGGTCTTCGCGGGGACCTACCTCGGCGACACCGGATTGGTCGGGCCGAGCCCGCTGCGGCGCAGCATCGACGCCGGCCTCGACGAACGGCGGCCGGCCAGGCGCTGTTCACCGTCTACAGCTACGTCGTCGGCTTCATCATCGAAGTGCAGGCGGTCTACCCGGTGCCGGGGCAGCTGGACGAGCGGTACCGCGGCGCGGAGGCCGGTGACCTCCTCGCCGACGTCGACTCGCGGTTCGAGGACGGGCTCTCGATGGTCCTCAGTGGAGCACGCCAGTGGCTCGGAGCGGCGTAACGCCAGGTCAGCCGGTTAGGGGACCCCGGTGTAAAGCCGGTGGCCACCCCGTGTAATCTATTCAAGTACCACAACGGCGCGGGGTGGAGCAGCTCGGTAGCTCGCTGGGCTCATAACCCAGAGGTCGCAGGTTCAAATCCTGTCCCCGCTACAGACGTAAGAGGCGTGTGCGAACGGAAAACGTTCGCCACGCCTCTTTCGCGTTGCAATGGGGGTCGAACCCTCAAACCCCCCGCCAAAGGGGCTCCGCCCCCTTGGATCCCCCGTCGTGGTCGCCTCCTGCTACGAATCTCGTGATAGGGGGTTTGTTTGCGGGTGGTTGCGGTGTGTGTTCGGGATCGGCCAAGCCGGGGAAAGCCTCCTGCCGAACTCGCCTGGCTGGCGGCGTCGGGGCGGCTCGCGTGCGGCTGGTTGGACCAAAGTGCCGCCCCGGGTGGTTGCGCAGCGTGTCCGGGTCCACAGTGGACCTGGTCGCATTGGGCCGAACGAGGGGATCTCACTAGCCACAATGGACAGATCTGCTGACCACTGTGGACACAGCGGCCGATAAGTGGGAATCTAGGGGACGTGTCCGAATTGAATGCAACAGCCGCCGCCCTGCTCGGTCTGCTCCACGACGGTCCCGCCACCGGCGGGCAGCTCGTCGCGGGAGCTGGTGAGCGATTCGGCGCCTTCTTCAGCGTCACCCGCAGCCAGGTGTACCGGGAGCTCCCGGCGCTGTCCAAGGAAGGTCTCGTCCGGCTCGGCAAGCAGGGCCCGCGCTCCAGCCAGCAGTACCTGATCACCGCCGCCGGCAAGAAGGCCTTCAAGGCCTGGCTGACGTCCGAGGCCGGCCCCGACCACCTGCGCAGCCCGCTCATCCTGCGGCTCGTGCACGCGGCGTCGCTGACCGCGAAGCAGCGCCAGGCGCTGCTCGAGTCGGCCCGGACGAGCTACGGCCAGCAGCTCGACGACGCCAAGGCGGCCACCAAGGCGGCCGACGGGCCGTACGAAAAGGCCGTCGCCGAGTTCGCCCAGGCCCAGGCCAAGGCCGCGCTGAAGCTGCTCGACGCCATCCCCGCGGCCTGAGGTTCGCGCGCCCACGACCGGTCCCCGCAACCGGTCGTGGGTTTTGCCGTAACCTTGACAAACGTGAGTGATGAGTTCGACGCGGCACTGAGGGACCTGACCGGCAAGCTGACGCAAATCGAGTCGGTGATGGACCTGGATGCGCTGCGTGCCCAGGTGGCCGACCTGGAACAGCAGGCTTCGAGCCCGAACCTCTGGGACGACCCGGAGGCGGCGCAGAAGGTCACCAGCCAGCTGTCCCACCGGCAGAGCGAGCTGCGGCGGGTCAACGACCTGCGCCAGCGGCTCGACGACCTGGGGGTGCTGTACGAGCTCGCCGAGGCCGAGGGCGACTCCGGCAGCATGGCCGAGGCCGAGGCCGAGCTCGCCGCCCTCGGCAAGGACATCGACGGCCTCGAGGTCCGCACCCTGCTCTCGGGCGAGTACGACGACCGCAACGCCGTCGTCACCATCCGCTCCGAGGCCGGCGGCGTCGACGCGGCCGACTTCGCCGAGATGCTGCTGCGCATGTACCTGCGCTGGGCCGAGCGCCACGGCTACCCGACCGACGTCTACGACATCTCCTACGCCGAAGAGGCGGGCATCAAGTCGGCGACGTTCAAGGTGACCGCCCCCTACGTCTACGGCACCCTCTCCGTCGAGCAGGGCACCCACCGGCTCGTCCGGATCTCGCCGTTCGACAACCAGAGCCGCCGCCAGACGTCGTTCGCGCACGTCGAGGTGCTGCCCGAGGTCGAAGAGGTCGACCACGTCGACATCGCGGAGAAGGACATCCGGGTCGACGTCTACCGCTCGTCGGGTCCCGGCGGCCAGAGCGTCAACACGACCGACTCCGCGGTGCGCATCACGCACCTGCCGACCGGCATCGTCGTCTCCTGCCAGAACGAGAAGTCCCAGCTGCAGAACAAGGCGGCCGCCCTGAAGGTCCTCCAGGCACGGCTGATGTTGCGCAAGAAGGAAGAGGAGCGCGCCGAGATGGACGCCCTCAAGGACGGCGGCTCCAGCTGGGGCAACCAGATGCGCTCCTACGTGCTGCACCCGTACCAGATGGTGAAGGACCTGCGGACCGACTACGAGGTCGGCAACCCGTCGGCAGTGCTCGACGGCGAGATCGACGGGTTCCTCGACGCCGGCATCCGCTGGCGGAAGCAGACGGCGGTCGCCTGATCGGCGCGGGGTAGGCGGACGACCGCTCACCGCGGCTTTCCGGGGGTCCGGGTGGCGCAGCCCCCGGCGTGGGGGTGGGGGTACGACCCCATTACACACCGTGCGCAAACGCCCCTTGCTCCACCCGGGTGCACCGGGCAACCGGGGCTTCACGAGACCGGTGGGTAGTATGCCGAATCGTGATCCGGCTCGAAGAGGTTTCCAAGGTCTACAAGACCTCGACGCGGCCCGCGCTCGAGCGGGTGTCCGTCAACATCGACAAGGGTGAGTTCGTCTTCCTCATCGGTCCCTCGGGATCGGGGAAGTCGACCTTCCTCCGGTTGCTGCTGCGCGAAGAGACGCCCAGCAAGGGCCGCGTGATGGTGTCCAACTTCGACGTCGCCAAGCTGGCCCGCCGCCGGGTCCCCCGCCTGCGGCAGACCATCGGCTGCGTCTTCCAGGACTTCCGCCTGCTGGCCAACAAGACCGTCGCGGAGAACGTCGCGTTCGCCCTCGAGGTCATCGGCAAGCCCGCCCCGACCATCAAGAAGGTCGTCCCCGAGGTGCTCGAGCTCGTCGGCCTCGACGGGAAGGCGGACCGGCTGCCCAACGAGCTCTCCGGCGGTGAGCAGCAGCGCGTCGCGATCGCGCGCGCGTTCGTCAACCGGCCGCTGGTGCTGCTCGCCGACGAACCGACCGGGAACCTGGACCCCGACACCAGCCAGGACATCATGCTGCTGCTGGAGCGGATCAACCGCACCGGCACGACCGTCCTGATGGCGACCCACGATCACTCCATCGTGGACTCCATGCGGCGCCGCGTCGTCGAGCTGCAGCTCGGCCGGGTGATCCGCGACGACGCCCGCGGCGTCTACGGCATCGGTCGCTGACCTCCCCGCCCTGCCCCCCGACTTCAAGGACCTGACCCCGACATGCGCGCCAGTTTCGTCTTCAGTGAGGTAATCACCGGCCTGCGCCGGAACGTCACGATGACCATCGCGATGATCCTGACCACGGCCGTGTCGCTCGCCATGCTCGGCGGCGGCCTCCTGGCCGTGCGCACGATCGACAAGATGAAATCCAACTTCCTCGCCGACGTCGAGGTTTCGGTCTACCTCACCGACGACATCAGTGCGAACGACAAGAGCTGCACGCAGTCGCTGTGCCAGTCGCTTCGCTCGTCCCTGCAGAGCAACGACGGCGTCGAGTCGGTCGTGTTCGAGAACCGCGACCAGGCCTTCGACCGGTTCAAGAAGATCTTCGAGAGCCAGCCGGAGCTCATCCAGCTGACCGGCCCGGAGTCGCTGCCCGCGTCGCTGCACGTGAAGCTGAAGGACCCGGACCGCAGCGAGTCGATCGTGCAGGAGTACGGCACCAAGCCGGGCGTGCGGAAGGTCGACGACCAGAAGAAGTTCCTGGACCGCGTGTTCAACGCCTTCAACGGCGTCCGGAACATGGCGTTCGGTGCCGCGCTCATCATGGCCATCGCGGCGCTGCTGCTGATCGCCAACACGATCCAGGTGTCCGCGTTCACCCGGCGCACCGAGGTCGGCATCATGCGGCTGGTCGGCGCGACGCGGTGGTACACGCAGCTGCCCTTCCTGCTGGAGGCGGTGGTCGCCGGCGCCTTCGGTGCGATCATCGGGATCATCATGCTGATCATCACCAAGGCCGGCTTCCTGGACTCGGTGTTCACCGGCGACGTGTTCCCGAAGATCACCATGCTGGAGCTGCTGTTCCCGGTCGCGCCGATCCTGCTCGGGGTGTCCGTGGTGATCTCCGCCATCACCGGTTACGTCACGCTGCGGCTGTACGTCCGGCACTAGCGTCGCTGTGCCTGTTCAAAACCGGCTGCTTGTCGTTTCCGGAATCACGTAGAGTGGTCGTATGCCCAAGGAACGTGGCCAGAAGGTGATCGTGTCGAACCGCAAGGCGCGGCACGATTACTCCATCCTCGACACCTACGAGTGCGGTCTCGTGCTGGTCGGCACCGAGGTGAAGAGCCTGCGCGAGGGCAAGGCGTCCCTGGCGGACGCGTTCGCGACGGTCGACGACGGCGAAGTGTGGCTGCGCAACGTGCACATCCCGGAATACACGCAGGGCACCTGGACCAACCACACGCCCCGGCGGACCCGGAAGCTGCTGCTGCACCGGCGCGAGATCGAGAAGCTCATCGGCAAGACCAAGGAGAGCGGGCTCTCCCTGGTCCCGCTGTCGATGTACTTCAAGGACGGCAAGGTCAAGGTCGAGATCGCGCTGGCCCAGGGCAAGAAGGCCTACGACAAGCGGCAGACGCTCGCCAAGCGCGACGCGGAGCGCGACATCAGGAAGGCGATGGGCCGCGCGCTGAAGGGCCGGTTCACGGAGTGACGGCGGGCCCGGCTTCGGACGGCGACGTCGCGCGCTGGACAGCGTCGCTGGGCCTGCCCGGCCTGGTCGACCTGCACGTCCACTTCCTGCCGAAGCCGGTGATGGACAAGGTCTGGGCGTACTTCGACCGGGCCTCGACGCACTACGGCACCGACTGGCCGGTGCACTACCGGACGTCCGAAGAGGACCGGCTGGCCACGCTGCGCTCGCTGGGTGTGACGCGCTTCGCGCCGCTCGTCTACCCGCACAAGCCGGGGATGGCGCAGTGGCTGACGGAGTGGGCGCTCGAGTTCGCCGCGCGGGTCCCGGACGCGGTGCCGACCGGGACGTTCTACCCCGAGCCCGGCGCCGGGTCCGCTGTGGACGGTGCGCTGCGCGCCGGTGCCCGGGTGTTCAAGGCGCACGTGCAGGTGGGCGCGTACGACCCGCGTGACGAGCAGCTCAAGCCGGTCTGGGGTGCGCTGGCCGACGCGGGCGTGCCCGTCGTCGTCCACTGTGGACACGGTCCGTTGCGGGGCGACTTCACCGGGTTGTCGGTGTTCGAAGAGGTGCTGGCGCGGTACCC
Organism: Amycolatopsis sp. NBC_01488; assembly: GCF_036227105.1. Lineage (NCBI taxonomy): Bacteria > Bacillati > Actinomycetota > Actinomycetes > Pseudonocardiales > Pseudonocardiaceae > Amycolatopsis > Amycolatopsis sp. NBC_01488. The sequence continues at coordinate 1,077,956 of NZ_CP109434.1, read as the reverse complement.
GGATCTCACGGCGGTGCTCGCGCACGCGGCGATGCCGGAGTTCGAGGCCGCCTTCGAGCTGCTCGAGAAGTACCCGCGGGTGCACCTGGACACCACGATGGTCGGGGTGCCGTTCGCGGAGAAGATGTCGCCGCTGCCGCCGGACTGGACCGCGCGGCTGGCCGCGTTCGCCGACCGCGTCGTGCTCGGTACGGACTTCCCGAACATCCCGTACTCCTACGCGACGCAGCTGCAGGCGATCGCCGGCTGGGCGGCCGACGATCGCCTGGGGGAGCCGTTCCTGCGGGCCGTCCTGCACGACACCCCGCTGCGGCTGCTCGAGCGCTGACGTTCCTTGACGACGCGCTTTCAACGACGCAGCGCGGCCTGTTCGCTCACGGCGACCGCGTGGCCGAGGAACCGGGTGCCGAGCTCGGCGACCCGGATCCGCTTGCCGGCCAGGAGGAACCCGGCCGTCGCGAGAACGATCCACGGCACCGGGCCGTGCGCGATCCCGTCCGACAGCGGCGCGAACCCGTGCGCGGCGAGGCCGAGCAGGCCCCCGGAGATCAGCAGCCCGGCGACGACCAGCTGCGGCACCTTCGCGGTGACCACGGCGGTGTCGCGCTGCATCTCGAAGTGCGCGAACAGCCGCAGCAGGCCCAGCAGCACCAGCCCGCACACCGCGAACCACGCGGGCGCCATGGCGAGCCAGAACACCGTGCCGGGCGCCGGTGTCTCGTAGCCGAGGCCGTAGACCGTCACGCCCGCCACCACGACCAGCGCCGGCATGTGCCAGAGGTAGACGCTCATGAACCGGGCGCCGAGCCAGCCGAGCGCGCGCCCGACGCCGGGGCGTTCGGCGAGCGCGTTGAGCTGCGGGCGGAAGGCGAGCAGCAGGCCGATCTGGCCGACGGCGAGGAAGGCGAGCAGCACGGTCGGCGGGCTCATGTTCGACACCGGCGCGCCCGGCATGCCGATCATGCTGGCCGGGTACGGGCCGAACGCGACCATCAGCGCGGTGACGCCGAAGCCGGCGGCCGAGAGCGTCAGGGCGGCGCGGCGGGTGAGCGTGCCGAGGCGGCCTTCGACGTAGTGGAAGCCGAGCTGGTGGACCGCGACCCAGACGAAGATCGCGTTGGCGTAGCCGATGTAGCCGAGATCGTTGAAACGCGCGACGTCGACGAGCACGCCGGCGACCCCCATCACCAGCGGCACCTTCAGGCCCCAGCGCCGGTGCGCGGCGACCATCAGCGGCGTGAGGAGCACGACCAGGACGTAGACCGCGAGGAACCACAGCAGCTGCGCGGCGATCGCGCTCGCGACCTGCAGGGGCTGGGGCGGGATGCCGAGGCCGCGCAGGAAGTCCGGCATGACCAGCCAGACGGCCATCAGCGGCAGCACCGGCACCATCAGGCGCTTGATGCGCCCGCCGAGCCACTCCCGCGTCGATTCCGCGCGGCGGAACGAGATCAGGTTGGCCGCGCCGCCGGCGAAGAAGACGAGCGGCATGACCTGGGACAGCCAGGTCACCACCCACCACCCCGGCGTGGCGAGCGCGTTGCCGGTGGCGAGGTGGCCGTCGGAGTAGGAAAGCACCGGCATGACCCAGTGCTGGGCGATGACGGCGAGGATGGCCCCCGCCCGGACGACGTCGAGGAAGCGGTCCCGGCTTGTCTGCATGTGCTCAGCCTGGCCGGTTCGACCTGCGGGAACAGCGGTGCTTACCGGCGTCTTCGGGGTCCTGTTCACCCCCGGTGGATGCGGGGGTTCTCCCTACCTCAGGTTGTCCGGCTCCGGTTCGTGCCGCGTCGCGGCGACGCGGTACTCCCAGCCGCTCTCGGTGAGACCGAGCTCGTAGCGGGTCTCGATCTTCGGGCCGCCGTGCAGGTGGATGTGCCGGATGACGGTGCCGGGCACCGGTTCGGCGTCGCCGAGCTCCTGCACGCGGCCGTCGAGCGGGCCGCCGAAGAAGCGGACGCAGCGGGTCTCGTCGGACATCTGCGCGCTCCTCTCCGGTGGGTCCGCTCATGGTAGGTGAGCGGTGGGGAGGGTGCCGCCCGCGGAACGGGTGACCCTATGTTCACTTTACGGGACTTCTGGTCACCGTCTGTCGGTTCAGCGGCCCAGGTAGGTCAGCACGGCACGGACCCGGCGGTGTTCCTCCGCGCTCGCTTCGAGGCCGAGCTTCGAGAAGATGTTGCCGATGTGCTTCTCCACCGCGCCGTGCGAAACCACCAGCGAGTTCGCGATCGCCGTGTTCGACAGGCCCTGGGCCATCAGCCCCAGCACCTCGGACTCGCGGGCGGTCAGCGCGTCCAGGGGGTTGCGGCGGCCGCGGGCCATCAGCTGGGCGATCACGTCCGGGTCGATCGCCGTGCCGCCGTTGGCCACGCGGCGGACCGCGTCCAGGAACTCCTCGACGTCGGCCACCCGCTCCTTCAGCAGGTAGCCCACCCCGCCCGCGCCGCCCGAGAGCAGCTCGACCGCGTACGACTCCTCGACGTACTGCGAGAGCACCAGCACCGGCAGCCCCGGGATCTCCTTGCGCGCCGCCAAGGCCGCGCGCAAGCCCTCGTCGGTGAACGTCGGCGGCATCCGGACGTCGACGATCGCCAGGTCAGGGCGATGCTCCTTGATCGCGCCGAGCAGGTCGTCCCCGTTGTCGACGGCCGCGGCCGTCTCGATGCCTTCGTCGGCGAGCAGGCGGGTCACCCCCGCCCGCAGCAGCACGGCGTCTTCGGCGATGACTACCCGCATCCGGCCCCCAGGTTCGTGGATGAACGGGGTCCAGCCTATTCACCACTGGCAGGGGAGGTCAGCCCGGATTACGGTCGGCCCGCCCACCGGGCTGACGACCGTGATCACGCCGTCGATCGTCGCGGCGCGGTCGGCCAGACCGGCCAGCCCGCCGCCGGGCCGCACTTCGGCGCCGCCGTGGCCGTTGTCGGTGATCTCGACGACGACGTGGTCGTCGGTCCGCCACACCTTCACTTCCGCTTCGGACGCTCCGGAGTGCTTCGCGATGTTCGTCAGCGTCTCGCCGACGATGAAGTAGGCCGTCGTCTCCACCGCCGCCGGCGGACGCGGGTCCACGGTCACCGTCACGTCCACCGGGATCGGCGACTTCGCCGCCTGCGCCGACAACGCCGCGTCCAGCCCGCGGTCGCCGAGCACCGCCGGGTAGATGCCACGCGCCAGGTCCCGCAGCTCCGACACGGCGAGCTTCGCGTCCGAGTGCGCCTCGTCGATCAGCTCCCGCACCATGTCCGGGTCCTGGTCGAACTTCGACTTCGCCCGCCCGAGGCTCATCGCGACCGCGACCAGCCGCTGCTGCGCGCCGTCGTGCAGGTCACGCTCGATCCGGCGCCGTTCGGCCTCGGCCGCGTCGACCCCGCGCGCCCGCGACGCCTGCAGCCGCTCGGCCTTCCGCTCCAGCCGCGTCGTGCGGTCCGGGCCCAGCAGCGCGATGCCCAGCTCGCCGTGCAGCCAGCCCAGCCACGGCGTCACCCAGATCGCCATCGGCAGCAGCACGATCGACGCGATCGCGATCCCGAGCTCCGCGCACGCCAGCGGGAACGCCGCCATCAGATAGGCCAGGTCCCGCCACGTCGTCGGGTCGCTCAGCCGCACCATCCACCGCCGCAGCAGCGGCAGGCCCTCCTGCGAGCGTCGTTCGACCGGTGGCAGCGGCACCCGCAGCATCGCGCCCAGCCACGCCCGCTCGCGATCCGCCGACCAGCGGATGAAGCTCGTCGTCGCCAGCAGGATCGGGAACCCGACCCACACCACCGCCGTGCCGACCCCCACCGCGATCCCCGTCACGATCAGCACGAACTGCACGATCCGGAAGAAGAAGCTCACGATCATGTACACGATCGTGCGAGCCGGGTTCGGCCGCGGGTGCTCCAGCTGCTGCGCCTCGGTCATCCCGCCACCAGGTTCTTCTCTTCCGCGTCTTCCCACCAGCGCTCCATCCGACGGCGCTGGGCCACGGTCGTCCCCAGCAGCGCGATCGCCACCCGGGCGTGCAGCCCCGCCAGCGCCTTCGTCAACGCCACCGACAACGCGATGAACAACACCCCCAGCGCTGCCCACGGTAGCGCCTCCACCGTCGAATCCACGGTCAGCCACCGCAGGTCGTCCGCCGGGAAGTAGTACGCGCCGCCCGGCAGCCACCGGAAGTAGATCGGCAGCCCCGCCAGCGCCAGGCTCGTCGACCAGAACGCCGTCACCAGCACGAACTCGACGACGCCCAGCGGGAACAGCAGGAAGAAGTAGACCAGGTCCCGCCACGTCGACGGATCCTTCAACCGGCCCTTCCACCGGCTCTTCTGCCCCTCGGCCGGCAACGGCAGGTAAGGCAGGTCGATGTAGCGGTCGAGCAGCGCGTAAACCCGCGCACGCTCCAACCGGGCCGCCCCCCGCACCCCCAGCACGAGCACCGCGAGCAAGCCCACGCCCACCCACACGACCGCGGTCCCCAGCCCGGCCGCCGCGAACGACGTCAGCAACCCGAACGCCAGCACCCCCAGCGGCAGGTTCATCAGCAGGAACACCACCGAACCACCGAACGGCGGATCCCGCCTCTCGCTACCCATGACCGGGCTCCCTTCATCCCACGACGGCATCCATCGTCGCGTTCCGGGACCGGCGTCGACATGGTGCGCGCGGGCATCCCCGCGGTAGGGCTGGCCCTACCCACCTGGAGTAAAGCGGTGGCGGCACGCGTTATGATGTACAGGTTGTGTTCCCACCAAGGGGGTGAACGGTTTCGACTTTGGACGTTGATTCAGGAGAAGCGTGCCGGTGCAGGCGAGAGACCACCGTTAAGCGTCATCGCAACCAAATAAGCGCCGACTCCAGTCAGCGCGAGTACGCCCTCGCCGCCTGAGCGAGTGCGTCTCTGTCGGCCCGGGTTCGCCTCCGGCCCGGGTACCGGCATCAGCTAGGAGGCTCAGCGACTGTCCCGGCCACGGGGAACAGTCGTGAAGCAAACAGTGGCTGGGCTCGTCACCTCGGCTTGTTCGCGTGACCGAGGGAGCCAAGCAGAGACGTAGCGGACTGCGCACGGAGAAGCCCTGTTGATACGCCAGAGGACCCGGGTTCAATTCCCGGCACCTCCACCTTCGAGAAGGCCGTCGCCCCTTCGGGGCTTCGGCCTTCTCTTCGGTTTCGTCCATGTCTTCTGGGGGTCGAACCCCCAGACCCCCGCCAGGCGGGCTTCGCCCCCTGGACCCCCTTCTCCGAGGCTTCGCCCCGGGCCCTCTCGGGCGTCGGGGCTTCGCCCCTGCCTTTCTCTCGGGGCTTCGCCCCTCTCTCCGGGGCTTCGCCCCGGGACCCCGCCTTTGGGGCTTTGCCCCTTGCCCCCTCCCGGGGCTTCGCCCCGCCCCCCGCTTCGCTTCGCGGAGCGGGCTGAGCCCGCTCCGCGCCCCGCTCCGCGAAGCGGAGCGGGCAACCCGCGCAAGTGAGCGGTCGCGGGAACACGCGCCGACGCGGACCCAGACCCTCCCGCACCCCGATCCGAAGCCAGAACACGGCCGGCAGCGCCGGGTCAAGGCATCTTTCCCGCCTTGACGCGGTGTTGCCGGCCGTAGTCACAATGAAGGCTTCGGGGTGCCGGAAGGGAAAGCAACCCACCGCAGCGCCCCTCCCTTGCCGCGGTAGCTCCTGGTCCACCCTCAAATCCGCTGCTACTGTCCGCAACCTTCGTGCTAGTGATGGGGCCCACTTGTGGGTGAAGTTTTTGTGAGTGTCATGCTGGACGCCCGACCATGGCTCTGCACCCGCGGAGTCGGAAGTAGGTGGCCAGATGACCTGGGCCCGTTCGAACGGCAGCTCGACCGCCAACGATGAAGACAGCCGGATGGGGGTTATCCGGGCTGAGGAGGCCGTTCGGCTCGCTGAACAGAACGATCGGGCCGTCATCACCGTGGCCGGGCACTCGTCCGATGTCGGGGAGTGTGCCGAGCTGCTGGCCATGCTCGGGCTCGATGCCGGGCGGCGGCACAAGATCGCCTGATCAGACCAGGTCCGCTACGTGGACCACCTTGTTCCGGCCCGTCGCCTTCGCGTGGTACAGCGCCGTATCCGCTGCGTCGAGTAGGCGCTGCAGCGAGGTTCCCGCCTGCGGGTACACCGCCATGCCGATCGACGTCGACAGGCCCCTGATCGAGAGCTGGCCCACCGGGACCGTCAGCGCCGCCACGGCCCTGCGGATGCGCTCCGCCACCGCTCCGATGTCCGGGTGGGCGATGCCCGGCAGCAGCACCACGAACTCCTCGCCGCCGAACCGGCCGACCGCGTCGCCGCGGCCTCGGACCGCCGAGATGATCGCCTCGGCGACCGCTCGCAACACCGCGTCGCCCGCGAGGTGGCCGTACGTGTCGTTGACCTGCTTGAAGTGGTCCAAGTCCAGCATCAGCAAGCCGAACGTCGAATGCTGACGTGCGGCTGCCGCCAGCGTCCGTTCCGCCAGCGCGTGCCAGCCGCTCGTGTTGTACAGGCCCGTCTTCTCGTCGCGGTGGGCCGCCACCTCCAGCTGCTTCACCAGCACCGTCCGGTGCAGCAGCAGCAACGGCGGGAGCACCAGCACCACCAGGCCCGGCAACATCGCCAGGGCCACGGCGTTCAACGCGCCCAGGCAGAGCGTCGCCACCTCCAGGCCGTTGTCCGACCACGTGCCGAACAACGCCTCCGGCGTGCGGCCGATCTCGCGGCGGGCCGGGAGCACCAGCAGGGCGTTCACCACGAAGAACGTCACGCCCGCGGCCGCGATCGCGAACGTTCCGGGCCAGCCGCGGACGAACGCCGCGCGGACGTCCGGAGCGCCCGAGACCCGCAGCACCGCCTGGGCGGCGTAACACGAAAGCAGGATGATGGCCGCGTTGCTGATCGTCCGGGACGTCGGCACCCGCTGCAGGCGGTACCAGCTGCGGACCGCCAGGTGCACGTACAGGCCGCACACCAGGAGCGCCAGCAGCCGGGGCGGGAGCAGCAGCACGCCGGCGAACGTCCAGACCGACGTCATGTTGATGTGCGGGGTCCCCGACACCCGGCGCCGGATGCGCTCGACCCGGCGGCCCGTCTCCGACTGGACCACGCCGAGGACCAGCAGCACCGCCAGGATCAAGAGCGTGCGGCGATCCACCGCCACCGGGTACGGGCGCAGCGTCAGGACCACCGCCGCCGCCTCGCTCAGGAGGCAGTACCCGATCACTCGCGGACCCTGGCGCCACAGCGCCCAGTGCCGCGGTGCCACGAGCACGTCACGAAAGCGTGGTACACCGCGCGGGGTTCCGGCGCCGGTCTGCATACTCATGGTGTCCGGCCGGTGACGGAGCCGGTACGGCCCGATGCAGCGAAGGGAGGCGCGCCATGTGCGGACGCGACAACTGAGGTCATGGTTCCTCCAGCCCGACCCGGCGCCACGCCCTCGCGATCGGCACGGCCACCGCGGCACCCGCCGCTCCGGCCACGGCGATGGTGTGCGCCGGGCTCAGCACGTCGGCCAGCGCGCCCGCCACGGCCGCGCCGACCCCCTGCACGGTGATCAGCCCCGCTGAGTTGACGCCCGCGCACTGCGCGCGGTGCTCGTCCGGCACCCGCCGCATGAACGACACCGTGCCCTGGATGTTGTAGCCCGTCGCCAGCAGCCCGGACGCCGCCAGCAGCGCCACCGCCGGCACCAGCCCCGGCCGGAAGACGAACACCACCAGCGGCAGCCCGGCCGCGATCCCCAGCCACCCCAGCACGCGGACCTGCACGCGTTCCGGGATCCACTTGCCGAACACGACGCCGCCGAGCACGCTGCCCGCCGGGTCCGCCGCCATCAGCAGCCCCACCAGCGTGGCGCCCGCGCCGATCCCGGCCGCGTACGGCGCGGCCAGCGCCTCCGGCACGACGTAGAACCCGGCCAGCCAGTTCAGCGCCACCAGCGTGCGCAACGCCGGGTCGCGCCAGATCAGCCGGATCCCGGCCGACGTCGTCGACAGCCAGGCCGGCCGGACCGCCCGCGCGACCGCCGCCCGGCGCCGGACGCCCGCGAGGAGGAACACCGCCGAGAGCACGAACGTCACCGCGTCCAGCGCCAGCGCCGCGGACGGCGCCAGCGCGGCGATCAGCAGCCCGCCGCCCGCGAACCCGGCCAGCTGCGCGCCCTGGATCGTCACGTTCCGCAGGGCCATCCCGACCAGGTACCGCTCGCCTTCGAGCACCGACGGCAGCAACGCCTGCTGCGCCGCCTTGAACGGGCCGCCCAGCGCCGTCATCACCGCGACCAGCACGCACAGCACCCACAGCGGGACGCCGGGAATCGCGATGACGGCGACGAGCGCGGCGCGGGCCACGTCGGCCGCGACCATCACGTCGCGCCGCGGCCACCGGTCACCCGCGCCGGCCAGGAGGATCCCGCCGAGCAGCGAGGGCACGTACGTCAGGGCGTAGGTCAGACCGGTCAGGGCCGCCGACGACGTCCGCTGGTAGACGAGGACCGCGAGCGCGACGCGGGCGAGCTGGTCGCCGCAGATGGACAGCAGCTCGGCGGCCCACATCGCGCGGAACTCGGCCACGGCCAGTACCGCGCCGAACCCCACCCTCGTCACCCGTGCGTCGTCCATCCGCCGGCGCCTTCCCCTCGCGCCCCACTCGCCGGTGCCCCTCGAACCGCTGTCCAGTCACGGTAATAACCCAGCGGAGCGGAATCGAGCCGTTCGGTGACAGTTGCCCCGATCGCACCAGCGGGTCAGCCCGGGTGGCCGCCGATCCGGCTGGTCAGCTCGGCCGCCGTCGCCGCCACCTCGGCCGCCAGTTGCGGCCACGTCTCCGCGCACGGCTCGGCGGTGCAGTGGTGGCGCAGGGTCACGCTGATCGCCGCCAGCGGGCGGGCGCCGTGGTCGAACACCGGGGCCGCCACCGACGCGAACCCCTCGGTGACGTGGCCGTCCTCGACCGACCAGCCCAGCCGCCGCTCGGCCGTCAACGTCCGGCGCAGCTCGGCGAGCGTGCGCGGACCGCGACCGGTGCGGAGCACGAACGCCGTCGCCGAGGGGAACAACGCCCGGACGTGCGGCGCGGGCAGGTGCCGCAGGATCGCGCGGCCGGACGCGGTCAGCTGGGCCGGCAGCCGGACGCCGACCTCGGTCACCAGCGTCTCCGGCCGCGCCGGGCGCTCCTTGATCAGGTACAGCGACTCGTTGCCGTGCAGCACGCCCAGGTGCGCGGTGTGACCGACGCGGTCGACGAGCTTGCGCAGCAACGGCCCGGCCAGGCGCTCGAGCGGGTCGTGGCGCAGGTAGGCCGACCCCAGCTCGAAGGCCGCGATGCCGAGGCCGTACCGCCGTTCCGCGGGCAGGTGGACGACGAACCCGGCCGCCTCCAGCTCGCTGAGCAGGTGGTACGTCGTCGACCGGGGAAGACCCGCCTCCCGCGCGATCGCCGCCGCGGTCACCGGTCCCGGGCGCGTCGCCAGCAGGCGCAGCACCGCGAGGCCGCGGCGCAGCGCCGGCACCTCGCTGCTGTCGCCCATGCGGGGAGCCTAGTCTGGGATATCAGACAGAACCACCCGTTGAGGCATCCCACCAGCGGGAAGGACGATGTCCAATGGGCCCATGCCGGAAAAAGTGCTCCTGGGCTCGGAACCCCTGACCGCCGCCCAGGTCGTCGACGTCGTCCGCGGCCACGCGCCCGTCGTGCTCACGGACGCCGCCGAGAAGAACCTCGCCGCGACCCGCCGGCACATCGAGGAGCTCGCCCACGCGGTCACGCCCACCTACGGCGTCTCGACCGGCTTCGGCGCGCTCGCCACCCGCCACATCCCCGTCGAGAGCCGGACCGCGTTGCAGCGCAGCCTGATCCGCTCGCACGCCGCCGGGGCCGGGCCCGCCGTCGAGACCGAGGTCGTGCGCGGGCTGATGCTGCTGCGGCTGCGGACGCTGGCCAGCGGCTACACGGGGGTCCGCCCGGGCACCGCGCAAGCGCTTGCGGCCCTGCTCAACGCCGGCATCACGCCGATCGTCCACGAGTACGGCTCGCTCGGGTGCAGTGGCGACCTCGCGCCGCTGGCCGCCGTCGCGCTCGCGTTGATGGGCGAAGGCGACGTGGTCCACAACGGCGTCACGAAACCGGCGGGAGAAGCGCTGAAGGAAGCGGGGATCGAACCCGTCGTCCTCGCCGAAAAGGAGGGCCTCGCGCTCACCAACGGCACCGACGGCATGCTCGGCATGCTCCTGCTCGCCGCCGCCGACCTGCACCGGCTCTTCGACATCGCCGACCTGACGGCCGCGATGAGCGTCGAGGCGCTGCTCGGCACCGACCGCGCCTTCGCCGCCGACCTGCAGGCGCTGCGCCCGCACCCCGGGCAGGCGACGTCCGCGGCGAGGATGTGGCAAGCGCTGCAGGGCTCGAAGATCGTCGAGAGCCACCGCGGTCCGGACTGCAACCGCGTCCAGGACGCCTACTCGCTGCGCTGCGCCCCGCAGGTCCACGGCGCGGCGCGCGACAGCCTCGCGCACGCCGAACTCGTCGGCGAACGCGAGCTGATGTCCGCTGTGGACAATCCGGTCGTCCTCGCCGACGGCCGCGTCGAGTCCAACGGCAACTTCCACGGCGCGCCGGTCGCGTACGTGCTGGACTTCCTGGCCATCCCGGTCGCCGACGTCGCCAGCATCGCCGAGCGCCGCACCGACCGGATGCTCGACAAGGCCCGCTCGCACGGCCTGCCGCCGTTCCTCGCGCACGACCCGGGTGTCGACTCCGGCCACATGATCGCGCAGTACACGCAGGCCGCGATCGTCAGCGAGCTCAAGCGGCTCGCCGTGCCCGCGTCCGTCGACTCCATCCCGAGCAGCGCCATGCAGGAGGACCACGTCTCCATGGGCTGGTCGGCCGCGCGCAAGCTGCGCAAGGCCGTCGACGGCCTGACCACCGTCCTGGCCATCGAGCTGCTGACAGCCGCCCGGGCGCTCGACTTCCGGGCGCCGCTCGAACCGTCGCCGGTCACCGGCGCGGTTCGCGACCTGCTTCGCACGAAGGTCGCGGGCCCTGGCCCCGACCGGCACCTGGCGCCGGAGATCGCGGCCGCCGAAGAACTCGTCCGCTCCGGCGCCGTCCTCGACGCCGCCCGTCTGGAGGTCTGAGAATGTCCCGCGTAGTCCGCGCCGCCCGTGGCACCCAGCTCACTGCCAAGTCGTGGCAGACCGAAGCCGCGCTGCGCATGTTCCACAACAACCTCGACCCCGAGGTCGCCGAGCGCCCCGAGGACCTGGTCGTCTACGGCGGCACCGGCAAGGCCGCCCGCAACTGGGCCAGCTTCGACGCGATCACCCGCGAACTGACCACTTTGGACGTCGACGAGACGCTGCTCGTGCAGTCCGGCAAGCCGGTCGGCGTGTTCCGCACGCACGAGTGGGCGCCGCGCGTGCTCATCGCCAACTCGAACCTGGTCGGCGACTGGGCGACCTGGCCCGAGTTCCGCCGGCTCGAGCAGCAGGGCCTCACGATGTACGGCCAGATGACCGCGGGGTCGTGGATCTACATCGGCACCCAGGGCATCCTCCAGGGCACGTACGAGACGTTCGCCGCGGTCGCGAAGAAGAAGTTCGGCGGGTCGCTGAAAGGCACGCTCACCGTGACCGCCGGACTCGGCGGCATGGGCGGCGCCCAGCCGCTCGCCGTGACCATGAACGACGGCGTCGCGCTGGTCATCGAGTGCGACCCGCAGCGCGCGCACCGCCGCGTCGAGACGCGCTACCTGGACGAAGTCGCCGACGACCTCGACGACGCCATCGCCCGGGTCACCAAGGCGAAGCAGGAGAAGCGGCCGCTGTCGGTCGCCGTCGTCGGCAACGCCGCCGAGGTGCTGCCGGAGCTGCTGCGCCGCGACGTAGAGGTCGACATCGTCACCGACCAGACGTCCGCGCACGACCCGCTGTCGTACCTGCCCAAGGGCGTCGGCGTCGAGGATTGGCACGACTACGCGGCCAAGAAGCCCGACGAGTTCACCGACCGCTCGCGCGAGTCGATGGCCGACCACGTCGACGCCATGCTCGGCTTCCTCGACAAGGGCGCCGAGGTCTTCGACTACGGCAACTCCCTGCGCGGCGAGGCCAAGCTCGGCGGCTGCGAGCGCGCGTTCGACTTCCCGGGCTTCGTGCCCGCCTACATCCGGCCGCTGTTCTGCGAGGGCAACGGCCCGTTCCGCTGGGCCGCGCTCTCCGGCGACCCCGAGGACATCGCCGCCACCGACCGCGCGATGCTCGAACTGTTCCCGGAGAACGAATCCCTCGCACGCTGGATCCGGCTCGCCGGTGAACGCGTGGCGTTCCAAGGGCTGCCGGCGCGGATCTGCTGGCTCGGCTACGGCGAGCGGCACCTGGCCGGCCTGCGGTTCAACGAGATGGTGGCCAGCGGTGAGCTGAAGGCGCCGGTCGTCATCGGCCGCGACCACCTCGACTCGGGCAGCGTCGCCTCGCCGTACCGCGAGACCGAGGGCATGGCCGACGGCTCCGACGCGATCGCCGACTGGCCGCTGCTGAATGCGCTGGTCAACACGTCGTCCGGGGCAAGCTGGGTGTCGATCCACCACGGCGGCGGCGTCGGCATGGGCCGGTCCATCCACGCCGGGCAGGTCAGTGTCGCCGACGGGACGCCGCTGGCCGCGCAGAAGCTGGAGCGCGTGCTCACCAACGACCCCGGCATGGGCGTCATCCGCCACGTCGACGCCGGGTACGACCGCGCGAACGACGTCGCCGACGAGCGCGGCGTGCGGGTGCCGATGCGGGAGGGTGCGTGAGCGCATCCGGGTTCCTCGACGAGATCGGTGACGTCGGGCGCGATCCTAAGCGCGGCGGTTATTCGCGGCACTCGTTCGACGCACCCGAGCAGGACCTGCGCGCGTGGTTCGGCGAGCGCGCGCTGGGCCTCGGGCTCGACGTCGACACCGACCACAACGGCAACATGTGGGCTTGGTGGGGACCGCCGGGACCGGACGCCGTCGTCACCGGCAGCCACCTCGACTCGGTGCCCGGCGGTGGCGCCTTCGACGGCCCGCTCGGCGTCGTCAGCGCGCTGGCCGCGGTGGAAAGCCTGCGGGGAAAGGGTTTCCGGCCCGGGAAGCCGTTCGCCGTCGTCGTGTTCGCCGAGGAGGAGGGCGGCCGGTTCGGCGTCCCGTGCCTCGGCTCGCGGCTGCTCACCGGCACGATCGACGCCGACAAGGCGCGCGGGCTGCGCGACGCCGACGGCGTGACGTTCGCCGAGGCGGCCGCGAAGTCCGGCTTCGACCCCTCGCTGATCGGGCCGGATCCGGAACGGCTGGGGCTGATCGGGAAGTTCCTCGAGCTGCACGTCGAACAGGGCCGCGGGCTCATCGACCTCGGCTCGCCGGTCGCCGTCGGCAGCACGGTGATCGCCCACGGACGGTGGCGGTTTTCCTTCGCGGGGCAGGGAAACCACGCCGGGGCCACGCTCATGGCGGACCGCGCCGACCCGATGCTGCCTGCCGCCGCGACGGTCACCGCCGTCCGGCGGCTGGCTCGCGCGGTGCCGGACGCGCGCGCGACCGTCGGGCGCCTGGTACCGACGCCGGGTGGCACGAACGTCATTGCGTCCACTGTGGACCTCTGGCTGGACGCGCGGGTGCCGGGCACGGTGACTCCCGCGCTGGTCGAGGACATCACGCAGGCCGCCGAAGCGGCGGCGAAGGAAGAAGGCTGCCGGGTGAGCGTGACCCGGGAGTCCTATTCGGACGATGTCGTGTTCGACGACGTCCTCCGCCGCGACCTCGCTGGCCGGCTCGGCGAGCCGCCGGAGCTGCCGACCGGCGCCGGGCACGACGCGGCGATCCTCGCCGGGTTCGTCCCCGCCGGGATGCTGTATGTCCGGAACCCGACCGGCATCAGCCACTCGCCGGAGGAGTTCGCCGAGGCCGCTGACGTCGAAGCCGGCGCGAAGGCACTCACCGACGTCCTGGAGCGGCTGGCGCGATGACGTTCTGGTGCGAACAGGCGTGGCTGCCCGGCGGGATCGCGTCCGGGGTGCGGATCGACGTCGCGGACGGCCGGATCACGGGCGTGACCACCGGGGCGCCACGGACCGGCGTGGTCCTGACCGGGCTGACGTTGCCGGGCTTCGCGAACGGGCACTCGCACGCCTTCCACCGGGCCCTGCGCGGCCGGACGCACCACGAGCGCGGCACGTTCTGGACCTGGCGCGAGCGGATGTACTCGCTGGCCGCGCGGCTCGACCCGGACACGTACTACCGGCTGGCGCGCGGGGTCTACGCCGAGATGGTCCTGGGCGGGTACACGAGCGTCGGCGAGTTCCACTACCTGCACCACGCACCCGGCGGGCAGCCCTACGCGGACCCGAACGCGATGGGGGAGGCGCTGCGGCAGGCCGCCGCGGACGCCGGGATCCGGCTGACCCTGCTGGACACGTGCTACCTCGCGGGTGGCATCGGCGTCGAACCGGACGAGGTCCAGCGGCGCTTCTCCGACGGCTCGGCGTCGGCTTGGGCTTCGCGGGTGGCCGACCTGAAGGAAGGCGAGCTGTTCCGGGTCGGCGCTGCGATCCACTCGGTGCGGGCGGTTCCGGCGGACCAGCTGTCCCTTGTGGACAGTGCGCGCGTGGTGCACGTCCACCTGTCCGAGCAGCGCGCCGAGAACGAGCAGTGCCTGAACGCGTACGGCGCCACCCCGACCGAGCTGCTGCACGACCGCGGGGTGCTGACCGATCGGCTCGTCGCCGTGCACGCCACGCACTTGACGGCGTCGGACATCGACCGGCTGAGCGTCGCGCGCGCGTGCTTCTGCCCGACCACCGAACGCGATCTCGGCGACGGCATCGGGCCGGCCCGCGCGCTGCGTGACGCCGGTACCCGGTTGAGCATCGGCAGCGACAGCAACGCCGTCGTCGACGCCTTCGAGGAGACCCGCGCGCTGGAGCTGGACGACCGGCTGGCCAGCGAGGAACGCGGCCGGTTCAGCGCCGAGGAACTGCTCGAAGCCGGGACAGACCACGCTGCCGTCGGCTGGCCCGAGGTCGGTGCGTTGTCCGAAGGCCAGGGCGCGGACTTCGTCACCGTGGGCCTGGACTCGGTCCGGACGGCCGGGATCGAGCCGTCCGGGGTCGTGTTCGCGGCCTCCGGCGCCGATGTCCGGCACGTCGTCGTGGCGGGCCGGGTGGTCGTGCGGGAAGGTGAACACCAGCTGATCGAGCGACCGGAAACCGTGTTGGCGAAGGAGATCGAGGCACTGTGGCAGTCCTGATCACAGGGATCGGCGAGCTGACGACGAACGACCCGTCGCTGGGCCGCCGTTCCGACGCGGCCCTGGTCGTCGAGGGTGCGGAAGTCGCCTGGGTCGGCACGGCGAGCGAGGCGCCGGACGCCGACGAGCGCGTCGACGTCGGCGGCCGCGCGGTGCTGCCCGGCTGGGTCGACAGCCACACGCACCTCGTCTTCGCCGGCGACCGCACCGCCGAGTTCGAGGCGCGGATGGCCGGGAAGCCCTACACGGCAGGGGGAATCGCGACCACGGTCGGCGCGACGCGGGAGGCGTCCGACGAGCAGCTGGCCGCGAACCTGCGCCGTCACGTCGACGAAGCGGCCCGGCAGGGGACGACGTGCCTGGAGACCAAGACGGGCTATGGCCTCACGGTCGCCGACGAGGCTCGCAGTGCCCGGATCGCCGGGCAGGTCGCCGACGAGGTCACGTTCCTCGGCGCGCACCTGGTGCCGCCGGGTGCCGACGCGGAGTCCTATGTGGACCTCGTGTGCGGCGAGATGCTCGACGCCGTCGCGGGAAGCGTGCGCTGGGCGGACGTCTTCTGCGAGACCGGCGCGTTCGACGAGGCCCAGTCGTCGCGGGTCCTGAGGGCCGCCGCCGGGCGCGGGCTCGGGCTGCGCGTGCACGGCAACCAGCTCGGCGAAGGCCCCGGCGTCCGGCTGGCGGTGGAACTCGGCGCGGCGAGCGTCGACCACTGCACCTACTTGAGCGACGCCGACGTCGAAGCCCTGGCGGCTTCGGAGACCGTCGCGACTTTGCTGCCCGCGTGCGATTTGTCGACCCGGCAAGCGCTGGCCCCCGCGCGACGGCTGCTCGACGCGGGCGCGACGGTCGCGCTGGCCAGCAACGCCAACCCGGGCAGCTCGTACACGACGTCGATGGCGTTCTGCGTCGCGACGGCGGTGCTGCAGATGCGCATGACGATCCAGGAGGCCGTCTGGTCGGCGACGGCGGGCGGCGCGAAGGCGTTGCGCCGCGAGGACGTCGGCTACCTGCGACCCGGCTCGCGCGCGGACATCCACGTCCTCGACGCGCCTTCGGTGACGCACCTGGCGTACCGGCCGGGCGTGCCGCTCACGAACATGGTGTGGCGCGCCGGCGAGCGCGTGCGCTGACGTCACAACGGCAGGGTGAACGGCGTGCACGCCGGCGAGTAGCTCGCGTCGAGGGCGTGCAGGATCAGGGCGGTGACGTTCGGGTCGATCGCCTGGCTCAGGTGGCCCGACGCGTCCGATCCGCAGAAGTCCTGCAGCACGATGTCCGTCGCGCCCGGCTCGTTCATGATCCCGCTCGTGTACGGCGTCACGACCTCGTCGTCCTTGCTGACGATGCTCGTGTACGTCGGCCCGGGGACGTGCACGCCGCCGCGGGCGAGGTCGTCCAGGAACGCCGAGGGCGCCAGGTACTCCGTGCACGCGCCGCACGCCGTGCGGACGACCGCGCCGAGGCCGGGCACCGACGTCAGCAGCGCCTTGGCGAGTGCGTCGAGACCGCCGAGCGTGGTGCCGCGGTAGTTGGCGCCGAAGCCGACGAAGTGCGCGACCTTCGCCGCGCCGCCGTCGAACTTCAGGTAGTACGCGGGCATCGTGCTGCCCTCGGAGTGACCGACGATGTCGACCTTCGCCGCGCCGGTCGCGGTCCGCACCCGGTCGACGAACCGGCCGAGCTGCGCGGCGCTGTCGCGCATCGACGAGAGCCCGCCGACGCCGGGGCCGAGGATGCCCGTGCCGTAGGTCAGCGAGAAGACGCAGTAGCTCTGGGCGGCGATCTTCGGCGCGTGGAAGAACCAGTTGACGGCGTCGTTCGCGCCGAGGCCGTGCACCAGCACGACGGGCTCCGGGTGCTGCGTGCCGGGCCGGCACGACCAGTCGTTCCAGCCGCTGCTCGGGGCCGCTTCCGCGACCGACGGCGCGACCGCGCCGAAGGTGAGCGCCGCGGCGAGCACGGCCAGGATTCGCTTGACGCCGCCGTTGGTGACCCGCATTCCGTTGCCTCCAGTTACCCGTCAGTACGTGATGCAGATCATGATCGGTCACATGCCGCTGGAGGCGACCTGGGAAAACGCTCAGAGATGGTGGTGGTTCTTTGTGCCGGGTCACAGTCAGGTCGTGCGGCTGAGCGACCGATCATGGTCTTGACCGTTCCGACGGCGTGACCGGGAGAAGACATGCGACGGCTGTGGCTCGTAGCGCTCTTGACCGCTCTTTTCGTGGTTCCGCAACCCGCGCAGGCCGCGCCGGTGCACTACGACCAGCCCGGCCCCTTCGCCGTCGTCAGCGAACCTCTCGACGCCACCCACACCGTCTTCCGCCCGGCCGACCTCGGTGGCGGCAAGCACGCGGTGATCGTCTGGGGCAACGGCACCGGCGCGGTCCCCGCCGTCTACGCGGGGCTGCTGCGGCACCTCGCGTCCTACGGGTTCGTCGTCGCGGCCGCCGACACGGTGAACTCCGGGACCGGCGTGGAAATGCTCGACGGCGCCCGCACGCTCGTCGCGGAGAACGCCCGGCCCGGCAGTGCGTACTTCGGCCGGATCGACACCGCGCACATCGGCGCGACCGGGCACTCCCAGGGCGGCGGCGGGGCCATCGCCGCCGGTGCCGACCCGCTCGTCACCACCACCGTCCCGATCGAACCGGGACCGCTCGGGTCCGTCGCGGCGCTGCGCGGCCCGGTGCTCTTCCTCGGCGGCCAGTCCGACGTCGTCGTCCCGCCGGCGCTGCTGGTGATCCCGCGCTACTACGCCGCGTCGCAGGTCCCCGCGGTCTACGGCGAGCTCGCCGGGGCCACCCACTTCACGCCGGCCGGCGACGGCGGCGGCTTCCGCGGCGCGATCACCGCGTGGTTCCGCTACTGGCTGGCCGGGGACGAGCAGGCCCGCGGCGTCTTCTTCGGGCCGGGCTGCACGCTGTGCGCCGACCCGGCGTGGTCGCAGGTGCTACGCAACGCCAAGGCGCTCGAAGTCTGACGACTTCCGGACGCCCGTCACGATCCCGGCCAGCGCGACCAGGCCGCACAGCCAGGCGAACCAGTCGCCGAAGCGGGCGTAGAACGTCTTGCCCGGTCCGATCGGGACGTCGGCGACGACCACCGTGAACGGGCTGCCGCCGGTGTGGGCGTCGGCCAGGACGTGGCCGCGGGCGTCCGCGAGCGTCGGCGTGCCGCGGGCCGCGCTCCACGCGACCGAGAAGCCGTTCTCGACGCCGCGGATCATCGCCGTGCGGCTGTGCTCCCAGCCGTCGACGTCTTCGTCGGACGCCGGGATCAGCACCAGGCCGGTGCCGGCCGCGCCGTACTCGTCGCTGGGGTCGGCGAAGTTGACGTCCATGCACACCATGAGGCCGATCCCGGCGATGCGGGCGGGCTCGGTGCCGGACGCGATGTTCGGCGAAGCCCCGTTGTGCCACTTGCGGTATTCGACCGGAGCGCCGGACGGCGGCACGGCGAGCGCGGCGTTGAAGCGGCCGTCCGGGGTGGTGTCGAGGACGCCGGTGACGACGTCGAGGTCGCGGGTCCGGGCGACGTCCGTGAAGGCGTCGACGAGGCGCGCGCGGCCGGCTTGGTCGACCGCGAAGGCGGCTTCGGGGAGCACGACGGCCTGGACGCCGTCCGGCACCCGCCGGATCTGGTCCACATAGGACTGAACGAGCGCCTGGCCGTCCGGCGTCGCGACGTCGACCGCCCAGCGGTTCTGCCCGGGCGCGACCAGGGCGATCCGCGTGGCCGGCCCGGTCGGCTGCGGAACGCTCCAGAAGACGAGCCCGGCCGCCGCGGCGGCGACGGCGACCAGCCCGGTCAGCCGGGAGACGCCGCGGACTCCGGGCGCGAGCGCGGCGGCGACCGTGGCCGGGACGAACAGCACCAGGAACTCCACGCCCCAGCCGCCGGTGACCGCGGCGAGCCGCAGCACGGACGGGCGGTCGGCCTGGGTCGTCATCAAGGTGCCCATCAGGCCGGTCGGGTTGACCAGCGAAACGCCGTAGAGCACGACCGTCCACAGTGCCGGTGCGGCGAGCGCGGCCAGAAGACCGTGACCGCGGCGGACCAGCAGCCGGAACAGGCCGGTGGAGAGGGCGAACAGCAGCGCGCTGCCGCCGAGGATCCCGAGCGCCGCGGGCCGCGGGACGGCCTGCGAGTGCCAGAAGTAGCTCCAGCTGCCGGTGCTGCCCGCGAGGTGGGCGGCGAACGCGCAGCCGAGCGCGGCGGCGCCGGGGACGCGCGGGGCGAGCAGCAGGATCGGCAGCGGAGCCAACCAGGCCAGCTCGGGCACGGGGTCCAGACCAGTGCCGAAGAAGAACAACACCGCCGACGCCGCCGCCGCGACGACCGCCCACCCGAGCTTGTTCATCGCTGCCCCCTTCCGTCCGGGATCGACGGTCGCAGGCGAAGGTGGCCGGGGCACTGGGCCGGCCCCCCGGGTTCGTGGTGGGGTTGCCCCCACCACGGTTCATCGAGAGTTCAGGGAGCCGTCACACGACAGGGATCGGAGCCTGTCCGGTTGTCAGTAGCGTTGCCAACGAACTGCCCCGGGCTTCGGAAGAGGGCCGCCATGGACTTCTCGCTGATCGTGCTGGTGGTGATCGTCGCGGCCCTCGCCTTCGACTTCACCAACGGCTTCCACGACACCGCCAACGCGATGGCCACCTCCATCGCCACCGGCGCCCTCAAGCCGCGGATCGCGGTCGCCGTGTCCGCCGTGCTGAACCTCGTCGGCGCGTTCCTCTCGGTGGAGGTCGCGAAGACGATCTCGGGCGGGATCGTGGACGACACCAAGGTGACGCCGGTGATCATCTTCGCCGGTCTGGTCGGGGCGATCATCTGGAACCTGGTGACCTGGCTGATCGGGCTGCCGTCGAGCTCGTCGCACGCGCTCTTCGGCGGGCTGATCGGCGCCACCTGGATCGCCGCCGGCTCCGACGCCGTCCACTTCGGGAAGGTCGTCGAAAAGGTCCTGATCCCCGCGCTCGCTTCGCCGATCGTCGCCGGGATCGTCGCGACGCTGGGCACCTTCCTCGTCTACCGGATCACCGCGCGGGCGAAGCAGGACACGGTGGGCCGGACCTTCAAGGCCGGTCAGATCGCCTCGGCGTCGCTGGTGTCGCTCGCGCACGGCACGAACGACGCGCAGAAGACGATGGGGGTCATCACGCTGACGCTGATCGCGTCCGGGTCGCTCGCGCCGGGCTCGAACCCGCCGGTCTGGGTGATCCTGACCGCCGGCACCGCGATCGCGCTCGGCACCTACCTCGGCGGCTGGCGGATCATCCAGACGATGGGCAAGAAGCTCACCGAAATCCAGACGCCGCAGGGCTTCGCGGCCGAGACCAGTGCGGCGGCGGTCATCCTGACCTCGGCGCACCTCGGGTTCGCGCTGTCCACCACGCACGTCTGCTCGGGCGGCATCATCGGCTCCGGCCTCGGCCGCAAGCTCGCCGAGGTCCGCTGGGGCGTCGCGGGCAAGATGGTCGTCGCGTGGGCGCTGACGCTGCCCGCCGCGGCGATCGTCGGCGCGGTCGCCGCCGAGGTGTCGACGCTCGGCACCTGGGGCACCGTCCTGATCGGCCTCGCCGGCGTCGTCGTCGCGGTGGGCATCTACCTCGCGTCGCGGCGGAACCCGGTCAACGCCAACAGCATCAACGAGCCCGCGCCCGGCGTGCAGCCGGCCAACGCCTGAGGAGCGCCGTGCACATCAACTGGGGTTCGCTCGGTCTCGTCTTCGTCGTCGCCCTCGCTTCGGTCGTGGTGCTGACGAGCCTGTTCTCCTTCGCGGTCGTCGGGCTTTCGCAGCGCGAATCGGCCCGCGAATCGGGTGCCTCGGGCACCGGCCCGCTGACCGGCGCGATCATCTGCTTCGCGCTGTGCGCGGCGATCGTCGGCTACGGGATCTACTTGATCGTCGCCTGAGCCCGTTCCCGGAGTCCGTCCGGGAGCCCGCCGAGCAGCGGGACCAGCGTGCCCCGGCGCTCGGCGCTCAGGTGGTTCAGCAGGTCCAGTGCCGGGGTCCAGAGGTCTTCGGCGGCCCCGGCGGCGGTGAGCACGCGGCCGAGCCGGTCGGCCGGGAGCAGGCCGACGACGTGGTCGATGCGGTTCTTGTCGTCGAGCACGAACGCGATCCGCAGCAGGCCGGGGTCGTCGATCTTCTCCAGGGCGCGGCGCACCGTCGGGTCCGGCAGGTGCCCGACGAACCGGCCGAGGGTGATCCAGTCCTCCTTGCGCGTCAGCTCGGCCGCCACCGCGAGGACGGTTTCGAGGGGGATCCGGGAGATGATCGCGCTCGCGCGCCGCGGGTCGAGCTCGGCCGCGACCTCGGCGAGGAACCGCGGGTGCAGCCGCTTGGCGACGTCGACGCCGCGCGCGACGTCGACCACCCCGGCGATCCGGGCGCACAGCAGCGGGCCGAACACCTTCTCGGCGATCTTCGCGAGCACTCCGCCGGGCAGCAGCCGCGCGGCCAGGGCCATCCGCTGCAGCACGCCGATGTTGGCGTCGAACAGCGTGTCGGTGACCTGCTCGCGGAACGCCTGCAGGTCGTCGG
Source organism: Amycolatopsis sp. NBC_01488 (assembly GCF_036227105.1). Lineage (NCBI taxonomy): Bacteria > Bacillati > Actinomycetota > Actinomycetes > Pseudonocardiales > Pseudonocardiaceae > Amycolatopsis > Amycolatopsis sp. NBC_01488. The sequence goes on along the minus strand of NZ_CP109434.1, from coordinate 1,056,161 downwards.
CGTCGACGCGGGCGAGGTACGCGAGCCGCGCCGGCTCGACGTCGAGGACGCGCGCGAGCTTCAGGATCTCCGCTTCGGCCGCGTAGTTCTCGGTGGTCACAGGCCCACGGCCTTCCGGACCGCTCCGCGCAGCAACGCGGGGACGTACCGAAGGCCCTCTTCGCCCGCCTCGGCGAGCGCTTTCGCCTGCCGCCTGCGCGCGTCGCGCAGCGCGTCGGCGAGGTCCTGCCGTTCGTGCTCTTCGAGGGCCTCGATGCCTTCGGGGAGGTAGCCGCCCAACTGTTCGGCGAGTGTGCGCTCGGCCATGGTGGATCATCATGCATCATGCGGACATGAGCATCGAGACGTCCACAGTCCGTGTCGGCGACCTTTCCGCCTACCTGGCCCGCCCGGCCGGCGGCTCCGAGCGCGGGATGCTGCTCCTGCCGATGGTCACCGGCATCGGCGAGCAGGTGCGCGCCTGGGCCGACGAGCTGGCCGGCCGCGGGATCACGGCGCTGACCTGGGACGTCTTCCACGGCGCGAGCACCGACAACACCTCCCGCGAGGACCTCGGCGCGAAGCTGGGCGAGCTGCGCGACGAGGCCGCGTTGGCGGAGCAGACGGCGTTGCTCGACCACCTGCTCGGCGACCTCGGCTGCACGTCGGCGGGGGTCATCGGCTGGTGCCTCGGCGGCCGCTTCGCACTCCTGCTCGCCGCCCGTGACCAGCGGCTTTCCGGCGTCGTCGCGTACCACCCGACGGTCCGCGACCCGGCGCCGCCGAACCACGACCTCGACGCGGTCGCGTTGTCGACCGGGATCACCGCGCCGGTGCTGGTCGCCTACCCGGAGGCCGACGCCGTCGTCTCGCACGAGACGTTCGCGCGCCTGCAGGCGGCGTTGCAGTCCCGCCCGCGCGGCGCGACGTTCACCCAGCACTTCCCGGGCGCCGAACACGGCTTCAGCGACTCCTCTCGGCACGGCAGCGCCGTCAACGCCGACGCGTTCGCGCTGTCGTGGCCGCAGACCCTGGCCTTCCTGGACACGCTCAAGGGTTGACTTTCGGCAGTGGTCGGCCGCCGTCACGGGTTGTAGCTTCGGTCCTGTGCGGGAGGTGACGAAGCGCAGGTGGCGGGTGGCGCTCGACGTCGCCCTCGGCCTGTTCCTGGCGTTCATCGTGGCCGCCGGCACGGTCGAGACGCGGTCGTACTGGGAGCTGGCCGGCGGCCTCGCCGTGGTCGCCGGGTCGGTGGCGACGGCCCGGCGGTACCCGGTCGTCTCGCTCGGCGTCGCGCTGGCCGGGGCGCTCGCGGTGCCCTTCCCGTACGGCGACCGCATGCCCGTCTGGGTGGTGTTCGTGCTGGTGGCCATCAGCTACCTGGCCGGGCTGCGGATGCCGCGTGCCCGTCCCGGGATCCTGATCGGGCTCGCCGTCACGGTGCTGGGGCTGCCGCTCGCGCTGGCCGTCGGGGCGGACGGCCTCGGCGACTGGGTCACGATGGTGGCGATCCTCGTCTTCGCCGGGCTCTCGCCGTGGCTGCTCGGCCGGTACGTCCGGGTGCGCGGCGAGCTGGCCCGCACCGGCTGGCAGCGCGCGGAAGAGCTGGAGAGCAGGCAGCGGCTGGTCGCCGAGCAGGCCCGCCTGCGCGAGCGTGCGCGGATCGCCGGCGACATGCACGATTCGCTGGGCCACGAGCTGAGCCTGATCGCGGTCCGAGCCGCCGCCCTGGAGGTCGCGGGCGGGCTCGACGACGTCCAGCGCGACGCGGCCACGCAGCTGCGGACGAGTGCCGCGGCGGCGACCGAGCGGCTGCGCGAGATCATCGGCGTGCTGCGGGAGGACGCGGCGCCGGTCGAGCCGGTGCGGGGTGACCTCGACGAGCTGATCGCGCGGGCCAGGGCGTCCGGCTTGCTCATCGACTCCACAGTGGACAGTTTGGCGGCGCCGCCGATGGTCGCGCGCGCCGCTTACCGCGTGGTGCAGGAAGCCCTGACGAACGTCGCGAAGCACGCGCCGGGCGCCGCGGTGACCGTGCGCGTGGCGAGTACCGGCTCGGAGACTCGCGCGAGCGTCGTGAACGCGCCGCCACCCGCCGGGCCGCTGCCGGGCGCCGCGTCCGGGCAGGTCGGGTTGATCGGCCTGCGCGAGCGCGTCCGGCTCGTCGGCGGGACGCTGCGGACCGGCCCGCGCGACGGCGGGTTCGCCGTCACCGCGACGCTGCCGCACGACGCCGCGCCGGTCGAGGAGACCGAGGAGCCCGTCGAAGACTCGACGTCGGCTCGGGCGCTGGAGCTGGCCCGCCGTGACGTCCGGCGCAGCCTGATCCTGGCGGTCGCCGTGCCGCTCGCGCTGTTCGGGCTGGTCCTCGCGATCGGCGGGATCGCGTTCCTCTACCAGTGGAACACTTCGGAGCTGCCCGGCCCGGCCTACGACCGGATGCGGCTCGGGCAGTCGCGGGCGGAGCTGGCCCTGCCGGAACGCCAGCGTGCCGCGCGTCCGGTACGGGGGGAGCCGCCTTCGGTGCCCGGCGCGGTGTGCGAGTACTACGGCGCCGGGAGATCGTGGCTCGACAACGACTACGCCGCTTACCGGCTGTGCTTCACCGACGGGAAGCTGGTTTCCAAGGACTGGTTCGCCGAGGGGGGATCGTGATCAGGGTCGTGCTGGCCGACGACGAGGCGCTGATGCGGGCGGGGGTGGCGGCGATCCTCGGCGCGGACCCGGGGATCGAGGTCGTCGCCGAGGCCGGGGACGGGCGTTCGGCCGTCGCGCAGGCGCTCGCCACCCGCCCGGACGTCGTCCTGCTGGACATCCGGATGCCCGGGCTGGACGGGCTGGGCGCGGCGGCCGAGATCCGGCGGCTGCTGCCGTCGACCGGGGTCATCATGCTGACCACGTTCGGCGAGGACGAGTACATCGAGCGTGCGCTGGGGCTCGGCGCGGGCGGGTTCCTGCTGAAGTCCGGCGATCCGCGTGAGCTGCTGGCCGGCATCCACGCCGTCGCCGACGGGGCCGCGTTCCTCTCGCCGAAGGTGGCGCAGCGGGTGATCGCGCGGCTGTCCGGCGGCCGGCTGGCCCGGGCCGCGGCGGCGCGGGAGAAGGTCGCGGTGCTGACGCCGCGCGAGCGGGAAGTGCTGACACTGGTGGGAGCCGGACTGTCCAATGCGGACATCGCGGCGAAGATGTTCGTCGTCGAAGGCACGGTGAAGGCCCACGTGAGCACGATCCTGACCCGGCTCGGGGCGAAGAACCGGGTGCAGGCGGCGATCACGGCGTACGAGGCGGGACTGGCCGGGGGAGACGCGGAGGCCGCCACCCCGTGATCTCCTTGCCGACGCGGACGGTCACCCGCGCCGGGAGGACGGGCCGGGAATGCCTTGGTGACCGAGAGGTCCGGTCGGGAGCGCCGAGTGCGGGCCGGCGTCAGGCGTCGCGGCTGCGGAGCCGCCGTGCCCGGCCGGGGGCGCCTCGGTGGCCGAGACGCCCCCGGCCGGGAATGCCCAGGCCGCCCAGCGTCAGGCGTCGCGGCGGCGCACCACCGCCGTGCCCGTCAGCAGCGCCGCGACTGCCCAAGCCGCGCAGATCAGCAGCCCCACCCAAGGTGCGTACGGCGCCGGTGCCATCGTGATCGGGTTCGGCTGCCCGGCCTCGACCATCGCGTTCACCCCCGCGATCCCCGGGAAGTACGGCACCAGGTCCGGCAGCCCGAGCGACGCCACGATCAGCGGTAGCGGCACCAGCACGACGATCACCGTCACCAGCGTCCCGGCCGCGCTGCGCAGGGCCCAGCCGATCCCCGTGCACAGCAGGCCCAGCAGCGCGAAGTACCCGCCCATGCCGGACGCCGTCGTGAAGGCACCTTCGAGCGTCGTCGGGAAGCCGTGGCCGTTCTTCACCGCCGCGGCCAGTGCCATGCCCGCGCAGGGAAGGGCCACCCCGTACGCGATGAGCACCGGCAGGAGCACCGCCGCCTTCGCCAGGACCACGCGGGGGCGGACCGGGGTCCACAGCAGCGTCGACCGGATGCCGCCGCCGGCGTACTCGCTCGTGACGAACAGCGTCGCGAGCGCGATCACCGCGAACTGCGCCAGGTAGAAGCCGCCGCCGAGGGCGATCGTGTTCGCCGACTGCGGGTCTTCGTCGAAGTGCTGGGCGATCCCGGACAGCGTGCTGTAGCCCAGCATCAGGGCCGTTCCCGCGATCAGGCACCACCACGTCGCCCGGACCGACCAGAACTTCGTCCACTCCGCCGCCACCGCGCCCGGCAGGCCGCCGCCGCGCACCTCCACCGAAGTCATGCCGACACCCCGTATTCCACCGAAGAAGCGGTCAGTTCCAGGTACGCCTGCTCGAGCGACGCCGTCCGCTCGGCGAGGCCGTGCACGCGGATCCCCAGTTCGTGCACCAGATCGCCGACGCGGGTGACGTCGAGGCCGTCGACCACCAGCTCGCCCGGCTCACCCGGGTGCGCCGACCCGCCTTCGGCCCGCAATCGCGAGTCGAGCTTCAAGCGGTCGGCCTCGGCCGGGACGCGCACCGAGACCGTCGTGCGGGAGTTGCCCGCGATGAACTCCGCGACCGGCGCGTCGGCCAGCAGCTTGCCCTTGCCGATCACGATCAGGTGGTCGGCGGTCAGCTGCATTTCGCTCATCAGGTGGCTGGACACGAACACCGTCCGCCCCTCGGCGGCCAGCGAGCGCATCAGCTGCCGGACCCAGCGGACGCCGTCCGGGTCGAGGCCGTTGACCGGCTCGTCGAACATCAGGACGCCCGGGTCGCCGAGCAGCGCGCCGGCGATGCCGAGCCGCTGGCCCATGCCGAGCGAGAACTGCCCGGCCCGCTTGCCCGCGACGTCGGAAAGCCCGACGGTGGCCAGGACTTCTTCGACGCGGCTGGTCGCGATCCCGTTGCTGCGCGCCATGGCCGTGAGGTGCTTCCCGGCGCTGCGGCCGGGGTGCAGCGCCTTGGCGTCGAGCAGCGCGCCGACCTCGCGCAGCGGGTGCCGCAGCTCGGCGTAGCGCCGGCCGCCCACGAGCACTTCACCCGCCTGCGGGTGGTCGAGCCCGACGGTCATCCGCATGGTCGTCGACTTCCCGGCGCCGTTGGGGCCGAGGAAGCCGGTCACCTGCCCCGGCGCGACGTCGCAGGTCAGCGCGTCGACGACGGTCTTCTCTCCGTAGCGCTTGGTCAGTCCCCTGAGGGTGATCACGAATTCCTCCCGGTGGTTCGCCTGTACCGGAAGTCTCGGGCTTCGGGGGCAGTGCGGGCATCGGCCGGCGGTCGCGACCGGCCCCCGACTTTCGTCAGGTGCGGCGGCGCGGGTGCCGGGTCGGCACGGCGCCGGCCGGGTCCTCGGGCCAGGGGTGCTTCGGGTAGCGGCCGCGCAGGTCCGCGCGCACCGACGGGTAACCGGTGGTCCAGAAGGACTTCAGGTCACCCGTGATCGCCGCCGGGCGCACCGCGGGGGAGAGCAGGTGCAGGACGACCGGGACGCCGGCGAGGGTGGGCGTTTCGGTCCAGCCGAACGTCTCCTGCAGCTTGACGGCGAGCACCGGCTGGTCGCCGTGGTAGTCGACGCGGATGTGCGAACCGCTCGGGACCTCGAGCCGATCCGGCGCGAGTTCGTCCAGTTTGGCCGCTTCCGGCCACGGCAGGAGGGCTTTCAGCGCGGTGCCCGCGTTGATGGTGGCGAGGTCGGCTTTCCGGCGCGCGCCGGACAGATCGAGCCATCTGTCCACATCGGACAGGAGGGTGACGTCGTCCACCGCGGGCCACGGCTCGCCGAGGACCCGGTGCAGGAAGGCCATCCGCTCGCGCAGCCGGGTCGCGTCCTGGCTCCACTTCAGGAGGCCGAGGCCGTTCTCGCGGAGGCCGGTGACGAGGGCGTCGTGGACGTCCGGGTTCCGCAGGGGTTTCTCGCCGAGGACGATCGCGCCGAGCTTGCGGACGCGGCGGGCGACGACGTCGCCGTCCCAGGTGATCTCGTCCACTTCGGACACCGGGCCGACGCGGGTGGCGAGCTGCTCGTCGGCGGCCGCGGCGAGCCGGATGGTGCCGTGGACGCGGCCGGGGTCCCGGGTCGCTTCGGCGACGGCGAGCCACTCGGCGTCGAGGCCGCTGCCGGGCGGGAGTTCGGCCGCGGTGCCGCCGGCCATGAGGTAGACGGGCGCACCGCCGGGACGCCGCCGCGCGAGCCGTTCGGGGTGCGCGAGCGCGACGACGAACGCGGCATCGGGCTTCCCGTCGCCGGTCACGAGCTTCGAGAGGCGTTGTACCTCGCGCTTCCAGCGGCGTGCGGGTTCGTCGGAGGCGCCGCGCAGCCTCCGCAGCTCCGCGTGCACGTCCGTCAGCGTCGCGCCCGCGTCCAGCAGCGCCACCACCTCGGCCGCGTTCCGCGCGCCGACCTCCGAAGCGCCGTCCAGCAACGCTCGCGCCAGCCGGGGGTGCAGCCCCAGCTCGGCCATCCGCCGCCCGCGCGCGGTGACCTCGCCGTCCGACGTCGCGCCCAAGGCGGCCAGCAACGCGCGCCCCGCCGCCAGCGCGCCCTCGCCCGGCGGGTCCCACCAGGCCAGCCCGCTCCCGTCGGGCGTCGACCAGCACGCCAGCTCCAGCGCCAGCCGCGCCAGCTCGGCCGTCCGGATCTCCGGCTCGGGGTACGCCGGGAGCAAGGACTGTTCGTTCTCGGCCCAGCAGCGGTACGCCCGCCCGGGCCCCTCGCGGCCGGCGCGCCCGGAGCGCTGCGTGGCCACCGCCGCCGAAACGCGCACCGTGGCCAGGCCCGGTAGGCCACGCCGGTGGTCGACCCGCGGCACCCGCGCCAGCCCCGAGTCGACGACCGCCCGCACGCCCGGCACCGTCAGGCTCGACTCCGCCACGGCCGTCGCGAGCACGACCCGCCGCCGGTCGCGCGGCCGCAGCGCGTCGTCCTGGTGGGCCGCCGACAGCCGCCCGTGCAACGGCAGCACGTCCACCGCGGCCGATTCGGACAGAGCCAGCATCCCGGACGTCCGCGCGATCTCGCCCGCGCCGGGCAGGAAGGCGAGCACGTCACCGTCCCCTGAGGACAGTGCCGTTCGCACGGCCCGCGCGACACAGGCCTCGATCCGCTCACCGCGCGCGGGTGGGACGTACGAAAAGGAAACGGGATACGCCGGGGCCGTGGCCGTGATCACCGGGGCGTCGCCCAGGAGCGTGGCGAGCCGCCCGGCGGCCACCGTCGCGGACGTCGCCAGCAGCCGCAGGTCGTCGCGCAGGCCCGCGCGGACGTCGAGCAGCAGCGCCAGCAGCAGGTCCGCGTCGAGGTGGCGCTCGTGGCACTCGTCGAGCAGGACCGTCGACACGCCGGGCAGCTCGGGGTCGCCCTGCACGCGCCGCACCAGCAGCCCCGACGTCACGACCTCGATCCGGGTCCGCGCCGACACCTTCCGGTCGCCGCGCACGGCGTAGCCCACCGTCTCGCCGACCGGCTCGCCCAGGATCCCGGCCATCCGCGCCGCCGCGGCCCGCGCGGCCAGGCGCCGCGGCTCGGCGACCACGACCCGGCCACCGGAAGAAGCCAGCGCCAGCGGCACCAGCGTCGTCTTCCCGGTCCCGGGCGGCGCGACGAGCACCGCGGTGCCGTGCGCGGCCAAGGCCGAAAGAAGCTCGGGCAGGACCGCTCGAACAGGCAGGTCGGGTAGCTTCACTGCTCGGTGACCTCGGGTGGGGCGGGCAGCTGGTAGCCGGACGGCCCGATGTTCGCGTTGAGCGACCGCAGCCATTCGCCGGAGGAGATCATCTTGCGGATCGCGTCGTCGACCGCGTGCACGCCCTGGGTGTCCCCCTTGCGCAGGCCGACGCCGTAGTTCTCCTTCGAGAACGGCTTCCCGACGACCTTCAGCAGCTCGGGGTCACGGGTGACGTAGCCCGCGAGGATCACCCCATCGGTGGTCATCGCGTCGATCTGGCCGGCCAGCAGCGCCGTCACGCAGTCCGGGTACCGCGGGTACTCGACCAGCTGCACGGCCTGCGCGAACTTGTCCTTGACCTGCTGCGCGGGCGTCGAGCCGGTGACCGAGCACAGCCGCCGCCCGTTGAGCGTCTCCGGACCGGTGATGTCCGGTGACGTGCGCCGCACCAGCAGGTCCTGTCCGGTGGTGAAGTACGGCCCGGCGAACGACACGACCTGCTTGCGCTTGTCGGTGATCGAGTAGGTCGCGACCACCAGGTCGACCGCGCCGGAGGTGAGGTCCGTCTCGCGCGTCGCGGACGTCGTCTCGCGCCAGGTGATGTCCTTCGCGGCGACCCCCAGTTCCGATGCGACGAAAGTCGCGACGTCGACGTCGAACCCGACGAACCGGCCGTCGAGGGTGCGCTCCGAAAGCCCGGGCGCGTCGAACCGGATGCCGATGGTCAGGTGATCCGTGGCACTGGCGCGGGTCACCACCGAGTCGGTCGGCGAGACCTTGCCCGGCCCGCACGCGGCCACCGTGACCAGCAGCAACGCCGAGCCGAGGAGCGTGCGCCACCGCATCCAGCCGCTCCCTCCGCCGCTGCCCTGCCCTCACGTGGTTCTCAGGTCCTCCCGTTAGCCTAAGTGCGTGGTGCGACCGTCCCAACCCGTACTGGACGCCGTCGGCACGCTCGCCCGGATCGGGCTCGCGGCCGTCTGGCTCGTTTCGGGTGCGCTGAAGCTGGCGGATCCCGGGCAGACGCTGATCGCCGTCAAGGCGTACGACGTGCTGCCCGGCGCACTCGCCAACGTGGTGGCCATCGCGCTGCCGCTCGTCGAACTCGTGCTCGGGTTGTTCCTGCTCGCCGGCCTGGCGACCCGCTGGGTCGCCGGTGTCGCGCTGGTGCTGCTCGCCGTGCTCGTCGCCGGGATCGCCCAGTCGTGGGCGCGCGGGCTGAGCATCGACTGCGGGTGCTTCGGCGGCGGCGGCCAGGTGGCGGCGGGGCAGACCGAGTACCCGCAGGAGATCCTCCGCGACACCGGGTTCGCGCTGCTGGCCGCGTGGCTGCTGGTGCGCCCGCGCACGCTGCTGTCGCTCGACGGCTGGCTCGCGCGGGGTCGCGGGAACTCTGACGAACCCGATCCCGACTACTCGGGTATCGCGGAAGGGAACTGATACACAGTGAGTGGAGCTGAGCGGACCGCTCGGAAGCGTCGTCAGGCCGCGCAGGCCGGGGGAGCGAGGGCGGTGGCCCAGGCCAGGGGCGCGTCGACCGACAAGCGGAAGTGGATCATCGGGATCGCCGCCGTGGTCATCGTGGCCGCGCTGGTGATCGGCGGCGTGATCTGGACGATCTCGGACAAGAACAAGACCGGCGGCCAGGTCATCGACCCCGGCAAGAGCTCGCTGGCCGGGAACGTCACGCAGAAGCGCGACGGCGTCGTCGTCACCGTCGGCAAGGCGGGCGCGAAGGCTTCGATCGACGTCTACGCCGACTTCCTCTGCCCGATCTGCGGCCAGTTCGAGAAGACCTACAAGACCGACGTCGAGCAGGCGATCAACCAGGGCAAGCTGCAGGTGCGCTACCACATGGTGCCGCTGCTCAACGAGCGGTCCGACCCGCCCGGCTACTCGCTCGACTCGGCGAACGCGGCGCTGGCCGCGGCCGACGCCGGCAAGTTCCTCCAGTTCCACGACGCGCTGTTCGCGAACCAGCCCGAAGAGGGCAAGCGCGGCTACGACAAGGCGCAGCTGATCAAGCTCGGCACCGACGTCGGCATCACCGACCCGGCGTTCGCGCAGAAGATCAACGCCGGCACGTACGACCAGCAGATCACCGCGGCGTTCCAGCAGATCGAGAACGACCCGAAGCTGGCGCAGGACTTCGGCAACGGGCAGAGCGGCTTCGGCACGCCGACGGTCACGGCGAACGGCACGATCGTCAACTGGCAGGACCCGGGCTGGCTCGCGAAGGTCACCGGCTGAGTCCCGGCAATTCGCCCACCCGGGCACGGACCGTCGACTAGGCTGACTCCCGCAGCAGGGGAACCGGGGGTGGCGCGCGCACGTCGCACCTCCGGTGACAGGGAGGGCCAGTGGACGGTTCGCAGCAGGGGTTTCACGTCGACGAGGGCGCGTACGCGCGGTACGCCCGCGAAGTCGACCCGCTCGGTGACGACGTCAAGGGCGCGGCCGACCAGCACGTCGGCCCGCACGTGACGCTCGGCGGCCACGGCTTCTCCGAGATGGGCGGCGAATCCGGCTTCTCCGGCGCCTACAGCGGCCGGATGCGTGCGCTGCGGGAGCGGATGCACCGCGTCGGCGGCGGCTGGCGCCAGGTCGGCGAAGCCGCCCGGCAGACCGATCGCACCTACACGGCCGTCGAAGGCGAACACGGCGACGTCCTGCGGAGACTCGGGCAGGACCTCGCGTGACCGAGCACGCCGACCTGCTGGTCCGGCACGGCCTGGACACCACGAACCGGTTCGCGGACAAGCTGCGTCACGACCCCGCCGCCATCAGCGGCGCGCGGGACGCGCACGTCGCGCTCCAGACGTCGGTGGGGCGCACCCGCGACGCCGCCGCCGACCAGCGCGTCACCCTGACCTCCGCCAGTTCGGGCGCGACGACCGACCGCGCCACCGCGACGTCGCAGAGCCTGGAGAAGGAGGTCCAGGACCTCCTCGACGAGAGCGCCGAAATCGAGCAGGCGGTCGCCGAGGCGGCCGAGACGCTGCACGTCGGCGAGATCAAGAACGACCAGGTCCGCGACCAGATCATCAAGGAGATCTCGGCGTCGATGAAGGCACTGGCGGCGGTGAAGTCGATCCAGCCGCCGGAGAGCCGAGCCGCCGCGTCGCGCGCCATCCTGGTGAAGCTGCAGACGAAGATCAGCCGGCTCACCGGCCAGGCCGCGACCTTCAGCGAACAGACGATCAACCAGCTCACCGATCTCGGGACGCGGCTGGGCGGCGGCGAGCAGACGACGTCGGCTTCCTCGACGCACGTCGGCTCGTCCTTCAACAGCAACAGCGGCTACTCCGGCGGCGGCTCGGACGGCAGCGGCAGCGGCAGCGGAGGCGGCGGGGGAGGGGGCGGCGGTGCCGGGGTCGTGCACAAGCCGCGGCTGCCGGTCGCGATCCCGCCGCAGCCCGGCTCCGGCGTCGCGATCAACCTGCCCGGCGGCAAGCAGGTCATGGCACCGAACGAGACTGCGGCGAAGGCGGTGCGTGCGGCGCTTTCCCAGCTCGGCGTGCCGTACGTGTGGGGCGGCACCGCGCGGGGCCAGGGCCTCGACTGCAGTGGGCTGACGATGACGTCGTACCAGGACGCGGGCCTGCAGCTGCCGCGGACGGCGGCGCAGCAGACGGTCGGCGCCGAGGTGCCCTCGATCGACCAGCTGCTGCCGGGTGACCTCGTCGTCTGGTCCGGGCACGTGGCGATGGTGATCGGCGACGGTCAGCTGATCGAGGCCGGCGACCCGGTCCAGATCAGCAAGATCCGCACCACGAACGCGGGGCAGTCGTTCATCGGCTGCTACCGGCCGACGGGGTGAGTAGTGGCGGACTTCGACATGGACCTGGCTTCCGCGCGGATCACGGAGGCGGCGGCCCGGGCAGAGTCCGACGCTTCGGCGCGCTTCGAGCGCTCGGGCCCGGTGGTGGGCCAGGCTTGCTCGTCCGATGAGACGATCGAGGTGCGGGTCGCGCCGGGCGGACTGCTGACGAGCGTGTCGATCCACCGGTCGGCGCTGCGGCACGGATCGGCGGTGATCGCCGACCAGATCCTCGAGCTGGCCCAGCGCGCGACCCGCCGCGCGGGCGACAAGATGTACCACGCGCTGGCGCCGGTGGTGGCCGCGGCGCAGCTGGAAGTCCTGGGCTACCAGCCGATCCCGGACGACGACCCGGACGCCGACACCTACTCGTACGGAAGGTGAGCGCCGATGGTCACGACGCGTGAGCTGATTTCCCAGGCCCGGGCCCGCGAAGAGGCGATGTCCCGCGTGGACGAGCTGCTGGCGTCGGCCACCGGCACGGCCCACGACCTCGACGGCCAGGTGGAGGCGACGGTCGACGGCCGCGGCAAGCTGCTGCGGCTGTGGCTGGCGCCGTCGGCGGTGAACCTGGGTGAGCGCCTGGGGCCGCTGGTGGTGGAGATCGCCCAGGCGGCCATGCGCGAGGCGACCCAGGACGGCTACAACAAGGTCGCTCTGCTGCTGGGCGAGGACATGACGGTCCTGATCGAGCGGCTGACCGGAATGCCCGCGCCCGCCCGCGCCGAGGACGACGACCCGGGCATGACGGTCGAGGAGTTCCAGCGGCTGCGGGCCGAACGCCTCGGCGAGACGCCGGCGCCTTCGAGTGCCGAGGACGAGGACGCGTACTGGGAATCCTTCGACCCGGCGTCGCTGCGCTCGGATCGTTAGTTCAGCTGGGCCGTGGAGTTCGCGCCGTCCAAGGATTCGCGGATGATGTCCGCGTGGCCCGCGTGCTGGGCCGTCTCGTGGATCAGGTGCAGGACGATCCTCCGTGCCGACCAGAACCGGGGCTCCGGCGGTGACCACGGCGTCGTCGGCAGCTGGACCTCGACGTCCAGCGAGGGCAGCGACCGCACGTACGCGTCCGTGGCAGCGGCAGCCGCGGCGTAAGCCGAAAGCCAGTGCGACAGCGTCTCGCTCATCGAGTACTGCGTCGTGTCGAGCATGCCGTCCGGCAGGGAGCCGTCCGCGGTGCGCAACACCTGCAGCCACAGGCGCTCGCCCGTCGCGAGGTGGCGGATCAGACCGCCCAGGGTCAGTTCGCTGACCGTCGTCCGGCGGCCCGCGTCGGCGTCCGAAATGTCCCGGACCGGGATCAGCAAGCGCTTCCGCACTTCGGCCAGCAGCTGGAGGAGGTCGTCGTGTTCGCGAGTCATGGCGGAGACCGTAGGAGCGAATTAGGCCAGGTGCTGACCGGAATCCGCAATCCCGGTCAGCGGCAACCGAGTTCGGTCAGAGGTCTGGACCAACCGTCAAATGCTGTGTCTTAATTCAAGGTGTGAATTTCGGTCTCTCGCCGATGCGTGGCCGCGCCGACCAGCAGCCGGTCAACGTCGGTGCCGAGCTGCCCGCGCTCTTCCCCTTCGGCTACGGCCTGCACTACTCGCGCCACTGGTGACCGTTTCCCCGCCCCCACCGGAAGGAACACGCATGTCGAGATCCCGCCGCCCGCTGGTCCGGATATTGGCCTTCTTCGCCGCCTGCCTGGGCTTGAGCCTGGGCGCCCCCGCGGTGCAGGCCGCCACGCCGTTCAAGGTGCTCGCGTTCTACAGCGGCACCTACGACGCCGCGCACATCAGTTTCGAAAAGGAGGCCAACGTCTGGTTCGCCCAGCAGGCGTCGGCCAACGGCTACACCTACTCCTCGACGACCGACTGGAACCGGCTCACGAGCATCACCAAGGCCACCGCCGACGTCGTCATGTTCTTCGACGACCAGCCGCAGTCGGCCGCGCAGTTCCAGGGCTTCCAGAGCTACATGCAGGCCGGCGGCGGGTTCTTCGGCTTCCACGTCACGGCCTACAACGACAGCTCGACGCCGTCGTACGCCAACTGGTTCCACAACGACTTCCTCGGCACCGGCCGGTTCACCTCGAACTCGTGGGGCCCGACGCCGGAGACGCTGAAGATCGAGAACCGCACCCACCCGTCGACGGTGAACCTGCCGGCGACCATCCGGTCCTCGACGTCCGAGTGGTACGCCTGGCAGAACGACCTGCGCCAGAACGGCAACATCACCATCCTGGCGTCGATGGACCAGTCCACCTTCCCGATCGGCACCGACCCGAACCAGACCTGGTACAGCGGCTACTACCCGATCGCGTGGACCAACAAGAACTACAAGATGCTCTACGCGAACTTCGGCCACAACGCGATGAACTACGACACGAACACCGCGCTGTCGTCGACGTTCGAGAGTGCCGACCAGAACCGGTTCGTGCTCGACGGCCTCAAGTGGCTCGGCGGCGGCTCCACCACGCCGACCGACCCCGGCACGATCGACCCGTCGGCCTGGTACGCGGTGTCGAACAAGGCGAACGGCAAGTGCGTCGACGCGCGGGCCGCGGGCAGCGCCAACGGCACCGTGATCCAGCAGTACAGCTGCAACGGCACCGCGGCGCAGCAGTTCCAGTTCGCCCCGACCAGCGGCGGGTACGACCGGATCAACAACCGGACCAACCCGGCCGAGGTCATCGACGTGACCGGGGTTTCCACGGCCGACAACGCCGGCCTGCAGCTGTGGTCCTACAGCGGCGGGAACAACCAGCAGTGGCAGCCGGTGTCGGAGGGCGGTGGGTACTACCACTTCGTCGTCCGCCACACCGGCAAGTGCCTGACCGTGCCGGGAGCGTCCACAGCGGACAGTGTCCAGCTGGTCCAGTCGACCTGTGACGGCAGCGCCGCTCAGTCGTTCAAGGTCGCCTAGCGGGCCGGAGAGCCGCCCTTCGGGTGATGCGCCGGGCAGCCTCCTCGGCTAACATGAACACTCTTCATGTTGCCTCGGGAGGCTGCCGTGGTGTGCGGAAAACGAGCGATCTTTGCGGTGTTGACGCTGGTCACGGCGATGCTGGCCGGAGTGACGCCCGCCGGGGCGGTGCCCGTGCCCGCGTTCTTCTGGGGGGTCGCGACCTCGGGCTATCAGGCGGAGGGCTACGCGCCCGACAGCAACTGGCGCCGCTACGAGCAGGCGAAGACGTCGTCCATCAAGGAGCCCTACCTCGAGTCCGTCGACTTCCGGCACCACTACGCCGAGGACATCGACCGCGCGAAGCAGCTCGGCGTGAACGTCTTCCGCTTCAGCGTCGAGTGGGCGCGGATCGAGCCGCGCCCCGGCCGGCTCGACGAGACCGAGCTGGCGTACTACGACGACGTCGTGCGGCACGTCGTCGACGCCGGGATGCGGCCGATGATCACCCTCGACCACTGGGTCTACCCGGGCTGGGTCGCCGACCAGGGCGGCTGGGACAGCGACCGCACGGTCGACGCCTGGCTCGCGAACGCCCGCCGCGTCGTGGACCGCTACAAGGGGCTCGGCGCGATCTGGATCACGATCAACGAGCCGACCGTCTACCTGCAGAACGAAACGGCCAACGGCGGACTCGCCGGTTGGAAGCTGCCGTGGGCCCAGGCGCGGCAGGTGAAGGTGCACCGCGCGGCCTACGACCTGATCCACCAGCTGGACCCGGGTGCGCTCGTGTCCAGCAACACGGCGTACATCCCGGCCGCGCAGGGAGTGCTCGACGCGTCGTTCCTCGACCAGGTCCGCGACAAGCTCGACTTCGTGGGCCTCGACTACTACTACGGCGCGAGCCTCGACAACCTCAGCGCGATCCACGCGGCGAGCGGCGAATTCTGGAAGGTGACGCCGCAGCCGGACGGGATCTACTACGCGCTTCGCTACTACGCGCGGAAGTTCCCCGCCCTGCCGCTGTACGTCGTCGAGAACGGGATGCCGACGGACAACGGCAACGCGCGTCCCGACGGCTACACGCGTTCGGACCACCTGCGTGACCACATCTACTGGGTGCAGCGCGCGAAGGCCGACGGCATGAACGTCATCGGCTACAACTACTGGAGCCTCACGGACAACTACGAGTGGGGCAGCTACCAGCCGCGGTTCGGACTGTACACAGTGGACGCCCGCGCGGACGCCACGCTGACGCGCCGGCCGACCGACGCCGTCGCGGCGTACCGGCAGCTGATCGAGGGGCACGGCGTCCCGGCGGGCTACACGCCGGTGCGCCCGCCGGGCTTCTGCTCGGTCGTCGACGGCCTCGGCAGCTGCCTCGACCCGGCTCGCTACCCGGGTCCGGTGGCTCCGCTGGGCTGAGCACGACCACCGTGGCGCTGCCGCCCTGACCGTCAGTCGCGTTCGATGAGGTGGCCCACCACGTCCGGGCCGGGGTGGGCGTGGCCCGAGCCGTCGCGGCGGACGTCGATCTCCGGCAGCTCCACCGGGTCTCCGTTGCGGGCCGCGCCCGCCGGACGCGGGCCGATCCACGCGACGCGGAGAGCCGTTTCGCCCTTGAGGAACCTCTGTGCCCGGACGCCGCCCGTCGCGCGGCCCTTCGCCGGGTACTCGCTGAACGGGGTCACCTTCACGCTCTGGCCCGTCGACGTGATCACCATCGGCTCGCCGTGCTCGTCGTCGTCCGTGCGGATCGCTCCGAAGAAGACCACCGAACCCGCGCCCACGTTGATGCCCGCCATGCCGCCGCCCTTCAGGCCCTGGGGGCGGACCAGCGAGGCCGCGTACTTCAGCAGCGACGCCTCCGACGACACGAACGCCAGCGTCTCCGAGCCGTCCGTCAGCCAGGTCGCACCGACGACCTCGTCGCCGTCCTTCAGCGAGATCACTTCGAATTCGTCCGACCGGACCGGCCATTCCGGCGAGCAGATCTTCACCACGCCGGCCTTCGTGCCCAGCGCCAGGCCCGGCGAACCCGCCGCCTGCTCACCCAGCGGCGCGATCCCGACGACCGTCTCGCCCTTCTCCAGCGGTACCAGCTCACGCGCCGCCATGCCACCGCGCAGCGAGACCGTGCCCGCCTGCTCCGGCAGCACCGGCAACGGCAGCACGTCCGTCTTGAACGCCCGGCCGCGGCTGGTCACCAGCAGGATCTGGCCGCGGGCGGTCGTGTGCACCACCGCCGACACCGCGTCGTGCTTCACGCGGCCGTTGCGGCGGCGCGTCTCCGTCGACTCCTCGGACTCCGCCGCGGTGCGCGCCACCAGACCGGTCGCCGACAAAATGACCTGGCACGGGTCGTCCTCGACCTCCAGCGGCCCGGACGGCTTCGACGCGGCCAGGACCTCCTTCAGGTCACCATCGATCAGGGACGTCCGGCGCTCGGTCGGGAAGTCCTTCGCGATCTTCGCCAGCTCCGCCGAGACCAGCTTCTTCAGCACGGACTCGTCGTCGAGGATCTTGGTCAGCTCCGCGATCTCCTCGCGCAGCCGCTCCTGCTCCGATTCCAGCTCGAGCCGGTCGTACTTCGTGAGGCGCCGCAGCGGGGTGTCGAGGATGTACGTCGCCTGGATCTCCGACAGCTTGAAGCGCGTCATCAGGCCGTCCTTGGCGGCCTGCGCGTTCTCGCTTTCGCGGATGAGCTTGATCACCTTGTCGATGTTCAGCAGCGCGATCAGCAGGCCGTCGACCAGGTGCAGCCGCTCTTCGCGCTTGCGACGCCGGTACTTCGTGCGCCGCGTGACGACCTCGTAGCGGTGCCGGAGGAAGACCTCCAGGAGTTCCTTCAAGCCCAGGGTCTGCGGCTGGCCGTCGACGAGCACCAGGTTGTTGATGCCGAACGACTGCTCCAGCGGCGTGAGCCGGTAGAGGTCCGCGAGCAGGGCCTGCGGGTTGACGCCGACCTTGCACTCGATGACCAGCCGCGTGCCGTTCTCGCGGTCGGTGAGGTCCTTGACGTCGGCGATGCCGGTGAGCCGCTTGGACTTGTTGACCTCGTCGGTGATCTTCTCGATCACCTTCTCCGGGCCGACGCCGTACGGCAGTTCGGTGACGGTGATGGCCTGCCGCCCGCGGCTGCCTTCGAGGGGCCCGGTCTCGCAGTTCGCGCGCATCCGGACCACGCCGCGACCGGTCTCGTACGCGCGGCGGACCTCGTCCAGGCCCAGCAGGCTGCCGCCGGTGGGCAGGTCGGGGCCGGGCACGAACTCCATCAGCTTGTCGAGCGTCGCGGTCGGGTGCGTGATCAGCCACCGCGCCGCCGCGACGACCTCGCCGAGGTTGTGCGGGATCATGTTGGTCGCCATCCCGACCGCGATCCCGGACGTGCCGTTGACCAGCAGGTTCGGGAACGCCGCGGGCAGCACGGACGGCTCCTCGAGCGAACCGTCGTAGTTCGGCCGGAAGTCGACCGTGTCTTCGCCCAGCTCGCCGACCAGCTGCATCGCCTCGGGCGACATGCGGGCTTCGGTGTACCGCGACGCGGCCGGGCCGTCGTCGGGCGAGCCGAAGTTGCCGTGGCCGTCGATCAGCGGGACGTTCAGCGAGAAGTCCTGCGCCAGCCGCACCATCGCGTCGTAGATCGCGACGTCACCGTGCGGGTGGTACTTGCCCATCACGTCGCCGACCACGCGCGACGACTTCACGTACGCGTGCGTCGGGCGGTAGCCGTTCTCGTTCATCGAGTAGAGGATCCGGCGGTGCACCGGCTTCAGCCCGTCCCGCGCGTCCGGCAGGGCGCGCGAGTGGATGACCGAATACGCGTACTCCAGGTACGAGTCCTCGATCTCGGTCTTCAGCGAGTTGTCGAAGACGTTCGCGCCGGCGCGGTCGAACGCGCTGGGATCGACCTTGGTGGTGGTGCCCTTGCGGCGTGCCACGGCAGAACTCCTTGGTAGCTACGGAATTTAAGCGTCGATGGCGTCGCGGTCGATCCGGTCCGAAGAGGCGACCAGCCAGTTCCGCCGGGGCTCGACCTTCTCGCCCATCAGCAGTTCCAGCGCGCCCTCGGCGGCCTCGGCGTCGTCCATGGTGATCCGGCGGACCGAGCGGGTGGCCGGGTTCATCGTGGTCTCCCACAGCTCGTCGGCGTCCATCTCGCCGAGGCCCTTGAACCGCGGCACCGGCGTGACGATGCTCTTGCCCGCCCGCTCCAGCTCCGCGTACTTGGTTTCCATCTCCTGCTGCGTGTACGTGAAGTGCGTCTCCGGGTTGCGGCCCTTCGTGACGAGCTTGTGCAGCGGCGGCATCGCCGCGTACAGCCGGCCGTCCTCGATCACCGGGCGCATGTACTTCGCGAACAGCGTGATCAGCAGGGTCCGGATGTGCGAGCCGTCGACGTCCGCGTCCGCCATCAGGATGACGCGGCCGTAGCGCATCGTCGTCAGGTCGAACGTGCGGCCGGTGCCCGCGCCGAGGACCTGCACGATCGACGCGATCTCGGCGTTCTTCAGCGTGTCGCCGAGCGACGCCTTCTGCACGTTCAGGATCTTGCCCCGCAGCGGCAGCAGCGCCTGGTACTCGGACACGCGCGCCATGCGGGCCGACCCCAGCGCGCTGTCACCCTCGACCAGGAACAGCTCGCTGCGGGAGACGCCGGTGGTGCGGCAGTCGACCAGCTTCGGCGGCATCGCCGCGCCTTCGAGGGCGGTCTTGCGCCGGGCCGCGTCCTTCTGCTGCTTCTGGGTGAGCCGGACGCGGGAGGCGTCGACCACCTTCTGCAGCACGACCTTGGCCTCGGACTTCGTCTTGCGGTCCTCGGTCCAGGCCTTGACGTGCTTGTCGACGATGCCCTGGATGACGCGGGTGATGCCGGCCGTGGACAGCTCGTCCTTCGTCTGCGACGTGAACTGCGGCTCCGGCAGCCGGACGTGCACGACCGCGGTCATGCCCTCGAGGACGTCCTCGATCGTCGGCATGTCCTCCTTGGGCTTGAGCAGCCCGCGGGTC
Source organism: Amycolatopsis sp. NBC_01488 (assembly GCF_036227105.1). Taxonomy (NCBI): domain Bacteria; kingdom Bacillati; phylum Actinomycetota; class Actinomycetes; order Pseudonocardiales; family Pseudonocardiaceae; genus Amycolatopsis; species Amycolatopsis sp. NBC_01488. The sequence continues at coordinate 1,036,793 of NZ_CP109434.1, read as the reverse complement.
TTGGAGATCGCGTCCTGCAACGCCTTCGCCATCGCGCGGTCGAAGCCGCGGCGGTGCGTGCCGCCGTGGACGTTGCGGATCGTGTTGGTGAAGCATTCGACCGTGCGCTCGTAGCCGGTGCCCCAGCGCAGCGCGACCTCGACCTCGGCGTGCCGCTCCACATTGGACTGCATGACGCCCGCCGCGTCGGCCGCATTCTCCTTGTACGTGCCCTCGCCGGTGATCAGCAGCGTGCCGCAGACCGGCTTTTCGCCCGACGGCGTCAGGAAGTCGACCATGTCGACGAGGCCGTGCGGGAAGTGGAAGGTCTCTTCGTTGATGGTGTCTTCGATGGCCGTGCGCAGCACGTACGTGACGCCCGGGACGAGGAACGCGGTGTTGCGCAGCTTCGCCCGCACGCCGTCGACGTCCAGCGCCGCGCCGGACTCGAAGTACCGCGCGTCGTACCAGTAGCGGATCGACGTGCCGCTGCGTTCGCCGCGCTTCATCTTGCCGACGAGGTTCAGCCCGGACCGGCGGGTGAACTTCGCCTTCGGGCCGGGCGCGTCGAACGTGCCGGGGATGCCGTGCTTGAACGACATCTGGTGGACCTTGCCGTCCTGCTTGACCGTGACGTCGAAGCGGTGCGACAGCGCGTTGACCGCCGAAGCGCCGACGCCGTGCAGGCCGCCGGAGGTCTTGTAGCCGGAGCCGCCGAACTTGCCGCCGGCGTGCAGCCGCGTCAGCACCAGCTCGACGCCGGACAAACCGGACTTGGCGTGGGTGCCGGTGGGGATGCCGCGGCCGTCGTCGTCCACCTGGACGCTGCCGTCGGCGTGCAGCGTGACGACGATCTTCGTCGCGTGGCCGGCGACACCCTCGTCCGTCGAGTTGTCCACCACCTCGGAGAAGAGGTGGTTGATGCCCCGGCTGTCGGTGGAGCCGATGTACATCCCGGGGCGTTTGCGGACGGCTTCGAGACCCTCGAGGTGGGTGAGGTCGTCGGCCCCGTACAAGGTCTCGGCAGTCACAGGGTCGTTCTCCCGGATCGTGGCTCGCGAAAAGTGCTGGTGGTGGTGCGGACTCGGCCTGCACCGTACTGCAGGATATCCGCCCACCCCGACAGTTTCCGCGCCCTCCGCCCCTCCAGTGGCGTGCGCCGCCCCCTAACGGGGGTCGTAGCCCAGGTCGGGCCACAGGCCCAGCAGGGCTTCGATCTTGCGCGGGACTTGGAAGCTGTTCCGGAAGTTCGGCTTCTCGCCGATCGCGGCGAGGCCCTTGCGGAGGTCGCCGAACGCCGGCCGCGAGGCCGTCTCCCGGGTCAGGATGTAGCAGTACGTGCGGCGCGGGTAGGCGAACTCGTCGGCGTAGGCCTGCAGCACCAGACCGGGGGCCTCGATCCGCGACCCGACCAGCGCCCGGCCCTGCTTCTGGCTGTACACGCGGATGACGTGCACGCCGGCGCGGAGCGTGCGCGGCGGGTCCTGGCCCTGGCCGTCGTCGGCCCAGAACAGCTCGACGCGGAACGGTTGTTCGCCGTTCTCGCCGGGGTGGGCGTACTCGCGCGTCAGCTCTTCGAGCCGGTACTCGGCCTCGGCCGACGGCTCGCCGCCTTCGACGAGGCTGACGAGGTACAGCTCGGCCGGGCGCGGCCAGGCGGGCCGGGGAACGTCGGTCTGGATCTCGGAAGTCTCGGGGCTTTCTCGAGTTTCCGAAACTTCGACGGCGTCCGGCGTGTCGGCCGGTTCCGGCTCGTTCGCGACGGCCGGTGCCGCAACCGGTTCCGGGGCCGGCGCCACCTCGGCGGCGGGCGCCGCGGGCCGGACCGGGGACGGCGGCGGGGTGGGAGCCGGGCGGACGGGGGAGGGGGGCGGCGTCGGGGCGGCGGGCCGGACCGGCGTCGCCGGGCGGCTCGTCACGACGGGCCGGGCGGGTGCCGCGGCGCGGGGCGGGGTGGCGGGGCGCGGCGAGGTGACCAGCTTCCCGGCGCCGTACTGCTCCAGGAGCGGTTCCAGGTCGCCCGCCGTCAGCGCGGGGCCCGCGAGGTCGCACCACTCGAGCCAGGCCTCCTGGGCCTCCTCGACGGTGTGCTTCTCGTGGGAGACCGTCACCGCCTCGAACAGCTGCCGCGGACCGGCGGCGGTGACGTCGGCCGAGCCGACCACCACGAACGACGGGTCGTCCTCGGCGATCACCAGTTTCGCGTTCAGCCCGCGCAGCGAGTGCACGATCACGCCCGCCTTCACCCAGTGCAGCAGGGCGTGCGGGCTCGTCGCGCCGGACAGCACCGTGTCCAGGCTCGCGTCCGTGATCACCGTGTCGCCGGGTTCCAGCGGCAGCAGCGCGGCCGCGCCGGGCCCCACGTGGCCGAAGGCGGCCACCAGGTTCCGGCGGGGCGCGAGCAGCGGGGTGATCGACCCCCAGATGTCGCGGCCCGTGAGAAGGCGTACCGAACGTTCTGCCAGACCCAGCCGACCGAGCTCCGCGTCCATGTCCCTGACCTTACTTGGTGCCCCCTACGGCATTGTCGGCCGGAATATCTCTTGCTTGGAAGTAGTTGAACGCGCATGTAAGATGAGGGTCGCGAAGGGAGCAGGTCATGCAGTTCGGAATCTTCACGGTGGGTGACGTCACGACCGATCCCACCACCGGCACCACGCCGACGGAGCACGAGCGGATCAAGGCGATGGTCCGCATCGCGCTCAAGGCGGAGGAGGTCGGCCTCGACGTCTTCGCGACCGGCGAGCACCACAACCCGCCGTTCGTGCCGTCGTCGCCCACGACGATGCTAGGGCACATCGCGGCGCAGACGTCCAAGATCATCCTGTCGACGTCTACGACGCTCATCACCACGAACGACCCGGTGAAGATCGCCGAAGACTTCGCGATGCTGCAGCACCTGGCCGACGGCCGCGTCGACCTCATGATGGGCCGCGGCAACACCGGCCCGGTCTACCCGTGGTTCGGCGAGGACATCCGCCAGGGCATCCCGCTGGCGGTCGAGAAGTACGCGCTGCTGCGCCGGCTGTGGCGCGAGGACGTCGTCGACTGGGAAGGCAAGTTCCGCACGCCGCTGCAGGGCTTCACGGCCACGCCGCGCCCGCTGGACGGCGTCCCGCCGTTCGTGTGGCACGGGTCGATCCGCAGCCCGGAGATCGCCGAGCAGGCGGCGTTCTACGGTGACGGGTTCTTCGCCAACCACATCTTCTGGCCGACCTCGCACTTCCAGCAGCTGATCGCGTTCTACCGTCAGCGCTTCGAGCACTACGGCCACGGCGCCGCGGACCAGGCGATCGTCGGCCTCGGCGGGCAGGCGTTCATCCGTCCGAAGTCCCAGGACGCGTGGACCGAGTTCCGCCCGTACTTCGACAACGCACCGGTGTACGGCCACGGCCCGACGCTGGAGGAGTTCACCGAGCAGACGCCGCTGACGGTCGGGAGCCCGCAGGAGGTCATCGACAAGACGCTGACGTTCCGCGAGCACTTCGGCGACTACCAGCGCCAGCTGTTCCTGATGGACCACGCGGGCCTGCCGCTGAAGACGGTGCTGGAGCAGCTCGACCTCCTCGGTGAGGAAGTGGTCCCGGTGCTGCGCAAGGAGCTGGACTCGCTGCGTCCGGCGCACGTTCCGGACGCTCCGACGCATGCTTCGCTGGCTGCTTCGGCTTTGGCTTCGGTGTCGGATTCCGTGTCGGATTCGGTGTCGGCATGAAGCTCGCGGTGGTGACGGCGGGGCTGTCGGTCCCGTCGTCGAGCCGGCTGCTGGCGGACCGGCTGGCCACGGCCACGGTCGCGGCTTCGTCGTCGCCGGTGTCGGTTTCGGTGGTGGAGCTGCGGGACATCGCCCTGGACGTGACGAAGAACCTGCTGACCGGCTTCCCCAGCCCGGCCCTGAGTTCGGCGATCGCCACGGTCGTGGACGCCGACGCGGTGATCGTGGTGACCCCGGTGTTCACGGCCGGGTACAGCGGGCTGTTCAAGTCGTTCTTCGACGTCTTGGACGCGGATTCGCTGGTGGGCAAGCCGGTGCTGCTGGGAGCGACGGGCGGCACCGAGCGCCATTCCCTGGTGCTGGACTACCAGCTGCGCCCGTTGTTCGGGTACCTGAAGGCGGATCCGGTCGCCACCGGGGTCTTCGCGGCTTCGTCGGATTGGGGCGAGGGGGCGTTGCAGCGGCGGATCGAGAAGGCCGGAGCGGAGTTGGCTTCGGCTGCCGATGGCCGGGCTGTTGGTGGTGGGGAGCCCGAGTTCGTTCCCTTCGAGCAGCTGTTGGCTGGTGCGGGGGAGTAGGTCTTGGGGCGCTTGCCGCCGGCGGGATGGCCGCTCACAGCCCGGAAACGGCCTGAACAGTTACCAAACAGGTGATCAACGGCGAAGCCGGATCTTCAAGACCGTCGGTAGCGAACCCGATAACGCAAGTGCGTGACACCAGAGCCGACAACAACTTCAACCTGCTCCAGCGACGCACCAGAGGTCTCACCGGAAGAGAAGTACCGAACACCAGAGCCGAGAAGAACCGGCACAAGATCGATCCGAACCTCGTCGAGAAGGCCAAGATTCAGGCACTGCTGAGCGATGTCCGGCCCGGAGACACCCACGGAGCCATCCCCAGCCGCCCTGGCCTGCTCCACGGCGGAAGCGACGGAAGAGACGAACGTGAACGGCGCCAAGTGGGAAGCGGGCCAGTCCGATGGCGGAGGCCGGTGCGTGACAACGAAAGCGGCGCCCCCGCCGGGTGGATTGCCGCCCCAGCCGTGGGTGTGGTCGAACACCCGGCGGCCGCAGACGAGCGCGCTGTGGCGGACCGAGTCCAGGAACGAACGCAAGTAGTCCGCGCTGGCCGGGGCGACCCGGAACGTGATCGGGTAGCCGACCATCGGCACCTCGACGTCGCCCGCCGTGTACCAGTCGAACAGGGGGCCGACCGAATCGTCGGGCCGCGCGACGAACCCGTCCAGTGACATGCAGAAGCTCGCGACGACGCCGGCCATTTCAGTCCGCCAGTACCTTGTCGAGGCGCTCGAACGACTCCGCGATCCCGCGGCTCATCCCGCTCTCCAGTGCCGCGTCGCGGGCCTCGGTCGACGGGAACACCGAGCGGGTCACCACGCGCGTGCGGCCGCCGAGGTCGGTCAGGGTCAGGGAGTCGAGGCTGACTTCGCCGGGGGCACCGAGGAACTCGAACGTCTGGATGATCCGGTCGGGGCTCACCGTGTGGTAGACGCCGCGGAAGCGGTGCTCGCCGCGTTCGTCGCGGTGGATGTACTCGTACGCGCCTCCTGACCGCGCGTCGAACTCGAGGAGCTCCATCTCCATGCCGTGCGGGCCCAGCCAGCGCACGATCAGCTCCGGGTCGGTGTGCGCGCGGAAGACCGCCGACGGCGGGGCCGCGAACTCGCGGGTGACCTCGACGAAGGGAGTTCCGGGCCGGGCGGTGATCGTGGTGCTCATGGCGTTTCCTCCAGGGCGTCCAGGACGGCGTCGAGCCGCCGGTAGCTGCGTTCGGTGGCCAGCCGGTACGTGTCGATCCAGCCGGTGAGGGCTTCGAGGGCGGACGGCACGAGGTGGCACGGCCGACGTTGGCCGTCGCGGCTGCGCGTGATCAGCCCGGCCTGCTCGAGCACCTGGATGTGCCGGGAGACCGCCTGCTTCGTGATCGCGAACGGCTCGGCCAGCTCGTTGACCGTCGCTTCGCCGCGGGACAGCCGCGCGACCAGCGCCCGGCGCACCGGGTCGCCGAGGGCGGTGAACGCCCGGTCCAGCGCGTCCTCGTCAACCGACATCTTTATCAACCAATCTCTTTATCAACCGATGCGTTGACTATAAGTCCGCTGTCAAGACCGGCAGCTGTGCTGGTGAGTGGCAGGCGAGGCGGCGATCAGGAAGAATCGGACGAAACGAGGGGAGACGCCCAGTGGGCATCGGCAAGCAGGCGAAGCGGATCCTGATCACGGTGGCGGGTGCCGTGCTGCTCGTGGTCGGGGTGCTGCTGCTCGTGCTGCCCGGCCCCGGGCTGCTGCTCGTGCTCGCCGGGCTGCTGCTGCTCGCGTCGGAGTTCCCGGCGCTCGAGCGGTACGTCGACCCGGTGCGCGACCGCGCGATGAAGGCGGCCGAGGAGAGCGTTTCGTCGCCGCTGCGGATCGCCGGCTCGGTGCTGGCCGGGCTGGCGCTGCTGGCCGCGGGGATCGTCTGGGGCACGGTGAAGTCGCTGCCGTTCGCCGGCTGGAGCACCGGGTCGAGCCTGATCCTGTCGTCGGCGATCCTGTTCGCGCTGCTGATCTGGAGCTACCGGCGGGTGAAGACCCGGCACGAAGCCGCCAGCCGCAGCTGAGGGGATACTGTCGGCGGCATGAGCGCCGGATTCCAGCGTGCCCGGCGGCCCGAGCAGATCGAGGCGCGCCGCACCGCGATCCTCGCCGCCGCGAAGGAACTCCTGGCCGAGCGGCCGGTCGCCGACATCAGCCTGCGGGAGCTGGCCTGCCGCGTCGGGCTGGCGAAGTCCAATGTGCTCCGCTACTTCGACAGCCGCGAGGCGGTCTTCCTCGAAGTCCTCGACGCCGAGTGGTCGGCGTGGCTGGACGCCCTCGCGCTCGGTGAGGCGGCCCCGGCAGAGCCCCGCTTCGCACGCGAAGAGCGTGTCGCGGGGATGATCGCCGCGACGCTCGCCGAGCGGCCGTCGCTGTGCGAGCTGGTCAGCGCGATGGGGCCGGTGCTGGAACGCAACATCTCGCCGGAGTTCGCCCGCGACTTCAAGAAGCGGTCGTTAGCCAATACCCAGCGGCTCGGCGAGCTGGTCCGGTCGCGGGTGCCGGAGCTGTCGGCCGACGGCGCCCGCCAGTTCGCCTTCGGGGTGGTGATCGTCGTCTCGGGGGCGTGGCCCTACGCCAACCCGACCGACGCCGTCGCGGCGGCCGCGGCCGAGCTGGGCGGGGTGCCGTCGTTCGCGGCCGGGCTGGCCGAAGGGCTCACGAACCTGCTGGCCGGTCTCGTCGCGCGGCGGCGGTGACGATGTCGGCGTTCTCCAGGATCGTGCGCTCGTAGCCGCTTTCCGCGACCGCCAGCATCGCCGAGCCGATCTCCTCGGTGGTCGTCACCACCTGCGGCAGGAACCGCCGCAGCACCGGGTAAAACGGCATCACGACGCGGTAGAGCGTGCGGTACAGCGGGGTCTTCGACGTGATCCCGTGCAGCGGCTGGATGTAGCCGGGGCGGAAGGTGAACGTCCGCAGCGGCAGCTTCGCCAGCGCGTTCTCCGTGGCCCCCTTGACGCGCGCCCAGCGAACGCGGCCGCGTTCGCTGCTGTCGGTGCCCGCACCCGAGACGTACACGAAAGTCGTGTCCGCGGGCAGCTTGCCGGCCACCGAGAGCGTGAGCTGGTAGGTGATCCGCTCGTAGTCCCCGGGCGCCACGCCCACCGACGACACGCCGAGGCAGTAGAAGCACGTGTCGTACCCGGTGATCGGCTCGAGGGCGAAGAGGTCCTCGCGCACCAGCTCGGTCAGCTTCGGGTGCTCGGTGCCGAGCGGCGAGCGGCCGACCGCCAGCACCGCCTCGACCCGGTCGTCCAGCAGGCACTCCCGCAGCACGCCCTGTCCGACCATCCCGGTCGCGCCGAAGAGGACGACCCTCACGCGTCGGCCACCGGCAGCAGACCTCGTTCCCCGAAGACCTTCTTCGCCACGGCGGTCGCGTTCAGCGCCCGCGGGAACCCGCAGTAGGCGGCCGACTGCAGCAGCGCCTCGACGATCTCTTCGGGCGTCAGCCCGGCGTTGAGCGACGCGTTGACGTGCACCTCCAGCTGCGGCTCGCACCCGCCGAGCGCGGTGAGCATGCCGAGCGTGACGAGCTGGCGGTCCCGCGGCACCAGCCGCGGCCGCGTGTAGATCTCGCCGAAGCCCCACGAGACGAGGCTGTCGGCCAGCTTCGGCGAGATGTCGGCCAGGCTGTCGAGCACCCGCTGGGCGGTCTCTTCGCCGTTGAGGTCGGTCAGTGCCTTGCGGCCGCGTTCGAAGCGATCTTCGGTCATGTCGACGACGGTAGTGGCTGGAGCGTGCTCCAGGACAACCGTGTGCGGAGACCAGGCGAACGTGCACTGCCGGGGTAGTCGCCTGTCGGCGAGTAGCTCCCGGCGGCGTCCGACGGCGAGAACGCCGGATCTCGCGGGCAGGAACGATCTTCGAGAGCCCAAGAGGCTCACCCCCTGAAAAACGCGAAACCCGGGGACCGCGATCGCGGTCCCCGGGCCTACACGCGCCAGGAGTGCTTCCGGTTGCCTACTTGCCGCTGGCGTACAACGCGCTCACGTCCGCGTCGGACAGGGCCCGGTCGTAGACGTGGACCTGGTCGACGGCTCCGTTGAGGAAGTCGACCGGGTTGCCGCCGTACTTGCCGCGGCCGATCACCGTGTGGCCCGTCGACGCGTCGCCGAGGCAGACGCTCTTCGTGGCCGCCAGCTGGCCGTCCACGTAGAGCTTCAACGTGCCCGAAGCCGCGTCGCGAACGCCGACGACGTGGTACCAGCGGTTCGGCTCCGGGGCCGTGGGCGCCAGGGCCCGCGTGCCCACGAAGCTCATCGCCAGCCGGTGGTCCGCGCCCGAGTACTGCAGGAAGAACGCGCTGTTGCTGTCGCCGTCCTGGCTCACCACGGTCTGGAAGCCGTCGCCGACGGCGTTGAACTTCACCCACGCCGCCGCGCTGTAGCTGCCTTCGGTGTTCACCAGCGCGGCGCCCGTGTCGGCGTACTGGCCCGACCCGTTCACCGCCAGCGCCGAGCCGCTCTTGCCCTCGGTCCAGGACGCGCCGCCGACGAGCGTCGCGTCGTGGCTGCCGACGACGTCCTTCGCCACCGTGCCCGCGTTCTCGTCGAAGGGGTAGGCCGCGATGCCGTCGATGCCCGGGGTGCCCGCGGGCACCGAAGGTCCGGAGACGGGAGCGCCGGTGGCGCCCTTGATCACCGCGAGGTTCGCCGCGCGGACCGCCGCGAAGTCCATCTTCTTCACCTGCCGGTCGTAGGTGAAGAAGCCGTTGACCTCCTTCTCGACGTCGGTGGTCTGCGTGTAGACGCCGGCCGAGACGCCGCACCGCTGCGCGACCAGCAGCAGGCGCTGCTGGAGTTCGCCGTAGCGCCGGGTCAGCGTCGCGCTGTCGGGCTCCATCTCGTAGGCGAAGCTGCCCGCCGGGTCGAACTGGTGGCCGTCGACCTTGAGGCCGAGGCCGCCGTACTCGCCGTCGACCGCCGCGCGCGTGCCGGTCTGCATCGGCGTGCCCGGCCCGGTGTAGGTGTGGTCGTCGTAGATGTCACCCTTGCCGCTGTCCGGTTCGGACCGGCAGCAGTTGACCCCGGATTCGGCGTTCACCAGCCGGGACGGGTCCCAGGACTTGACCTCGTCGGCGATGCGGCCGACCTCGTAGTCGCCCCAGCCCTCGTTGAACGGCACCCACGTGACGATCGACGGGAAGCTGCGGTGCTGGTCGATCATCCGGTGCATCTCGGACTCGAAGTTGACGCGCGACGCGGCCGACGGCTCGATGTCGTCCTTCATCGCCGGCATGTCCTGCCACACCATGAGGCCCAGCTTGTCGGCGTAGTAGTACCAGCGGTCCGGCTCGACCTTGATGTGCTTGCGCACCATGTTGAAGCCGAGCGCCTTCTCCTGCTGCAGGTCGAACTTCAGCGCCGCGTCGGTCGGCGCGGTGTAGATGCCGTCCGGCCAGAAGCCCTGGTCGAGCGGGCCGACCTGCATGACGAACTTGCCGTTGAGCAGCATCCGCTCCTTGCCGTCGGCGGTCTTGCCGACGCTGATCGACCGGATGCCGAAGTAGGAGCCCACTTCGTCCCCTGTGGACAGCCGGACCCGCAGGTCGTAGAGGAACGGGTCGTCCGGCGACCACAGGTGCGGCTTGTCCACCTTGAGCTGCAACGGCTTGTTCGCCTCACCGGTGACGCGGCCGACCGGGCGGCCGTGGTCGTAGGCGATCGCCTCGACGCGCTGCTTCACCGGGCCGCCGACCACGGCGTTCACCGTGACCGACCCGCTCGCGGCGTCGGGCGTGAGGTCGAGCCGGTCGATGTGCGCGGTCGCCACCGGCTCCATCCACACGGTCTGCCAGATGCCGGACGTCGGCGTGTAGAAGATGCCGTCGCCGGGCTGGCGCTGCTTGCCGAGCGGCTGCCCGCCCTGGTCGTTCGGGTCGGCGACGCCGACGACGAGCTCCTGGGTCTTCGCCGTGGTCAGGGCGTCGGTGACGTCGACGGAGAACGCGTCGTAGCCGCCGGTGTGCCGCGTCACGGTCTTGCCGTTGACGATGATCGTGGCGTCGTAGTCGACGGCCTGGAAGTGCAGCTGCAGCCGCTGTCCCTTGCCGATCTGCCAGTTCTTCGGGACCTCGAACGTGCGGCGGTACCACATGTTCGTCTCGTGGCGCATGATCCCGGATAGCGCGGACTCGACCGGGTACGGCACGAGGATGCGCTCGCCGAGCGTCTTGCCGATCGGCGCCGCCTCACCGGGGGTCGCCTTGGCGAACTCCCAGACGCCGTTGAGGTTCTGCCACTGGTCGCGGGTCAGCTGCGGCCGCGGGTAGTCGGGCAGGGCGTTGGTGGGGGAGACGTCCTTGGTCCAGGGCGTCGACAGCGGCGGCGTCAGCCGTTGCCACTGGGGAGCATCGGCGGCACTCGCCGCCGGCGCGGTGCCGAGGCCGGCGACCGCGACGGCGAACGCCGCGGCGGCGGTCAGCCATCTCCGGGTTTTTCGGGCAGGGCGGAACATCGTTGAACCTCCGGGTAGGGGACAGGGTTCAGCGGGTACGGGAGCGCGCCAGCAGGCGCTGGATCACCACGACGACGAGCAGGAAGGCCCCGCTCACCACCGTCTGGTAGTTGGAATCGAGGGTGCCGATCTGGTTGATGACGTTCTGGATCAGCGTGCGCAGCAGCACGCCGACGAGGGTGCCGACGATCGTCCCGGCGCCGCCGGTGAGCAGCGTGCCGCCGATGACGACGACCGAGATCGCGTCCAGTTCGGTGCCGACGCCGATCACCGTGACGCCGGACTGCAGGTACGCGGCGGTGAGGACGCCGGCGAACCCGGCCAGCGCGCCGCTGAGCGTGTAGAGGCTGATCTTGGTGCGCGCCACCGGAAGGCCCATGAGCAGCGCGGACTGCTCGGCGCCGCCGATGGCGAACACCGACTGGCCGAACCGGGTGCGGCGCAGCAGCAGCCCGCCGAGCGCGAACAGCACCAGCGTCAGGTACACCGGGACGCCGATGCCGAAGATGGTGCCCTGCCCGAGCCAGAGGAAGGCCGAGCCGGGTTCCACCTTGTACGTCGTCGAGCCTTCGGACGTCAGGGCCAGCAAGAGTCCTCGGGCGAACAGCAGCGACGCCAGGGTGACGATGAACGGCGCCATTCCGGTGCGGGCGATGAGCAGGCCGTTGACCAGCCCGATCAGCGAACACACCGCCAGCGGCAGGAGGATCGCGACGACCAGCCCGTACTGCGCGCCGTACGCGGCGAGGACGCCGCCGAGCGCGTAGTTCGAACCGACCGACAGGTCGATGCCGCCGGAGATGATCACGAACGTCATGCCCAGCGCGATCACCGCGAGGAACGAGCCTTGCAGCACCAGGCTGCGCAGGTTGTCCGCGGTGCCGAAGTGCGGGAACGCGAACCAGGCGGCAGCGACACCGAGCACGAGCACGACGGCCGCGCCCTGACGCTGCAGGACGCCGGCGAACGCGGCGCCCGACGCGTTCGGCTGGGTGGTGGTGGCGGTCATCGGCTGCTCCGCTCGCGCGCGACGTAGACCGCGACGACGATGATGGCCGCCTGGACCATCTGCGCGGTGGAGTCCGGCAGGTTGTGCTTGATCAGGGTCGCCTGGACGAGCTGCATGAGCAGGGCGCCGAACACGGTGCCGAGCACGCGGACCCGGCCGCCGGTCAGCGGGGTGCCGCCGACGACGACCGCGGTGATCGCCGACAGCTCCATGAGCAGGCCGACGTCGCTCGGGTCGCTGGCGGCCAGCCGCGACGTCGCCAGCACGCCGGCCACCGCGGCCAGCGCCCCGGAGATGACGTAGACGCTGATGAGCACGCGCTTCACCGGCAGCCCGGCCAGAGTGCTGGCGGCGCGGTTGCCGCCGACCGCGACCAGGTGCCGCCCGAACGTCGTGCGCTGGACGACCAGCCCGGCGAGCACCGCGAGCACGCCCGCGATGATGACCATGATCGGCACGCCCAGGAGGTCGCCGGTGCCCAGCTCCAGGAAGTCCTGGTTGTGCAGCTGGACGAGCTGGCCGTGCGCGATCACCAGCGCGAGCCCGCGCCCGCCGACCAGCAAGGCCAGGGTCGCGATGATCGGCTGGATGCCCAGGTAGGCCACCAGGTATCCGCTGAACAAGCCCGACACGACGCCCGCGATGACCGCGACGATGATCGCCGTCAGCGGGCCCGCGCCCAGGTAGAGCGGGATGAGCGCGGCGGCGATCGACATCACCGAGCCGACCGACAGGTCGATGCCCTCGGTGCCGATCACCAGCGCCATGCCGAGCGCGACGACGCAGACCGGCGCCGCCTGCACCAGCTGGGTGCGGAAGTTGACCGCGGACAGGAAGTTCTCGGTGAACACGACGTTGAACAGCAGCAGCACGACGACGGCCAGGTAGACACCGTAGTTCTGCAGCCACGCCGTGACTTTCGCGCGGTCCGGTGTTCTGGTCAGGGTGGCGCTAGACATCGTTGTCACCCTCCGCTGCGATCGCGGTCAGTACGTTTTCCTCGGTGATCCGGTCAACGCCGCTCCTAGTGAGCTCGCCGACGACCGAGCCGTCACGGAGGACGACCACGCGGTCGGAGCCGTCGATCAACTCTTCCAGCTCGGACGAGATGAGCAGCACGCCGAGCCCTTCCTGCGCGAGTTCGTCGATCAGGGCCTGGACCTCGGCCTTGGCGCCGACGTCGATGCCGCGGGTCGGCTCGTCGAGCAGCAGGATCTTCGGCCCGGTGGCCAGCCACCGGGCGAGCAGCACCTTCTGCTGGTTGCCGCCCGACAGCTCGGAGACCTTCTGTTCGGGACTCGCGGCCTTGATCCGCAGGCGCTCCATGAAGATCTTCACGATCTTGTCCTGCTTGGCCTTGCTGACCAGGCCGAACGGCGAAAGCGTCGGCAGCGCGGCGAGCACGATGTTCTCGCGCACGGACAGGTTCGGGATGATCCCGTCGGTCTTGCGGTCCTCGGCCAGCAGCGCGATCCCGGCCCGCATGGCGGCCTTGATTTTCCCCCTGCGCAACGGTTTCCCGGCCAGGAGGACGCTGCCGCCGTCCAGCGGGAACGCGCCGACGATCGCCCGCGCGGTCTCGCTGCGGCCGGAGCCGAGCAGCCCGGCAAGGCCGACGACCTCGCCGGGCCGGATGCTCACCGAGACGTCGTGCAGCTTCCGCATCCCGCTGAGGTTTTCCGCCTTGAGCAGCGGTTCGCGCTCGATGTCGTGTTCCTCGCCGAACGCCGTGACGCCTTCTTCGCGGATCTGCTTGATCTCCCGGCCGAGCATCTTGGACACGAGCTCGATGCGCGGCAGGGTGGCCAGCGGTCCACTGTGGACGACCCGGCCGTCGCGCAGCACGGTGACGCTGTCGCAGACCCGGTACAGCTCGTCCATCCGGTGGCTGACGTAGACGATCGCGATGCCTTCCGAGTGCAGTCTGTTCAACACCTCGAAGAGCGTCTCGACCTCGCGCGGCTCGAGCGACGACGTCGGCTCGTCCATGATGACGACCTTGGCGTCGGTCGAGACCGCGCGGGCGAGGGCGACCATCTGCTGCGCGCCGACACCCAGGGTGTGCAGCGGGCGCTTGACGTCGTCGTCGATGCCGTAGCCCTTGAGCAGCTCGCGGGCGTCGGCGTACATCTTGGCCCAGTCGACGAGCCCCGTGCGAGTGCGCGGCTCGCGGCCGAGGAAGACGTTGCCGGCGATGCTCATCAGCGGGACGAGGTTGACCTCCTGGTAGATCGTGGAGATCCCGGCCCGCTGCGCGTCGATCGGCCGCTTGAACGTCACCGGCTCGCCGAAGTGGCGCACCTCGCCCTCGTCGGGCTGGTAGACGCCGGTGAGCACCTTGATCAGCGTGGACTTGCCCGCGCCGTTCTCGCCGACCAGCGCGTGGACCTCACCGGGTCGCAGCGCGAAGCTGACGTCGTCGAGGGCGAGGGTGCCGGGGAACCGCTTGGTCACCCCGGCCACCTCGAGCACCGGTGCGGTCGTCATGGCGACGTCCTCTTCGGTGGCTGCCGTCATCAGTACGCGTTCCCGACCTTCTGCGCGGCGTTGGTCTCGTCGTACTGGTCGTCGGTGATCACGATGCTCGCCGGGATCGCCTCGCCGCTCTCGAACTTCTGCAGCGTCTGGAACGCCAGCGGGCCGAAGCGCGGGTTGGACTCGATCACGGCGTTGTAGCTGCCGTCGGCGATGAGCTGCACGGCGTTGCGGGTGCCGTCGATCGAGACGACCTTGACGTCCTTGCCCGGCGTCTTGCCCGCTGTCTTGAGCGCGTTGACCGCGCCGACACCCATTTCGTCGTTTTCGGCGTACACGGCGGTGATGTCCGGGTGGCTCTGGATGAGCTGCTCCATCACGGCCTGGCCCTTGGACCGGTCGAACTCGCCGGTCTGCTCGGCGACCACGCTGAGGCCGGCCGTCTTCGCGAGCTCGTCCTTGAAGCCCTTGGTGCGGTCGGTGGTCACGTTGTTGCCGGAGGAGCCGAGCAGGATGGCGACCTTGCCGGTGCCGCCGGTGACGCGCGCCATCTCCTGCGCCGCGCGCTTGCCCTGTTCGACGAAGTTCGAGCCGATGAAGGTCAGGTAGTCGGTGCAGGGCTGCGACGTCACCTTGCGGTCGATGGTGACGACCGGGACCTTCTTGGCCTTCGCCGCGTCGAGGGCGGGCTGGAGGCCGTCGGAGTTCAGCGGCGCGACGACGAGCAGCTGGGCGCCGCGGTCGAGCATCGACTTGATGTCGCTGATCTGCTTGTTCAGGTCGCTCTGGGCGTTGGTGACGAGCAGCTTGTCGCTCGCGATGCCGAGCTTGGCGGCTTCGTCGCGAATGGACTGCGTCTCGGCGATCCGGAAGGGATTGGCTTCCTTTTCGGACTGTGAGAAACCGACCACCGCGGTCTTCAGGTCGACCTTGGGGTAACCGGTCTTGTCGAGGGTGCAGCCGTCGGCGCTCGGGGCGGCGGACTGCGCGGACGCGGCCGGCCCGCCGCCGCTGGAGGGGGCGGCCGGGGTCTCTTCCCGGCTGGTGCAGGAGGTGAGGGTGAGCGCGGCGGCGGCCGCGGTGACCAGGACCAGGCGGGGACGGGTGGACAGCGGCACGACGACTCCTCGGGCAGCGACGGTGGGGCCCGCTCACCGGGGTGATCGGAGTCACCGCGGGAGCCTTGAGGTACTTTTTACATCGTTGGAACAACGTTGTAAACCGGCAAATTCTCGCTATGCTTCGGGCCCACCACCTGAGAAGGAGCCGCCCGTGACCGTGACGCTCAAGGACGTCGCCACGCTCGCCGGAGTGTCGGTGAAGACGGTGTCGAACGTGGTGAACGGCTATGCCTTCGTCAAGCCGGAGAACCGACGGCGCGTCGAGGAGGCCCTGGCGGCGACCGGCTACCGGCCCAACGTCGGCGCGCGCAACCTGCGTCGCGGGCGCACGGGGTTCCTGGCGCTGATGGTGCCGGAACTGTCGATCCCGTACTTCGGCGAGCTGGCCGGCCTGGTCATCACGGCGGCGCAGAAGCGCGGCTGGAGCGTCCTGATCGAGCAGACCCAGGGGACGCGGTCCCGGGAGCGCGAGACGCTGTCGTCGCTGGGGCCGCACCTGGTGGACGGCGCGTTGGTGCACCCGGAAGCGTTGGAGGCGGCGGACTTTCCTTCGCCCGGCGAGATTCCCCTGGTGATGCTGGGCGAGCACGCGGTCGACGTGCCGATCGACCACGTGGCGATCGACAACGTCCTGGCGGCGCAGACGGCGGTGTCCCATCTGGCCTCGCTGGGACGCAAGCGGATCGCGGCGATCGGGCGCAACCCGGCTCGTGGAACGTCTTCCCAGCGTCTGGCCGGCTATCGCGCCGCGCTGTCCTCGGCCGGACTGTCCTATTCGGACGCGTTGGTGGCACCGGCGGAGAAGTGGCACCGCTCGGTGGGCGCGGCGGCGATGCGGTCGCTGCTGGCCTCGGATTCCCCGCCGGACGCCGTGTTCTGCTTCAACGACCTGCTGGCGATCGGCGCGTTGCGAGCGGTGGCCGAGCTGGGGCTGCGCGTCCCGGAGGACGTGGCGATCGTGGGCTTCGACAACAACGAGGAGAGCGCGTTCTCGCTGCCCGCGTTGACGACGATCGCCCCCGACAAGACGGCACTGGCCGAGGCGGCGATCGACCTGGTGCACCGGCGCATCACGGGGGACAAGGCATTGCCGCCGCAGGACATCCAGACGCCGTTCGCGCTGGAGATCCGCGAAAGCACCAAGGGGCGCTGATCAACAGGGAGCGACGGCGCCGGTCTCCCCGGCGGCGCACCAGCCGGGGTGAGTGGCGAGCCACGCGTCCCGCTCGCGAATGACTTGCTCCTGGCTGAGCCCACGGGCGGCGTTCAGGCAACTGCCGGTCTGGCAGTCCTCGGCCTGGGGCCGGGTGGTCTTGGGTGCGGCCTTCGCCTTGGTTACCACGCTGGTCACCGTCGTCGGCACGGTTTCGGTCGTGGTGGTTGTGACGGTCAGGGGCTCGGCGGTGATCGTGGTCGGCACCGCCTGCGGAGTCTGCGCGGCGGGCGCGGCCGTGCAGCTGCTGAGCAGCACGGCAATGGCCAGGATCCCGGCGGCGGTGGCGAAGTGGCGCATGTCGGAACTTTCGGGCGCGGCGGACGATCCACTCACCATCCGCCTCGGGCGGCAAAGTCACCAGGGCCGTTGGACCCGAGCCAACTCGGGACCGGCATATCCAAAGGGTCGGGCTCAGCGCTTCGGCCAGTGCCAGGATGGCCTGTCCAGGCGGCCCTGGCCGACGAGCTTTGTCTCGCCGTTCTCCTTTTCCAGCTCCAAAGACCTCACCTCCGCGACTTCCGGCAAAGCCCGGATCAACGGCGAAGCGTGCGAAACCACCACCAGCTGGGTCTCCTTCGCCGCGGTAGCGATCAAGGCCGCCAAAGCCGGGAGCAGGTCCGGGTGCAGCGAAGTCTCCGGCTCGTTCAGCACCAGCAGTTCCGGCGGCCGCGGCGTCAGCAACGCCGCCACCCACAGCAGGAACCGCAGCGTTCCGTCCGACAGCTCCGCCGCCGACAGCGGGCGCAGCAGTCCGTGCTGGTGGAACTGCACCGACAGCAGCCCGTCCTGCGCAACCACCGAGACACGCGATCCCGGGAACGCCCGATCCACCACCGAATCCAGCTCCGCGGCACGGCCGATCTCGACGATGGTCCGCAGGGCTGCCGCCAGGTCCGCGCCGTCGTGGGACAGGACGAACGTGCGCGTGCCGATGCGGGACTGGCGGGCCGGGGCCGACGCGTCCGTGCGGAAGTGGTCGTAGAAGCGCCACGACCGGATGCGCTCGCGGACCACCAGCAGCTCCGGGCACGCCCGCGGGTCCGCGAACTCGCTCAGCATGCTGTCGGACAGCCGGATCGGATGAACGTCGGAACCCCACCCGCCTGACGAGACTCGCGTACGCACCGAAGGGCCCGCCCGGTCGGCGAGCAAGGACGCCGGCTTCAAGACAGCCCCCGACCACACCGCTTCCCGCTTGAACTCCGGGTCCAGGTTGAACATCGTCTCCCGGTCCGGCACCGGCAGCCCCAGGTCGAGCGCGTAGCCGAACTCGTCGCCGGCGAACCCCAGCCGCAGCCCGACCGCCTTCGTGCGCACCGTGCCCTGGACCCGTGCGCCCGGGCGCACCCCGTTCTCCGGACCCGCCCACAACGTCGACGGCAGTCCGCCCTCGCGGGCCAACGCCGCCACCGCGCCGTTGCGGGACGCGTCCGCCAGCAGCCGCAGCGCGCGGTACAGGCTCGACTTGCCGCTGCCGTTCGGGCCCGTGACGACGGTCAGCCCGGACAACGGCAGCACCAGGTCGCGCAGCGAGCGGTAGTTCTCGACGGCCAGCGTGGTCAGCATGCCTCGAACCTAACCGCCACCCCCGACAGTGCGAATTCGTCCGATCTCTGTCCGGCTCAGCCGTTGACATCGCCGAGCCTCAGCAGCCAGAATCCTCAGTCGTCGATCCTATAGGATCCACGGTTTGCGCCAGATGAGCCGTGGTCCTCCGATGTCTGACGAACTCGACCCCGAAGGAGTGGTCATGGCAGCACGCGGCAGACGGGCCCTGGGTGCCCTCGCCGGACTGATGGTGGCCGCGGGCCTGCTCACGGCGCCCGCAGCGGAAGCCCAGCCGGAAGCACCGAAGCCGGTAGCCCAGAAGCCGTACCTGGGCTGGAGCAGCTGGAGCCTCGAGTCGACGAACTACCCGGGCGTCAACCCGACCGGCCCGGCGAGCTGGCTCACCGAGCAGCACGTCCTCCAGCAGGCCGACGTCCTCGCCGCGAAGTTCAAGCAGCACGGCTACACCTACGTCAACATCGACGCCGGCTGGTCGAACGGTTTCGACGAAAACGCCCGCCCGGTCGTCAACCCGGCGACGTTCCCGGACGGCATGAAGTACGTCGCCGACTACGTCCACAAGAAGGGCCTGCAGCTCGGCTCGTACCTGGCCGTCGGGCTGGACCTCAAGGCGTACAACGACGGCAACTCGCCGATCGCGGGCACCACGAACTGCCACACCAAGGACCTGGTCTACCCCGACCTCCGCAAGACCAACGGCTGGGACTCCGCCTACAAGATCGACTTCGCCAACCCGTGCGCACAGTCCTATGTGGACTCCCTGGCGCGGCTGCTGACCGGCTGGGGCGTCGACTTCCTCAAGCTCGACGGCGTCGGCCCCGGCTCCTTCAAGGGCGGCGAGAACTACACCAACACCACCGACGTCGAGGCGTGGCACCAGGCGATCGCCAAGACCGGCCGCCCGATGGAGTTCGTCGTCTCCTGGGCGCTCAGCCACCGCCAGGCCGACGTCTGGAAGGCCAACACGAACGGCTGGCGCGTCGACACCGACGTCGAGTGCTACTGCGACACGCTCGTGACCTGGAACAACTCCGTCAAGCAGCGCTGGAACGACGTCGTGCAGTGGATCCCCGACGCCGGCCCCGGCCACTGGAACAACCTCGACTCGCTCGACGTCGGCAGCGGCAAGATGGACGGCCTCACCCAGGCCGAGCGCCAGAGTTACCTGACGCTCTGGGCTATCGAAGCCGCGCCGCTCTACCTCGGCGACGACCTGACCCAGCTCGACGACTACGGCGTCAAGCTGCTCACCAACGACGAGGTCATCGCCCTCAACCAGGCCGGCGTCCCGGCCAAGCCGGTGAGCCAGACGACCGACCAGCAGGTCTGGTACGACCGCAACGCCGACGGCAGCTACACGGTGGCGCTGTTCAACCTCGCCGCCACGCCCGCTCGCGTGACCGCGGACCTCGCGCAGCTCGGCATCTCCGGCCCGGTCCAGATCCGGGACCTGTGGGCGCACCAGGACGTCGGCACCGCGTCCGGCGACCTGCCGGTGCACGGCTCGCGCCTGTTCAAGATCACCCCACGCGACCGCACCGCGCTGCAGGCCCCGGCCGTCGTGCACGGCACCGCGGCCACCGGCACCAGTGTCTCGCTCGCCTGGGACGCATCCAAGGGCGCGCAGAACTACGACGTCTTCGCCAACGGCAAGAAGGTCGCCACCACGAACGGCACGAACGCCACGGTCACCGGCCTCGGGCCGTCGACGAACTACGAGTTCACGGTTGTCGCCGACCAGCGGTACGGCAGGCCGTCCGCACCCAGCAAGAAGATCAGCGTCACCACCCCCGCGATCGACGGCCCCAAGGCGTACGAGGCGGAGAACGGCAGTCCCCAGGGTGGCGCGACCGTCTACGATTGCGCCTGCAGCAACGGGAAGAAGGTCGGTTACCTCGGTGGCAGTGGCTACGTCGTCCTGCCGGCCGTGACCGTGCCGAAGGCCGGCACCTACCTGCTGCAGCTGTCCTATGTGGACGGCGACTCCAGTCGGACCGGCATCGTCACGGTGAACGGGACGTCGTTCCCGCTGCCGGTCGCCGGGAGCAACGACAACGATTGGAACACGCCGCAGACCGTGACCGTTCCCGTGTACCTGCAGGCCGGGGCCAACACCATTCAGGTCGGCAACCAGGCCGGGTATGTCTATGACGTCGACAAGATCACCGTCTAGGGGCCGGGACGCGCCGGTCGCGTGGCTGCTCATCGCGCCCGCGCTCGCCGGGTTCGCGGTGTTCTTCGCCTACCCGACGCTGCGCGGGCTCTACCTCAGCTTCACCGAGTTCCACGTCCTCACCGAGCCGCGCTGGATCGGCCTGGGCAACTTCCGCGAACTGGTGACCGACAGCGAGTTCTGGCACTCCCTGCTCGTCACGGTCTACTTCGTCGGCCTCTCGGTGGTCTTGGGCGTGCTGGTCTCGCTGGTGACGGCGGTGATCCTGCACCGGCTCGCGGCGTCGGCCACCGTCCGCGGGCTGATGATCCTGCCGTTCCTCATCTCCGGCGTGGTCACCGCGCTGGTGTGGTCGTGGATGCTCGACCCGCAGCTCGGCATCGTCAACATCCTCATCACGAAGCTCACCGGCGAACCGGTGTTGTTCTTCGGCTCGGGTGCCTGGGCGGTGCCGACGCTTGCCGGGCTCAACATCTGGAAGTCCATGGGCTACAACGCGGTGCTGATCTTCGCCGGGCTGCAGACCATTCCGTCCACGGTGTACGAAGCGGGCCGGATCGACGGCGCGAGCGAGCTGCAGATGTTCCGCCGCCTCACCGTCCCGCTGCTGCGGCCGATCCTGGTGATGGTCGTGGTGCTGACCGTGATCAGCTCGTTCCAGATCTTCGACATCGTGCAGGTGACCACCAAGGGCGGACCGGCGAACGCGTCGAAGGTGCTGCAGATGTACATCTACGACAAGGCGTTCGGCCAGTTCGACTTCGGCTACGCCGCGACCATGTCACTGGCCCTGTTCGTGCTGCTCGCCGCCGTCACCTTCGCCCAGCTCCGGATGGCTCGCGCCGGCGAGTCCGACACCAACTAGGAGGGACCGTGCGCCGGATCTCCCCGGGCCGGGTCGTCGCCTGGGCGTACCTCGTGCTCGTCCTGGTCGTGACGATCTTCCCGTTCTACTGGATCGTGCGGACCGCGCTGTCGAACAACTACGCGCTGGCGACGGACCCGTCGTCGCCGGGCCCGGTGGGCTTCACGCTCGGCGCGTTCAAGCGCGCGCTCGGGCTGGCGTCGCCCGCCGAAGCCGCCGCTCAGGGCGGTTCGGCCGCGTCGATCGACCTGCTGTCCGCCCTGCGGAACTCGATCGTCTACGCGGTGCTGCTCACCGTGTGCACGGTGTTCTGCTCCGCACTGGCCGCGTTCGCGTTCTCGCGGCTGCGGTGGACGGGCCGCAACGCCGTGTTCGCCGTCCTGCTGAGCGCGCTGATGGTGCCGCAGGTGCTGACGCTGCTGCCGAACTTCGTGCTGATCAAGGACCTCGGCCTGCTCAACAGCTTCGGCGGGATGATCCTGCCGACGGCGTTCTTCTCGGCGTTCAACATCTTCTTCCTGCGCCAGTTCATGCAGGGGCTCAGCACCGAGATCGAGGAGGCCGCGATCATCGACGGCGCCGGCCCGCTGCGCGTCTGCTTCCGGATCGTGCTGCCGATGAGCGCCGCGCCGATCGCGACGCTCGCCCTGCTGACGTTCATCACCACCTGGAACGACTACCTGTGGCCACTGCTGGTCACCACCGACGACACCGTCCGCCCGCTGACCCTGGCGCTCGCGGTGTTCAAGCAGTCCTCGCCGCAGGCGGCGCTGGACTGGGCCGGCCTGATGGCCGCCACGCTCGTCGCCGCGCTGCCGATGCTGCTGCTGTTCGTGGCGTTCGGCCGCCGGCTCGTCAATTCCATCGGCTTCACGGGGTTGAAATGACCGACGATCTCCTGCTCTCCTGGCCGCACCCGGCGAACGACTGGACCGAAGCGATGCCGGTCGGCAACGGCCGGCTCGGCGCGATGGTCTTCGGCGGCACCGGCCGCACGCGGATCCAGGTCAACGACGCCACCGTCTGGTCCGGCACCCCGGACGGCCCGGCCGCCGCGCTGGCCGGGCTCGACGCCGGACCGGAGCGGCTCGCCGAAGTGCGCGAGGCCGTGTTCGCGAAGGACTTCCGGCGGGCCGAAGACCTCCTGATGGGCTTCGAGGGCCCGTACAGCCAGGAGTTCCTGCCGTACGTGGACCTCTGGCTGACGCTGCCCGAAGGCGTCTCGCACGGCCGGACGCTCAACCTGGACAACGGCATCGCCACCGAGCACCTGACCATCGACGGTCACGACGTCGAGCGGACGACTTGGGTGAGCCGGCCCGCGCAAGCACTGTGCGTCGCGTTGACGTCATCCGGTCCGCTGGACGTCCGTGTCGACGTGTCGACACCGTTGCGGGAGGTCTCGCGAGACGGCCTGGACTTCGGCATCGAGATCCCGATCGACGGCGCGCCGCGGCACGAGCCGCAGGTCGAGGAGCCGCTGCGGTACGGGACGGCCGAGGGCTACGACCCGTTCGGCGCGGTCGCCGTCCGCGTCACCCGGACGCCCACGCAGGTCCTGATCACCCTGGCCGGCTCCACCAGCGCGTACGACGCCTGGATCGGCGACCGCCAGCACACCCGTGATGAACACCGGCGACGCGCGGCCGTCCTCGCCGAGCAGGCCGCGTCGACCGGGATCGAGGCTTTGCGGCAGGCGCACGAAGCCGATCTGCGGCCGCTCCTCGGCGCGTCGTCGCTCCGGATCGGAGAACGGCGTGGCGGCACCCACGATGTCGCCGGACTCCTGTCCGGAACGGACGAACAGCTCACCGCGACCGTCCTCTTCCAGTACGGCCGCTACCTCCTGGCGAGCGCGTCCCGGCCCGGCGCGCCGCCGGCAAACCTGCAGGGCATCTGGAACGACGACCTCCGCCCGGCCTGGTCGTCGAACTACACGGTCAACATCAACACCCAGATGAACTACTGGGCCGCCGAGACCACCGGGCTCGGCGAGTGCCACCTCCCGCTGTTCGACCTGCTCGGCAAGCTCGCGATCACCGGCGCGGACGTCGCGCGCGAGCTGTACGGCGCCCGCGGCTGGGTCACGCACCACAACACCGACCCGTGGGGCTGGGCGCTGCCGGTCGGCATGGGGCACGGCAACCCGTCGTGGGCGATCTGGGCGATGGGTGGCGCGTGGCTCGTCCAGCACGTCTGGGACCACTACGACTTCACGCGTGATCGCGCGTTCCTCGAGAAGACGGCGTGGCCGTTGCTGCGCGGCTGCGCCGAGTTCTGCCTCGACTGGCTCGTCGAAAAGGATGGCTACCTCGAGACGTGCCCGTCGACGTCCCCCGAGAACCTGTTCCTCTCCGAGGCCGGGACGAAGGAGTCGCTGACGCACTCGGTGACCATGGACGTCGCACTGATCCGCGCCGTGTTCGAGCGCGCGCTCGCCGCGATGGAGGCGCTGGCGGTGCACGACCCGTTGTCCGCCGAGATCGAGGCCGCGCTGCCGCGGCTGCGCCCGCTGCCCGTCCTGTCCGATGGCCGGCTGGGGGAGTGGTCCGAAGACCTGCCCGAGGACGACTCGACGCACCGGCACATGTCGCACCTGGTCGCGCTCTACCCGCTCGGGCTGATCGACGCCGTCGCGACGCCGGGCCTCGCCGAAGCGGCCCGCCGGGTGCTGGAGCGGCGCGGACCGGGCGCGATGGGCTGGTCGTGGGCGTGGAAGATCGCGCTGCGCGCCCGCCTCGGCGACGGCGAGACCGCGCGAAAACTCCTCGGCGAGGCGGTGCAGCCGTTCACGGGTGATCGTCACCGCGACGCGCCGGTCGACGGCTCCGAGTGGGGCGGGCTGCTGCCCAACCTGTTCAGCACACACCCGCCGTTCCAGATCGACGGCAACTACGGCTTCCCGGCCGGGCTCGCGGAACTGGTGCTGCAGAGCCAGAACGACGTCGTCACACTGCTGCCGGCGCTGCCCGCGGACTGGTCTTCCGGTGAGGCGCGCGGGCTGCGGTGCCGCGGCGGGCTCGCGGCCGACGTCGAGTGGCGCGACGGCGAACTGCGGTACGCCGTCCTCCGGCGGCTGTCGGGCGACCCGGCCGAGCCGGTGCGGGTGCGCTACCGCGGCCGCGAGACCGAGCTGTGGTTGCGGACCGGCGAGTCGACTGTCCTGAAAGGACTGTGATGCTGACGGACCTCGGTCTCGACGCGCTGTGGGAGTACCGCAGCGCGTACGAAGCACCGCCGGACTTCGACGAATTCTGGACGTCGACGCTGGCCGAGGCGCGCGTCCATGACCTGGCCTTGGACCTGAAGCCGGTGGACACGCCACTGCGGACGATCGACGTCTTCGACGTGACGTTCGCCGGGTTCGGCGGGCACCCGATCCGGGCGTGGCTCAGGCTGCCTCGCGGAGTCGAGGAAGCGCTTCCCGCGATCGTCCAGTTCCACGGTTACGGCGGCAGCCGCGGCAGCGCGCTGCAGGAGCTGACCTGGGCGTCCGCCGGATACGCGCACCTGCAGGTCGACGTGCGCGGCCAAGGCGGGGTGACCTCCGACCCGGTGGGCAGCGGACCGGCGTACCCGGGCCACCTGACGCGCGGCATCGAGAGCCGGGAAACCTACGTCTACCGGCGGATCTTCACCGACGCGGTCCGCGCGGTCGACGCCGCACGGGCGCTGGAGCACGTCGACCCGGCGCGGGTCGCGGTGCTCGGCAACAGCCAGGGCGGCGGGATCGCCCTCGCCACGGCGGGGCTCGTGCCGGACGTGGCGGCCCTGCACGCGCAAGCGCCGTTCCTCTGCGACTTCCGGCGCGCCAGCCTGGTCGGTGGTGAACGGCCTTACGTCGAACTGTCCCGTTACCTGGCCGACCATCGTGACGCGGTCTCGCGGGTGTTCGACGTGCTGTCCTATTTCGACGGTGTCGGGTTCGCCGCGCGCGCGACGGCGCCGGCCTGGTTCAGCGCCGGGTTGATGGACGGCATCGTGCCGCCGTCGACGGTGTTCGGCGCCTACCAGGTCTACAAAGGACAGAAACGGCTCGCGGTCTGGGAGTACAACGGCCACGAAGCCGGTGGCGCCGACGACGTCCAGGCCGTGCTCGAAGGATTTCTGCCCATCCTGCATCCCCACTGGAGTTGACATGAAGTTGCGCACGCTCACCGCCGCCGGACTGGCGGCGACCTTGGGAGCACTGGTCGCGGCCTGCGGTGGCGGGTCGGCGAACGGCAGCGGAAACACCGTGAACTGGTGGACCTGGGACGACAAGCAGGCGGCGGCCTACCAGACGTGCGCGTCGGCGTTCGAGAAGGCGAACCCCGGCACCACGGTGAAGGTCACGCAGTACAACGTGGACGACTACTTCACCAAGCTGACCGCCGGGTTCGTCGGCGGCACCGCGCCGGACGCGTTCCAGAACAGCGTCCAGTACTTCCAGGCCTACGCGTCGCAGCACCAGCTGCTGCCGCTGGACGACCTGATCGCGCGCGACAAGTTCGACCTGAAGCGGTTCTCCGTCGGCGTCGACGCGTGGAAGTTCACCGACGGCAAGCAGTACGGCCTGCCACTCGACTGGTCCGCGACCGGCCTGTACTACAACACCGACGCGATCACGAAGGCCGGCTACACCCCGGCGGACATCGCGAAGCTGACCTGGAACCCCGACGACGGCGGCACGTTCGAGAAGGTCGCAGCCCACCTGTCCGTGGACAAGAACGGCGTCCGCGGCGACCAGCCCGGGTTCGACAAGGACCACGTCGCCACCTACGGCACCGGCCAGCTGGCGAGCCGGGACTTCATCGGCGAGTCGACGTGGAGCTCGTTCGCCATGACGACCGGCTGGCGGATGGCCGACAAGCAGTCGTGGCCGACGACGTTCACCTACGACGACCCGGTGTTCGCCAAGACCCTGAGCTGGGTGCGGTCGCTGGCCGACCGCGGGTTCGCGCCGAAGATCGGCACGTTCACCACCGGCGGCCAGGCGTCGATCAGCGACACCGACCTGCTCGGCTCGGGCAAGGTCGCGATGGAGACGGCGGGCTCGTGGACGGCGGGGACGTTCGCCAAGCTGCCCGGGGTGAAGGTCGGGATCGCGCCGACCGTGCTGGGCCCGTCCGGGAAGCGCGCGGTGCTGTCCAACTCGAACGGGAACAACGTCTGGGCCGGCACCAAGAACCCCGACCTGACCTGGAAGTGGGTCTCGTACCTGGGATCGCCGGAGTGCCAGTCGGCGGCCGGGGCGAGCGGCACGTTCTTCCCGTCGATCCCGGCGTCGATGGACGCGGCTGCGGCGGCGATGAAGGGCCAGGGCGTCGACCTGTCGGTGTTCACGTCGATGCTGAAGGACGGCACGCTGGTCCCGGCGGTCGTCTACGGCAACGGCGCGGCGCTGCAGGACGCGGAGCGGCCGCTGTTCGAGGCGTACTTCGCCCACCAGCGCGACGACGACGTCTTCGCCGAAATGGCGCGGAAGAGCCGGGACGTCCTGGCCAAGCAGTAGCCTGTTCTCACCGACGGTGAGGGGAGTCATGGTGGCGGGTCGACGCCTCGAAGCCCTGCCGGGCAGGCAGGTGCTGGCCGACGGCGTCTACGAGCAGATCCGGGCGCTGATCATGAACGACGGCATCGAGCCGGGCGCGCGGGTCAACATCGACGAGATCGCCCGCGAGCTGGGCGTGTCGGGCACCCCGGTGCGCGAGGCGCTCGCCCGGCTCGAGTCCGAGGAACTGGTCAGCCGGCTCCCGTTGCGCGGCTACCGCGTGACGGAACTGCTGAACCGCAAGGAAGTCGACGACATGTACGAGCTGCGCCTGCTGCTGGAACCGCCGTCGGCGGCCCTGGCGGCGGCGGCGATGTCGGACGCGAACGTGGCCTTGCTCGAAGCCGAGCTGGCCACGTGCCCGTCCGCGCCGATCGAGGACGCGTACAGCGACTACAAGGCGTTGACGGCCCACGACGCCCGGCTGCACGAGCTGATCCTGCGCATGGCGGGGAACGTGGCGGTCGAGCAGGCGTTCGCGCGGACCCACTGCCACCTGCACTTCTTCCGGCTGAACTACAACCAGCCGTTCGGCGAGCAGACGATCTCCGAGCACCGGCTGATCGTGGACGCGCTGGTGGCGGGGAACGCGGCGGCCGCCCGCAAGGCGATGACGGACCACCTCGAAGTGGCTCGCGACCGCCTGCTGTCCCGCCTCTGACGTCCGACGGCCGCACCGGGCCACTCCCGGTGCGGCCTCCCCCCGACGGCGCCGTCCGGCTCAGCCGACCGGGTCCGCCAGGGGGATCTCGCCCTCGGTCAGCCACGAGCCGCGCCACGCCAGATCGGTCCTGACCAGCGCTTTTCCGCAGGAATCGCACTTCTCGCCCGGCCGGGTGAGAGAGCCGCAGCCGCAGTGGACCAGCTGCATCGGGCCGTACGCGTTCTCCGCCGACGTGTACGCGTCACCCCACGCGCCGAGCGCGTGCAGCACCGGCAGCGCGTCCGAGCCGGCCTGCGTGAGGCGGTACTCGTGCCGCGTCCGGCCGCCATCGCGGTAGGGGAGCTTCGTCATCAGCCCCCGCTCGACGAGCTTGGCCAGCCGGGTCGTGAGCACGTTGTCCGCGATGCCGAGCTGGCCGCGGAAGTCCTCGAAGCGGGTGGTGCCCGCGGTGGCGTTGCGCAGGATCAGCAGCACCCACGGCTCGGCCAGGACGTCGGCGGCGCGGGCGATCGGGCAGGAGGCGTCCTCCCAGGTGGTGCGGCGGCTCATGGGTGATCCCGATCCCTTCGACCTGGCTTGCTCCGAGCAAGTTTACGCCGTAGGGTCGCCTGTAGCTAGCTTGCAACGAGCAAGTCAGGTGCGAGAGGAGTTCGTCATGGAGATCACGGGTGCGGTGGCGCTGGTCACCGGGGCCAACCGGGGACTTGGCCGGCGGTTCGCCGCCGCGCTGCTCGAACGCGGCGCGGCCAAGGTCTACGCCGCCGCGCGGAATCCCGAATCAATCGACCTGCCGGGAGTGGTGCCGATTCGCCTCGACGTCACCGACCCGGAGTCGATCCGCGCCGCCGCCGCGGAGGCGGGGGACGTCACGCTGCTGGTCAACAACGCCGGCTCGTCCACGGGGGCTTCGCTGCTCGGCGGCCCCATCGAGGACATCCGCCTGGAGATGGACACGCACTACTTCGGCACCTTGGCCGTGACCCGCGCGTTCGCGCCCGTCCTCGAGCGCAACGGCGGCGGTGCGGTGCTCAACGTGCTCTCGGTGCTGTCGTGGTTCACCGCGCCACAGGTCGCGGCCTACTCGGCGGCGAAGGCGGCGGCGTGGTCGCTGACCAACGCGCTGCGCCTGGAGCTCGCGGCGCAGAAGACGCAGGTGACCGCGCTGCACGTGGGCTACATGGACACCGACATGGCCAAGCACGTCGACGGCCCGAAGACGGACCCGGCGGTCGTGGCGGGGCTCGCGCTCGACGGCGTCGAGCAGGGCCGGTTCGAGGTGCTCGCCGACGACCTCAGCCGGGGCGTGCGGGCCGGGCTGTCCGGCGACCTCTCCGGGCTGTATCCGGCGCTGGCCGGTTGAGAATCCGCTTTTTGTCAATTCCCTGATAATTCCGGCTCCGCTGCGCCGCTGTTCCGGGGTTCTCCGGCACCCCGGAATGCGCGCGCGCCGGCCGCGGGCGTATGAATGGGCGGGTGGCGGAGAATGTCGAAGCCGGAATCGGCCGCACGAGGAACCGCTGGGGTGAAGGCGAACGGCTGCGCGGGGAGATCCTGGCGGCGGCGGGCCGGCTGCTGGCCGAGCTCGGTGGCGAGGACGGGCTGACGATCCGCGGGGTGGCGCGCGCGGTCGGCATCGCCCCGGCCAGCATCTACCAGCATTTCTCCGATCGTGCGGAATTGGTGCGCGGACTGCTCGACCACGAATACGCGCGGCTCGCGGAATCGATGCGCGCGGCGGAGGAGACGCTCGGCGAAACGGACGTCGTCGGCCGCGTCCGGGCGCAGATTCACGCGTACTGCGCGTTCGCCATGGAAAACCCCGGCCATTACCGGCTGATGCTCGCGAACGGTGCGTCCCGGCCCGCGCCCGACGCCCGCGCGGAAGGGCCGCTGCTCGACGTGATCGACCGGCTCGCGGCGGGCTTCGAACGCTGCGTCGACGCCGGCCACGCCCTGCGCGTGACCCCGGGCCGCGCGGCGGCGGTCGTGTTCGTCGGCGCGCACGGGCGGGTTGCGCTGTTCCACAGCGTGCTGAACCGGACCGGCGCCGAGTTGGTCGAGCCGTTCGTCGACGAACTGGTCTCACTGGTGTTCGCCTGAACGGCCCTCTGGCGAAGTCTGCGGAAGATGCTTAGCATGGCTATGTAAATTTCCGGCAGCTTCGGGAGGTATCCGGTGGACGGCGTGCCCGCGTTTCCGATGACCCGGCGGTGTCCCTTCGACCCGCCCGCCGAGCTGGGCGAGCTGCCGCCGGTGTCCCGCGTGCGGCTGTGGAACGGCAGCACGCCGTGGCTGGTCACGCGCTACGACGACGTCCGCGCCGTGCTGCGCGACTCGCGGATCAGCGCCGACTCCGACCGGCCCGGCTACCCGCACCAGAGCGCGGCTTCGGCGGCCCGGCGGCAGCGCGCGAAGTCGTTCATCACCATGGACGGCGCCGAGCACGCGGCCCAGCGGCGCCTGCTGACCGGCGACTTCCTCGTCAAGAAGATGGAGGCGCTGCGCCCGGCGATCCAGCGGATCGTCGACGACCTGATCGACGACCTGCTGGCCGGCCCGAAGCCGGTCGACCTGGTGACGGCGTTCGCGCTGCCGGTGCCGTCGCTCGTGATCTGCGAACTGCTCGGCGTGCCCTACGACGACCGCGAGCTGTTCCAGGACATCACGAAGGTGATGGTGTCGAGGTCCGCGACACCCGCCGAGGCGGTGAAGGCCACCGAAGACCTGCTCGGGTACCTCGGCGGGCTGGTGGAACGCAAGGCCGCGGAACCGGGCGACGACGTCCTGAGCAAGCTGGCGGTGTCGCAGTACGCGACCGGCCGCATGAGTGCCGAGGACGTCGCCTCGATGGGCCAGCTGCTGCTGGTGGCGGGCCACGAGACGACGGCGAACATGATCGCCCTCGGCACGGTCGCGCTGCTGGAGCACCCGGACCAGCTGGAACTGGTGCGCTCCGGCGACGCGGACCTGCTGCGCCGCGCGGTGGAGGAACTGTTGCGCTACTTGAACATCACGCACACGGGCCGCCGCCGGGTGGCGGTCGAGGACATCGAACTCGGCGGCGAAGTGATCCACGCGGGCGAGGGCGTCATCGCGGCGGGCGACGTGGCCAACCGCGACGCGGCGGTGTTCGCGGAGCCGGACCGCCTGGACGTGACGCGCGAGGCCCGCCACCACGTCGCGTTCGGCTACGGCGTGCACCAGTGCTTGGGCCAGACGCTGGCGCGCGTGGAGCTGCAGGTGGTCTACGGCACGCTGTACCGGCGCATCCCGCAGCTGCGGCTCGCGGTTCCGGTGCAGGAACTGGCGTTCAAGGACGACATGCTGGTGTACGGGGTGCACTGCCTGCCGGTCACGTGGTGAAGACCGGTGAAGACGTGGACGGCGGTGGCGTTCGCGCCGTGATCACAGCGCGCGTTGCGCCGCGTCGAGCTCCGCTGTCAGGTGCGCGGTGACGAAGTGGGCCCGCTCGGCGTCGTCGTCCTTTCGCGGGGTCATCTCCACCAGCATGATCAGGTCGAGGTAGACCCGGTACAACGCCAGCCGCCGGCGGGCGGGCAGGTCGAACGGTGCCGGGCCGCCCGCCGTGCGGTAACCCTCCGCGAGCGGGGTGTCCAGCTCCCGGAACAGCGTCAGCGACACGAACTCCGCCACCGGGTCGCCCCAGAACGCGCGCTCCGCGTCGACGATCCCGGACACCCGGCCGCCGTCGAGGAGGATGTTGCCGTCCCACAGGTCGAAGTGCACCAGGACCGGCGTGGTGACCGGCTCCAGCAGCGGCTCGTGGCGGTGCACCAGGTGCGAGATCTCCGCCGCCGGGCGGGGGAGGCGCACCCCGTACCGGACGGCGTCCGCGAGGATCGCGTCGGTCATCGCCGTGAACGCCGCCGGCCACGTCGGCCGCAGAGGGTCCTGCGGGTAGCCGAACCCGTCGCCGGTCACGGTGTGCAGCCCGGCGACGACCGCGCCCAGCTCGGCGCGAAGTCCCGGATCGGTCCCGCGCACCTGGGCCCACGGGACGCCCGGCAGCTCCGTCATCAGCAGGAACCCCGGCCCGGCGGCCACGACGGACGGCAGCGGGCCGGAAACCCGCTGGTAGTACTCGGCTTCCGTGGCCAGGAGGTCGTGCTCGTAGGTCAGCCCGGGCGCGGCCGGTGCGAGCTTGAGCACCAGCCGCCGCCCGTCCGCCAGCGTCAGCCGGATCGCCGTGTTGTACGTGCCCCCGCCGATCTCCGCGGCGGACACCACCGTGGCCGGGTCGATGCCCGCCGCCGCCAGAGCCTCTTCCGTTTGCACGACGGCGATTCTGCCATCAGCGTTTTCCGGCCGACCCCGCCCAGATCCCGTCGCCGGCGTAGGCCGCCGAGTAGCCGAGCAGCGCGGCCAGGCCTTCGGACAGCCCGCCGCACGACGCGACGCCGGTCGCGTTCGTCACGCCGGAGCACAGGGTGCGGGTGCCCGCGGTGAACGTCACCGGCCGTCCGGGCACCGGACGGCCGAACTGCGTGTCCGTCAGGGTCGCGCTCAGCGCGGGCGAGCCCAGCCGCGCCGGCGCGACGCTGAGCGACGTCGGGTCCGGCGTGGTCGAGAACAGCGACGCCGACGCGCGCACCCCGCTCGGCCCGATCGTCGAGGGCGCGAACAGGTACTGCACCGCCGAATCCGGCCCCGACGGCGCCGGGCAGCCGGTCCCGGTGGTGGCGACGTCGATGGTGGGATCCGTCTGGTAGCGCCCCGGCGCCGCCCCGACCGCGCGCGGCCAGCAGACGAACTGGATCGACTGCGGGGGTGTCGGCGGCGGCGTGATCCGGGCCGGGCCGGTGCCGGTCAGGCCGAAGGACAGGCTCGGGCCGCCGTCGTTGTCGACGAGCGCCACACTGTCCACACCGGACAGGGTGGTCTCGCGCGTGGTGGTGGCCCCGAACGGGCTGTACGCCCCGGTCTGCAGCACCGGGCCGTCGTCGGTGCCGGCCGCGGTGTCCCAGAGGTACTGGACCGCGAAGGTGTCGGCGCTCGTGCCGGTGACTGTCGTCGTGACCTCGACGCTGGAGTCCGCGACCGTGCCGCCGTGCACGGCGACGTACTGGTCGATCTCCAGCGAGCCCGAGTCGAGGAACGTCACCCAGCTCGTGTGGAACCCGGTCGTGCCGACCGCCGTGGTCGTCGGGTCCAGCGAGTCGAGCGCGACCTCCGTCGCCGTCGTCAGGTACTGCCCCTGCACGTAGTCGACCTTGGCGGTCAGGTCACGCACCGTCAGGAACGACGTCCCCGGTACGCCGCCGCCGAACAGCACGTCCCGGCCTGCACCCGCCGGGTGGTCCGGCCCGGTCTGCACGGTGAACGAGCCGACGCCGAGCCCCTGCGCCTGCTGCAGGGACACGCGGAAGACGCCGTTCCCGGCCGTGGGCGTGGCGGCGAGCGCGCGGTGGGGCCGGGCCTTCCACTGAGCGGGTGACTCGGGCGCGGCGAGCGCCGGGGTGGCGCCGGCCAGCAGCAGCGCCGCGGCCGCGCACACCAGTCCGGTTCGGTGCATCAGATCCTCCACAATGGACAGTCAGAAGGTGAGGGCGTCGGCGTAGACGAGCCGTTCGCCGCCCTGGTTCGGCTTTTCGGACTCGGTCAGCACCAGGCGGAACGGGCGGGTCCCGCGCGCCGCGGGCAGCGGCACAGTGCCGGTCCAGCCGGTGGCGGACGCCGTCAGTGCGACGGCCGTCCCGGTGTCCTGCCAGGCGACGTTCCCGCTCAGCGCCGGGTCGGCGACCTGCAGTTGCGCGCTCAGCCCGGTGGCGGGCGCCGGCATCGGCCCGGTCACCGTCAGCCGGACCGACGTCGGCGTCGCGAACACCGCCGTCGCGACCCGGTCCGGCGACAGCTGCGCGAACTGGGCCTGCACCACCGCGGACAGCTCGACGTCGGGCACCGACACCGGCTGGTAGCGGGCCAGAGCCAGCCGCACGAACGGCGTGTACGGCGAAGGCTGCGGAGCCGCGAAGGTGATGTCGCAGAACCACAGCTTGCGTTCGGCGTCGTAGCCGACGTCGTGCGGCGCGACGGCGACCGGCGACGCGGTGCCTTCGACCAGCGTCAGCCCGGACCGCGGGTGCACGGCCAGCGGGAAGTCGCCGACCTGCGGCGGCCGGGTGAACGCGGCCGACCGCCACGCCGGGTCCTGCGCCCAGTCCGTCACGAGGCGGGTCAGGTCCGCGGGCACCGACGGCCCGTCCGCCAGCAGCACGCCGAGCTGTTCGCCGTCGCCGGAGGAGTACCACGGCCGGTCGAGGAACACGCGCAAGCCGTTGCCGCGCCGGGTGCTCGTGGTCTGCGACGCCGTCGTCTCCGTGGTCCAGCCGAACGTCGGGACGACGTAGGCGATGTCCGGCGCGGCGGGCCGCGCGGTGCTCGGGACGTCGATCGTCAGCGCCGCGCCCGCCCGGGTGATCGGCGGCGGCACGTACGCGACCTCGACCGACGCGGGCACCGGCGAAGCCAGCCAGGTGACCGTGCCGTGGACGTAGTCGACGTCGTAGTCGGTGCCGCGGACGAAGGTCGTCGAACCCGCGCGGACGACGTCCGACGCGGGCACGATCCCGCCCTTGTCCACCACGACCGCCGACGTACCCGGCTGCACGGTCGCGCGCTGCAGGAAGTACTCCGCGAACCGCGAAGTGCCGATCGGCGTGTAGGTGACGCGGCGGAACTTGGTGTCGTGGAACTCGTGCCGCTCGTCGACCGGGAGCACCTGGCCCGCCGGGTCGTCCGGCCGCGCCACCACGCCGAACGCCGCCGCGGCGCCCGCCCTCGGAGCCGGGGCCGGCACGGTCACGTCGTCGACCTGTTCGGTCCACGCCGCCTGGACGTCGACGCGGCTCGTGCTGGGCCGATCGAAGCCCAGCCGGTCGACGATCCGGGCGAACGTCTCGCCGGGCCGGCGCACGGCGACCGGCTTGACCAGCGCGGGCGGGGTCAGCGGCTGCTTGATCGCGTGCACCAGCGTCAGCGTGCGGAACGGCGTCAGCTGCCACAGCCGGCCCTGCCGGGCCAGCGCCCGCAGCGAAGCGAGCGTCGTGCCGGACGGCAACGTCACCGTGCCCGCCGCGACCGCGTCGGTGAGCCACTTCCACGGCCCGAGCAGGTCGACGTCGGCGTCGGCGAGGACGCTGCTGTAGTGCACGTCGAACGTCCGGCCCTTCGGCACCTGCACGGTGAGAACCCGGAACAGCGGGTCGAACTTCGGCTTGCCGGTGCCCTCGACCATCCGCAGCCGGAACGGCCGGTAGTCCGGCCAGTTCCCGAGCAGCGGCACCGGGTCGAAGTCGCCGGTGACGACGTCGCCGTCGGCAGTGCCGGGCAGGCCGGCGAACGCGGCGCCGCGGCTGAGGACGTCCGGCAGGTAGGGCAGCGTCAGCTGGTCGGTGTCGTAGTACGGGATGCCGTAGCCGCCGCTGTCGGGCGTGCCGCCCTGGTCGAACGAGCCGGTGTCCTTCTGCTTGATCCGGCCGTAGGCGAGCTTGTTCATGACCGGCGGGGTCAGGAGGGTCGCCGGCAGGTCGAACAGGCCGTGCTGCTCGGCCAGCAGCTCGGCGATCCGGACGGGTGCGAGGTGGCGCTGGCAGTCGGCGGTCGCGGCGGTGTCGAAGTTGCTGCGGATCACCAGCCGTTCCGCCGACTCGCCTTCGGTGCGCGGCTTGCGGAACAGCACGTGCGGCGACACGACCGGCTCGAACCGCGTGTACCTGACCGGCGCCGTCGCCCCGGCGTCGCCGGTGACGTCGTTCAGGGCCGGGCCGTTGCCGGCGAGGTCGGCGGTGCGCGCGCGAAACCGGTACGTGCGGCCGAACCGCAGCCGCGGCAGGCTGCCCGGCTCGGCCTTGACCTTGACGCCGAGCGGGAACGCCGGGTCCGGCTCGGTGCCGTCGCCCGCGACGAGCGCGCCGTCGTCGGCGACGGCCTTGCCCGGGCGCGGCGCGACCAGGCTGTAGCCGCTCCACCGGGCCAGCGACTCGTGCAGGAAGACCGTCTGCGTCGGGTCGTCCGGCTGGGTCGTGTGCGCGGTCGTGACGACGCCTTCGTCGGCGGCCGTGACCGAGGTGCCGGCGACGGTGTAGGTGCCCTGCCGGCGGCAGAGGCTGTGCCAGCTCTTCGAGACGTCGTCCCAGACGTCGAACCGCAGCCCGCGGGTCAGGTCCTCGGCGCTCGCGGACGCACCCCGCGCCAGCTTGTCGGCCTGGTCCACCGCGCCCCAGATCCGCTTGGCCCGCCCGGTTTCGGTGATCGAGAACCCGTTGCTCTGCAACGCGGGCGGCGGGGCGGTGTCCGGCGCGTCGGACGCGGGCCGGCCGATCCCGCCGAACGGGTCGAGCCGCGCGACGCTCTCGCCGAAGCCGAGCAGCTTCACCGCGGCCGAATCGGGATCGACCTCGGTGACGTCGAAGTCCGGGCCGCCCAGCTGCAGCAGGCCGCCGGCGAGCAGGGGCGTGCGGGCGTTCGCGGTGAACGTCGTCGCCGTGACCGTGCAGTCGGTCCGCTGGGCGGTGACCGCCAGCCCGGCCAGGACCGGCGTGACCGTCACCCAGGTCGCCCCGGTGGGCAGCGGATTCGGCAGGGGGATGCGGAGATCGCGGACCAGGCCGAACTTCCGCAGGAGCGCGGGGTACTGGCCGAGCGCGCCGACCACCGAGTGGAAGTTCGGCGGCTCCGCCGCGACGGCGGCCCGGAAGGCACTCGCGCCACCGGCGAAGTTCACCACGTGCGGGCGGGCGGCGGCGGGGCGGCCGTGGAAGTGCTCGGAGAGCAGGAAGTCGAGCTGCTGGTCGCTGAGGCCGTGCTCGGTCCGGATCTGCTCCAGCGCGGGGTCCGCTCGGTCGAGGAACTTGGCGTAGAAGAAGTACAGCGCCAGGTTGTCCGTGACGGCCGCCTTCGTCTCCGGCGAGATCCACGTGTCGTGCAGCCGGTACCGGCTCCGGGGACCGCACCGGTTTCCGCTCGCCCGCAGGCCTTCCTGCGGGGCGCCGAGGTAGTCGGTGATCGTCGGGTGCGTGGTCGGGTTGTTCGCCGCCATCAGCGCGTACTGGTCGCGGACGAAGTTCCGCACGTTCCGCACGGGGTATGACCGCACGAACGTCTTCTGCGGCGGCAGCGGCGGCGCGGTCGCCGCGCCCAGCGGGGCGGCACCGGCGAACAGCTTCTTCCACAGGTCCGAGCGCAGGTCCTGCGGCAGCTTCTCGGCGCGGGTGACCGTGCCGCCGAGCGAGACGTCGAACTCGACCGGCGCGGCGGGCCAGTCGAGCCAGGCCGGGAACGCGGACAGCGTGTCCGCGCCGGTCAGCCGCGGGGACAGGAATGCCGACAGGTGAAGGAAAGTCCTGCCCTGCTCGGTCCGCACGCCGGCCGGCAGCGCGGTGCTCAGGATCGTCTGGGTGGCCATCGCTCGTCTTCTCAGGCCGCGAACGCGTCGCAGTAGGTGTTCCAGTCGTCCTGGCTCATTTGGTCGCCGAAGGACGGCGAACCGCCGGCCGGCAGCGCGGCGGCGCTTCGCGCGGCCGGCGACGAAGAACCGGGACCGGCGAAGGACTTGTGCACGGTGAGCGTGACCGACTTCGAGAAGAACAGGATGTCGATCTCGACGGTCAGCGACGCCTCGCCCTCGACGACGTTCTGCCCGCCGTCGTTCGTGTAGCTCAGCGCCAGGTAGAACTCGGCCGAGATGGTGATCAGGCCGAGGACGTTGAGGGAGCCGTTGGCGCGGACGTACCCGGTGAGCGTGACCGCGTCGTGCTCGGGAACCGCGGGGGTGCTGCCGCTCGCCGGGACCTCCGGCTTGCGCTCGAGCTTGAAGTAGATCCCGGCCATCACCGAGACCGACCCGCTGGCGACGCCGAGGTTGAACGCCACCGCGCCGCCGAACTCGATCGACGCCTCGACCAGCTCGAAGCCGTCGGTGCCCAGCGCCAGCGCGAAGAACCCGCCGCCGCCGAACAGCGAGACGGTGAGCGTGAACGGGTGCTCCCGGCTGCAGAACGCGAACCGCGCCCGCGCCGGGCCGCCGTCGAACGGGATCGACAGCGCGGCGCTGAACGCCAGGTGCTGCAGCGCGAACACGCCGATGCCGACGTCCGGGATGGCCAGGGTGTAGCCCGCGGTGATGCCCGTGGGCTGGACGTCGATGCCGAGGCCCTTGCCGGTGCTGACGAGGAACTGCTGCAGCGTGTTGACGAACTTCAGCGGGCCTTCGAAGTCGATCCGGTCCAGCTCGACGTGGATCACCGGCTTGGCGCTGTCGTGCTGCTCGAAGGCGAACCGGCGGAAGGTGAGCTTGATGAACGACAGCGCTTCGTCGTTGCCCTTCACCAGCTCGATCGCGAAGTCGCGCAGGTCGCCCGTGATCGTCGACGTCGTCGTGACGCCGTTCGTGCCGAACACCGTGCGGTTCTCGCCGTGCAGCGTGAGCGTCGCGTGGGGACGGTCCGGCAGCTTCGGGAGGAACACCCCGGCGGTGAGCTCGTCCGGCAGCTTCGGCCGCCAGTCCAGGACGGTCGTGACGGCAGTCGGCGGCAGGTCCCGGCCGTTGCCGTACTCGGGCGTGGTGACGATCTTCGGCGCGTTCCCGACCGGCAGCTTCGGGTCGACGCCCAGGAGATCGGCCAGGCTGAGCCCGCCGAGCAGCTTCGCGGTGTCGGGGAAGAACTTCCGGGGGTCGAAGTCGCCGTCCTTCGCGATCTGGCTGATGGTGTCGGCGGGCCCGGAGAGCGGCCCGAGCGAGCGGGACAGGCCGCGGATGTCGAGGTCGGGCGCCGCGACCCCGCCGAGCTGGGCGACGGTCCGGCCGAACTTCGCCGTCACCGCGCCGACGTCGGGGATCGGGTTGTTCGCGGTGATCGCCTGCACCAGCTTGCCCACGTCCGCGACCGTCGGGCT
Source organism: Amycolatopsis sp. NBC_01488 (assembly GCF_036227105.1). Lineage (NCBI taxonomy): Bacteria > Bacillati > Actinomycetota > Actinomycetes > Pseudonocardiales > Pseudonocardiaceae > Amycolatopsis > Amycolatopsis sp. NBC_01488. The sequence goes on along the minus strand of NZ_CP109434.1, from coordinate 998,506 downwards.
GACTCGCGCGAACAGCTCGCCCTTGACGTTCTCGAAGGAGCCGTGGACGTAGCCGGGGTCGTACCCGATGGCGGTGGCGAGTTCCTGACCGCCCGCGAGCGCCTCGACGGCGGGCATCCGGATCTCCGCGGCGAGCATCTGCGGCGCGAACCCGGCCTCTCCGGCCTGCACCCGCAGCTTGACGTTGAGGTGCATCCGGACCGTGGGGAACGCGGTGTTGCGCGGGGCACCGTCGTCCGCGGCGGCGGCCAGGCCGTTCGAACCGGAGGGCGGGGCGAAGGCGACCTTCTGCCCGCCCAGTTCGTGGGTGCGTCGCGGGTTGACGTGGTCGAAGTCGTTCGGGTCGGCCTGGGCCTGCAGCGCGTTCAGCACCGTCTGGTCCGTGGCGTGGTCCTGGTCGACGAACGCCAGGTGGGCGACGGTTTCGATGCGGTTGCCCGCCCAGTCGGTGGCGACGATCGGGAACGGGACGTCGACGGGGTCCGCGCCCGGCTGGTACTGCACCCAGTAGGCGGCGGTGCCCGAGATCTCCTCCGGATGCGCGGCCAGGTTCGGCGTGGTGGTCATCGCGATCTCGACCGAGCGGAACGGAAGCCCGTTGTCGGTGAAGGTCTTCACCGGCTCTTCGAGCCGGATGTAGGCGCGCTGGAGCAACCGGGCCGCACCGCCGGCGAAGGTGCGTTCGGTTTCCACGACCGACGTGGCCCGGTGGCCGTACGGGAAGAGGAACCCGCGCTGCTCGATGCGGACGTAGTTGTCGCGCCCGAGTGCCGAGCGGTGCTGCCACCGGGCGAGGGTGGCGGGCTCCGGCCACTCGCCCGCGAGCTCGAGCGTGGCGCCCAGTGCCGAGAGCAGCACGAGATCACCGCGCACCGGGGCGATCGAGTTCGACTGCGTGACGATCCGTGCCGGCGTCCCGGGATCCTGGGGATAGCCGAACAGGTCGTCGAACCGCAGGTCGTCCGGAGTGTCGGTGGCCGTCGCGCGGATCTCGGCCGGGCCGAGCTGCGGGTCGGGGCGGCCGAACGTGTCCCGCGGGGCGAGGCGGGTGTGCCACAGCTCGGTGCGCCCGGCCGAGGTCACCGGGTGCGTCACGTGCGCCCACGACGCGTACTGCTCGGGCGTCAGGTGCAGCCAGTCGACCAGGAGCAGGTCGGTGACCAGCTGACCCGGCACGGCCGGGGCGGTCTTCGGCACCACCCGCATGACCCAGTCCGGCCACGCGAGCAGGCCTTCTTCGGAGTACGGCAGCTCTTTCACCGTCGACGGCACGAGGAACGCGATCCGGCTCGGACCGACCGCCCGCGTGGCGATGTCGCCGGGCGCGGGCAGGTTCGCCGGCGGGTTCCCGCCGGGGTCGGAGACGTAGGTCGGCTCCTCCATCAGGTGCTGGCTGGCGAGCTGGACGACGATCACCGACTGCGCGTTCGCGTCGATCGGCACCAGCTTCGGAGGGCCCGCGGCGGTCGAGCGTCGCAGGTTGAAGAAGGTGAAGCGCAGCTTGAGCATGTCTTCGCGGCGCAGCAGGTCGAGCGTGAGATCCGGCGTCGCGTCGGCGGCGAGCACGGCGGGCGCGGCCGTGTCGCCGGGCAGGTTCGCCAGCAGCAGCGCCGCACCCCCGGCGGCGAGGACGGTGCGCCGTCCGACGTCGCGCCGCCAGGGGCGGCCGTCGCCGGTTTCGTGCGGAGTGGATTCGGGCATGGCTGGGGACCTCCCCGGAGCGAACTGAGCCCGCTCACCGTCGCTCCGGGGTCCGGCTCCGGCAAGGAGCCGATGTCGATACCTCCCCTTGGGGCAGTCTTGTCCGCCCGTTCGGCCGCTCAGCCGCCCGCTTGGGCCAGCTTTTCGGCGGCGTCGGCCAGGTCGTCGGCGGTCGGCGCGTCGTCCTGCGTCAGCCGGCGTCGCCAGTAGCCGGAGAACTCGACCACGCGCTTGTCGAGCCCCCGCTCGCCCACGAGGTGACGCCGCAGCGCCCGCACCATCCCCGCCTCGCCCGCGAGCCACGCGGCGACCGACCCCGGCCCGAGCTTCGCGTCCCGCACGGCTTCGAGGAGCTTGACGCCGTGCTCGGCGCCGTCGCGGTGCAGCCAGTGGACGGGCAGTGGTTGCTCCTCGGCGGCGGCCGCTACCTCGACGAACGCCACCGCGTTGTCCACTTCGGACAGAATGGTCGCGATGGCTGGCAGCGCGGTCTCGTCCCCGGCCAGCAGGAGCGTGTCCGCTGTGGACAGTGGACGGCGGTAGGCCGCGTCCGGGCCGTAGCGGCCGAGGACAGCACCGGCGGAGGCGGTGCGGGCCCACGCCGTCGCCGGGCCGTCCGCGGAGTCGTGCAGCACGAACTCGACGTCGATCGTGCCGAGAGCCCGCGAGCGCACGGTGTAGCTGCGCATGACGGGGCGCTCGTCCTCCGGGATCGCGAGGTACGCCTGGTACCAGCGCAGCACGTCGTCGTCGCCCGAAGGCAGCCGGACCGGGCGGCCCGGCGGCGGGAAGAGGAGCTTGAGCTGCTGGTCGGGCCACGGCTCCAGGTCGGCCAGGCCGTCGCCGGTGAACGTGACGCGCACGGTGCGCGGGGTGGGCCGCCACACCGCCGTCACTTCGAGCAGTCCGGTCGGCTTCACGGCTTCCCCAGGTAGTCGCGCAGGTGGCGGGCGGTGAGCGTGGACGCGTTCTCGACGAGCGCGGCCGGGGTGCCTTCGAACACCACGCGGCCGCCGTCGTGCCCGGCGCCGGGGCCGAGGTCGATCAGCCAGTCGGCGTGGGCCATCACGGCCTGGTGGTGCTCGATGACGATCACCGTGTTGCCCGCGTCGACGATCCGGTCGAGCAGCGCGAGGAGCTGGTCGACGTCGGCGAGGTGCAGGCCGGTCGTCGGCTCGTCGAGGATGTAGGTCGAGCCCTTCTCGGCCATCCGGATCGCCAGCTTGAGCCGCTGCCGTTCGCCGCCGGACAGCGTGGTGAGCGGCTGCCCGAGCGTCAGGTAGCCGAGGCCGACGTCGCCGAGCCGGTCGAGCACCTTCCGCGCGGTGCCGGAGGGGAAGAACTCGCGCGCTTCGGCGACGGACATCGCCAGCACCTCGCTGATGTTCTTGCCGCGCAGCTCGAAGGTCAGCACCTTGGGCGTGAACCGCCGGCCTTCGCACTCCTCGCAGACCGACGCGACCCCGGCCATCATCGCCAGGTCCGTGTAGATCACGCCGAGGCCCTTGCAGTGCGGGCAGGCACCTTCGGAGTTGGCGCTGAACAGGCTCGCCTTGACGCCGTTGGCCTTGGCGAACGCCGTGCGGATCGGGTCGAGCAGGCCGGTGTAGGTCGCCGGGTTGGACCGCCGGGAGCCGCGGATCGCCGACTGGTCGACCACGACGACGTCGTCGCGGTGGGCCAGCGAACCGTGGATCAGCGACGACTTCCCGGAGCCGGCGACCCCGGTGACGACGGTCAGCACGCCGAGCGGGACGTCGACGCTGACGTCACGCAGGTTGTGCAGCTTCGCGCCGGTGATGGACACGTGCCCGGTGGGCTCGCGGATCTCGTCTCGCAGCGTGACCCGGTGGTCCAGGTGGCGGCCGGTGAGCGTGCCGGACGCGCGCAGGCCGTCGACGCTGCCGGCGTAGCAGAGCCGGCCGCCGTCGGTGCCCGCGCCGGGGCCGAGGTCGACGACGTGGTCGGCGATCCGGATGGTCTCCGGCTTGTGCTCGACCACCAGGATCGTGTTCCCCTTGTCCCGCAAGCACAACAGCAGGTTGTTCATCCGCTCGATGTCGTGCGGGTGCAGCCCGACGGTCGGCTCGTCGAAGACGTACGTGACGTCGGTGAGGCTGGAACCGAGGTGGCGCACCATCTTCACGCGCTGCGCCTCGCCGCCCGAGAGCGTCGCGGATTCGCGGTCGAGGGAGAGGTAGCCGAGGCCGATCTCGACGAGCGAGTCGAGGGTGTCGCGCAGGTTGCCCAGCAGCGGCCGGATCGACGGCGCGTCGAGGTTCCGGACGAACTCGGCGAGGTCGCTGATCTGCAGGGCGGCGCAGTCGGCGATGTTCTTGCCGTCGATCTTGGCCGAGAGCGCGGCCTGGTTCAGGCGGGCGCCGCCGCACGCGTCGCAGGTCTTGAACGTCGCGGCCTTCTCGATGAACGCGCGCAGCCGCGGCTGCAGCGACTCGGTGTCCTTCTGCAGGTAGAGCCGCCGGACCTTCACCGCGAGGCCCTCGTAGGTGATGTTGCTCTTGCCGACCTTCACCTTGCACGGCCCCTTGTGCAGCAGGTCGTCGAGCTGCTCGGGCGTGAAGTCGCGGATCTTGGTGTCCGGGTCGAAGAAGCCGCAGGAGAGGTAGGTCTGCACGTACCAGTTGTCCGGGGTGAAGCCGGGCACCTGGATCGCGCCGTCGTGCAGTGACCGGTCGAAGTCGAGCAGGGCGTGGACGTCGAGGTCGGACACCCGGCCCAGGCCCTCGCACGCCGGGCACATGCCCTCGGGCAGGTTGAAGCTGAACGCGCCGGACGTGCCGACGTGCGGTTCGCCCAAGCGCGAGAAGGCGATCCGCAGCATCGCGTAGGCGTCGGTCGCGGTGCCGACCGTGGAGCGCGAGTTGGCGCCCATCCGCTCCTGGTCGACGACGATGGCCGCGCTGAGGTTCTCCAGCAGGTCGACGTCCGGGCGCGACAGGCTCGGCATGAACGACTGGAGGAAGGCGCTGTAGGTCTCGTTGATCAGCCGCTGCGACTCGGCCGCGATGGTGCCGAAGACCAGGGACGACTTGCCGGAGCCGGACACGCCCGTGAACACCGTGAGCCGGCGCTTCGGGATGTCCAGGTCGAGGCCGGTGAGGTTGTTCTCCCGGGCGCCCCGGACCTCGATCACGTCGTGGGTGTCGGCGGCCCGCCTGGGTGAGGTCATACCGTCCTTCTCGATAGTTTAGGCTGTAAACTGATTCTTCAGCGTACAATACTTTATGGTGTAAGGAGTCGGCAAGGTGGTCGTCTTCGCGGGTCAGGGCGACGCCCGGCGGTCCATGGAGCTGCTGTGGGGGCCGCGCGTGGTCGCGCCGCGCACCGGCCCGGGGCCCAAGCCGGGCCTGTCGGTGGAGGCGATCGTCGCGGCGGCGATCGACATCGCCGACGCCGAGGGCATGGCGGCGCTGTCGATGCGCTCGGTGGGCGAGCGGCTCGGCCGCACGGCGATGGCGCTCTACACGTACGTGCCGGGCAAGACCGAGCTGGTCGACCTGATGTACGACCGGACGCTGGGGGAGCTGCCGTCGTCTTTCTCGCCGTCCGCTGGTTGGCGCCCCGCGGCGGTGGCGCTGGCCGACGCGCTGTGGGACCTGCACCTGCGGCACCCGTGGCTGCTGCAGGTCTCGCCGGCGCGCCCGGTGCTGGGGCCGGGGGAGTTCCACGTCCAGGAGACGCTGCTGTCCGTGCTGGCGGCCACCGGGCTGCCGCTGCCCCGGGTTCGCTGGGTGGTGTCGGCGCTGTTCAACGTCGTCCGCGGCTCGGTCCAAGCGGCGGCGGAGTCCCGCCAGGCCGCGCGCGAGACGGGACTGTCCGAAGAGGACTGGTGGTACGCGCGGTCGGCGTTGCTGGAGGAGCTGGTGCCGGACCTGACTTCCCGGTTCCCCACGGTGGCCCGGCTCGGCTCTTCCGAACCCGCTCCTTCCGACGAGCCCTACCTGGAGCGCGAGGCGCGGCTGTCGTTCGAAGCAGGCCTGGAGCTGCTGCTGGACGGCGTCGAGGCGGCGATCGTCAAGGCTTCCGGGCCTCGATGAGGAACCGGGTCGCGTGGGCGACGAACGGGCCGTCGCGCTCGATCCTTTCGTGCAGCTCCCGCAGCTTGTCGCGGTACTGCCCGACCGTGAACCCCGGGACCATCCAGATCACCTTGCGCAGGAAGTAGACCACCGCGCCGATGTCGAAGAACTCGGTGCGCAGCGACTCCGACCGCAGGTCGGTGACCTCGAGGCCCGCCTTCGTCGCTTCCGCCACGGCGTGGTCGGGGTGACGGCTGTTCCGGACGTCGTCCGGCTGCGGGCCGAGGAAGAATTCGACCAGCTCGAACACGCTCGCCGGGCCGACCTGCTGCGAGAAGTACGTGCCGCCCGGGCGCAGGACGCGGGCGATCCCGGCCCACGCCGTCGTCACGGGGTGGCGGCTGGAAACGAGATCGAACACGTCGTCGCCGAAGGGAATGCCCTCGGTGGCCACGACGACGACCCCGCGCGGCCGCAGCCGGGCCGACGCCTTGGCGACGTTCGGCGGCCACGACTCGGTCGCGGCCATCAGCGGCGGCAAGGACGGGCAGCCGTCGAGGACCTCGCCGCCGCCGGTCTCGAGGTCGAGCGCCGCGTGGACGCCTGCGAGGCGTTCGCCCAGCAGCCGCTGGTAACCCCAGGACGGGCGCGCTTCGGTGGCTCGGCCGTCGAGCCAGGAGAAGTCCCAGCCGTCCACGGACACGGCGTCGGCTTCGGCGACCAGTTCGTCGAAACGCGATTTGCGCAGGGGTGGCGGGGGCACCGGCTTGGCGAGCGCGACGGCCTCGAAGTCCACTACGACCGGCCCGCGCCGGGTGTCCACCGTGCACGTGGTTTCGTCGCGGGCCACGAGGTTCCCGAGCGCGTCGGTGAACCCGCCCTCGATCCGGTACCGGACGACGACCCGCGTGCCGAGCGGGAGTTCCCGCAGCAGTTTCACGAAACGACCTCCGAAACCCGGGCCGCCGCCGGTTCGGGATGGCCCAGCTCCGTCAGCCAGCCGCGGAACACCCGGTGCAGCGCCTCCGCCCCGACCACCTCGCCGAGCGGCGGCAGTTCCCGCGGGTGCACCACGAAGCCGCGCTGCTGCGGCCCGCCGAGCCCGCCGTGCGAACCGACGTGCGTCTCGAACGGTGACGCCTGGTCCGAATCCGGGTCGTAGCGGCTGTTGATCATCACGTCCGCGCAGTGCGGGAACGTGTCGACCCGGCGGACCAGGTCCGCCGCGTGCGGGCCGTACGGCAGCAGCGGGTCCTCGCCGATCACCACGCCCGTCGCCAACCGGTGCAAGCCGTCGCGGCCCAGCACCACCGGGCCGAACTCGCGGCTGCGGACCAGCAGGAACCCGACCCCCGGGTGGTCCACCAGCGACGGCAGCAGGTCGGGGAACGCACGCTCGATCGTCTCCAGCTCGACGCGGCCCTCGTGCTCGGTGAACGACACCATCGCCACGTGCCCGGACACGACCGCCACCACGCCCGGCGCCACGCGCGTCACCGCGCCGGGGGAGCCGGACGTCGTGCGCGGCCGGTCGTCGGCGCACTCCGCGTCCTCCACCCGGGCGCGCAGCCGGCGCGCGATCAGGCCGCCGCTCTTCGTCGCCTCCGCCAGCGCCGCGTTGATCTGCCAGCTCTCGGCCTGCCGCCGCTTGCCCGAAGACGCCGACGGCGAGCCCCCGCACAGCCGCCCGACGTACGCCTCGATCGTCTCGCCGAACCGCTCCGAAAACGCCTGGCCCTGCGTCTGGCCGTGATCCGACAGCGCGACGACGTGGTAGCGGCGCGAGGAAAGCCGGCTCGCGCGGTGCAGCCGGGCGATCTGCTGGTCGATCGAGCGCAGCACCGACAGCGTGTCGAACCGCTCGATGCCCGAGTGGTGCGCGACCTCGTCGTAGCCGAGGAAGTCCGCGTACACCACCGGCCGCCCGGCCAGCATGTCGCCGAGGATCGCCGAGACGACGACGTCGCGCGCGATCACCGTCGTGCCCGGCCGCGCCAGCGGGTACCAGCCGCCGCGCGGGATCCTCGGCACGACGCCGGCCCGGCGCTGGCGCACCGACGCGTTGATCTCGCGGAAGACGTCGACCAGCGCCACGACGAACGTGCGCAGCGCGTTGACCGGGTTCGCGAAGTAGGCGTAGTAGCCCGCGCCGAGCCGGTCGCGGCGGCGGCGCAGCAGCTTCTTCGGCACCAGCACCGGGATCGAGCTCATGGTGAGGCTGACGTGGTCGGCGTCGCCGGAGAAGAGGTTGCCGCGGCCCGCGCCGCCGCCCGAGAGCAGGCCGCGCCCGTCGGAGTGCCGCCGTTCGATCTCGGCCGCGTCGGTCGGGTGCGCGCACGCCATCACGTGGTCGCGGTCCTTTTCGTACCACCGGAAACCGAGGATGTCGTGGTTGGAGCCGTGCAGGATGCCGCAGACGCTCGCACCGGTCTGCGAGCTCCAGTCGGTGTGCCACGGCGTCAGCGTGTGGCTGCCCTCGGCGAGCCAGGCGACGAACGTCGGCATGTCGCCGTCGCGGACCGCGCGGCGGACGGTGTCGAACCCGAGGCCGTCGATCTGCAGGAAGACCACGCCGGGCGGCTGGCCAGCGGCGCCGGGCGGGGGAGCGTGGCGACGGCGGCGGCGGTTGGCGCGGCGGAAGAAGATCTCGTCCTCGTCGATGGCGAGCCCGGCCGAGATGAGGGCGCCGACCCCGGCCATGGCGACGGTGACGATCACCGCCGTCCGGAACCCGACCAGCTCGACGCCGGGGACCGTGCGGAACACCGCGAGCGTGCCCGCGCCGAGCAGCAGGAACCCGAAGAGGCCGAAGGTGAAGAACGCCAGCGGGTAGGCGATCCGCATGACCAGCGGCCACACGACGCCGGCGAGCAGGCCGAGCAGCAGCGCGCAGACCGTCGGCTGCCACCAGTACGGCATCCGGAAGCCGGGGAGGACGACGTCGAGCAGGCGCAGCGCGCCGGTCACCGCGGCCCACACGCCCACGATGCGGGCGACGGCCCGGCCGCCGCGCAGCAGCCGGCCCTTCGGCGCCGTCGTCGTCACACTCGCTCCTTGGTCTTGCGCCGCCACCGGGCGACGAGGTTCGCCAGCACGGTGACCAGCAGGACCAGCACCGTCGCCAGGACCGTCGCGATGACGGGTGAGTCGAAGATGCCCCCGCTGACGATGCCGAGCACGCTGTACGCGCCCGCCCAGAGCGCGCACGCGGCGAGCGCGGCGGGCAGCAGGCGCCGCCACGGGTAGCTCAGCGCGGCGGCCGCGAGCAGCACCGGGATCCGCCCGGCCGGGACGAGCCTGCCGATCACGACGAGCTGCCAGCCGCGGCGGGCGAACTGGTCGCGGGCCTTCTCCAGCCGCTCGGCGGGCTGGCGCCTGCTGATCCAGCGGAACGCGGCTTCGCTGCCCAGGCGCGGGATCCCGAACGTGACGACGTCGCCGACGTACGCGCCGAGCGTGGCGATGACGATGACCAGCGGCAGCGACAGGTGGTCGGTGGTGGTCGCGACGGCGGCCGCGGCGCCGACCACCGCGCCGGTGGGCACGATCGGGATGATCGAGCCGAGCAGGACGCCGCCGAACAGCGCCGGGTAGCCGATGGCGGCCGGGTCGGTCCAGTTCACGCCCGGTCCTCACGCGCGGGGAGCGCGACCTCGGCGCCAGGCTCGGTGAACAGGACTTCGGTGGTTCCGCCGGCGGCTTTCACCTCGGCGGCGAACACCCGCGGCGGATCGGCGAGCAGCCGCCGCATCCGGGCGGTGCGCCGAATGCCGGGGACGGCGAGGGTGCCCCAGTGGACGGGCACGGCGGCACGCGCCCGGGTGATTCCGGCGGCCAGCGCGGCGCGGGCCGGGTCGAGGTGACCCGGCCCGAGGTTCGGCCCCCAGCCCCAGACGGGCAGCAGGGCGACGTCGACCGGGCCGAAGTCCGCCATCCCGTCGAAGAGGTCGGTGTCGCCGGCGTGGTAGACCTTGGTGCCGCCGCTTTCGATCAGGTGCCCGATCGCGGGACTCTGCGGGCCGTGGGTGAGCCGCGGGCCCCACCGGTGTCCCGAGTGGACGGCCCGGGTCGCGGTGATTTCCAGCGCGCCTTCGGTCAGGCTCTCGCCGGGCGCGATCTCTTCGACGTTCCCGAAGCCCTTCTTGGCCAGCCAGGCCCCGGCCCCGCGCGGGACGACGATCCGGGTGCGCTTGCCGAGCAGCTTGAGCGAGGGCAGGTGCAGGTGGTCGCCGTGCAGGTGCGAGACGAGGACGAGATCGACGTCCGCGTAGGTCTCCGGTGGCGGCGGCGGCACGACCCGGACGAGCCCGCCGACGCGCGCGGTGAGCACGGGATCGGTCAGCACGACCCGGCCGCCGAGGTCGAGCCGGACCGTCGAATGGCCGAGGAAACGCAGGCTGAAGCCGCTCACGCTGTCGAGTATCGCCCTCGCGCCGGACGAACGCCCGGCGGAGTGGCGCGAACAACGCCCCGCGGCGACAGCCGAGCACGCGTGTCGGCGTTCCGATCACACGGGCGTCGCGGGCAGCAGGGACGAGATCCGCAGCGAGGACGTCCCGATCCCCGTCGGGCCGCCGGACCAGGGGTGGTAGCCCAGTTCGGTGCCGGTGTACCGGCCGGCGTTCTCGTGCCAGTGCGCCACGCCCGCCAGCCAGTGCCGGAGGTGCCCGGCGGACTCGTCCGCCGCGTGGCGGAACTCCGCGAGCCGCGCTTCGGCCAGGTCGGTGACCACCGCGAAGGCGCGCTCCTCCGAGCAGCCGAGGAAGTTCCGCACGACCAGGACGGAGTTGGTGAGCTCGCCTTCGAACCGGATCTCCTTGCGGTAGGAGTACAGGTCGTTGAGCAGGCCGCCGTAGTCGGCCGCGAGGTGCTCGATGGCCGGCCGTGCTCGATGCGGCGACGTCAGGACCATCGAGAGCTCCGCGCCGAACGTCCGGCGGCGCATCTCCACGTGGTCGATGGGGTCCGGGATCCGGTTCTGCGCCAGGTTCACCAGCCGCCACAGCCAGCTCCCGGTCATCGACTCGACGGCCCGCCGCACCGCGCCGCGGTCTTCGGTGCGCGGCCAGAGGTCCGCGAGCGCGGTTTCGAGGGGGTTCAGCGGCGCCGGCCGGGGTCCGTCCGCCATGAACAGCGCCAGCCGGGCCCGCCACGCCTTCGCCGCGGCGAGGTCGCGCGTCGCGCCGAACGTCTCCTGGAAGTGGTCGTCGGCGTAGGTGCTCCAGGTCAGCCAGTCGCTGGTGACGTCGAGCCGCTCGGCCGGCGCGTCCGGGTGGATGCCCGCCGCGCACAGCGGCAGGTCGGCGGCGCGCAGCTTCCGCTCGTCCCACACGACGCCGTCGAGGAGACCCGTGGTGCGCGCCCAGTCGACGTTGCGGCGACGGCACCGGTCCAGGTGCGGGTTCAGCCGCACCGGGAACGGCGGCTCGACGGCGGGCCGCTCCACCCGCACCTCGTGGAACGGCGTGTGGCGGTAGGCCCGCATCCGCTGCGGAGCGGTGGCGAGTACCGACGAGAGGATCCGCGCGGCCTGCGGCCGGCTGTCGACGGCTCCCTCGTTCATGTAGCGGCTGGACCGCAGGTGCCATTCGTGCCCGCCGGACTGCCAGTCCTGCAGGCCCTTGACGTAGGCGAACGTCGCCGCGCGCGCGGCCGGGTCGACGCCGTGCTCGTCGAACAGCGCCGGCACCTCGGTGAGCGCGGTGTGCTCGAACTGGTGCAGCCGCGAGGTGATGAGGTCGTTGACGGCGTCGGCCGCCTCCTGCGTGGTGAGCCCGAGGAACTTCTCGAACACGAGCACGCCGTTGGACAGCTCACCTTCGTCCTGCACTTCGCGCTGGTAGGAGAAGAGGTCGTTGCGCAGGTGGACGCTGTCGGCGAAGCAGTCGCGCAGGACCTCCATCGGGCGTGACGCGGCGATCTCGTCCGGCACCTCGGCGTGCACCGAGTGCTCGACGAGGTTCGCCGACCACGGCGCCCCGCCGACCTTGCGCCGCATCTCGACGTACTCGATGGGGTTGGCGAGCCGGCCTTCGTTGATGTTCGCCAGCTCCCACAAGGACTCTTCCAGCAGCGCCTTCGTGCTCTCGACGAACCGGCGCCGCCACGCGGCCGAGCGATGGGGGATCGTCCGGTGCCACAAATCGGCCAGCCCGCGCTCGACCGGGTTCTCCGGCGTCGCGGTGATCTCGCCTTCGGCGGGCATGAACAGCTCGATCCGGTCGAGGTGGGTGCGCGCGCTGTCGATGTCGCCGGTGCGCTTGTACCGTTCGAGGAAGTGGTCGTCGAAGTAGAACACCCAGACGTACCAGTCGGTGATCAGGTCGAGCTCGTCCGCGCCGGCGTCCGGATGCGTGTACGCGCACAGCAACGCGTAGTCGTGGGAGTCGAGGTCGTGCTCGTTCCAGATGACCGTGCCGCGCTGCGGCACGTCGACCATGTCCATCCCGTACGCCCACGCCTTGCTGTGCGCGCGGGCCCGCTCGAGGTGCGGGTTCACCCTGGCCGGGTAAGGCATGTAGAACTCGGGGAGGACGAACGGCTGCTGAGGCACCCCGTGAGGCAACCAAACCCGCGGGTGCCCGCCAAGAGGAGCAGGCGGGGTTGCACACGAACGGGTCGGGCCCTTCCCCCGGCCGGCCCAGCGACGAAGGAGTTTCAATGACGGAGACGCGAGTAGTAGACAACCCCGGCGAAGATCGCTACGAGATCTGGGCGGACGAGAAGCTGGCGGGGTTCGCGCGCTACGACCTGCGCGGCGACCGCACGGTGTTCACCCACACCGAGATCGACGACGCGTTCGCGGGACAGGGCCTGGGCAAGGTGCTGGCGTCCGGCGCGCTCGACGACGTCGTCGCGAAGGGCCGGACGATCGTGCCCGTCTGCCCCTTCATCGCCGGATACCTGCGGAAGAACCCGGGCTACGAAGACCACATTCGCTGGCCGAAGGACTGAGCGGCGCGCCGAACGGAGCAACGTCACAGGGCCGTTCGCGTCGGAGTTGAGAGGTATGTCCGGATCGATTGGTTATTAACCAACCTTCGTCGGTAGTGCGTTGGTTGCCCGGCAACGAAAGTGACCGGCGCAGACTTCGAACCGGCAAACTGGAGGAAGTTGATGACTCCCCGGAAGACCGCCCTCAGGACCTTCGCCGTCTTGTCGGCCGCCGCCCTCACCAGCGGCGTGTGCGCTTCGGCCGCCACTGCGTCCCCGCTGGCCTTCTCCGAGATGCAGGCCAACGCCGTCAGCACCGCCACGCAGGTGGCGAGCGCCCTGGGCGCGACGTCCGGCGGCATCTACCTCGAGAACGGCAAGGCCGTCGTCACCGTGACCGACGACGCGTCCGTGCAGAAGGTGCAGGCCGCCGGCCTGACCGCCAAGAAGGTCAAGCACACCTTCGCCGCGCTCACCGGCGTCAAGAACCAGCTGGACGCGGTGAAGAACGTCCCGCAGACCGCGTGGGGCATCGACACCAAGACCAACCAGGTCGTCGTCAAGGTCTACGACGCCGCCAGCAAGGCGACCGCCGACAAGGTCGCCGCGGCCGCCGCGAAGTACGGCGACAGCGTCCGCGTCGAGCACCGCACCGGCAAGCTGGAGCTGCACATCGCCGACGGCGACGCGATCCAGAACGACCAGGGTCGCTGCTCGCTCGGCTTCAACGTGACGCGCGGCGGCTCGCCGTTCCTGCTCACCGCGGGCCACTGCACCAACCTCGGCGGCACCTGGGCCGGCGGCGACGTCTCCGGCGCGCAGGTCGTCGAGAGCGACTGCCCCGGCGCCGACTCCGGCCTGCTGACCCGCCCGAACGGCACCGGCCCCGGCGAGATCAACACCGGCCAGGCGATCACCAGCGCCGCCGAGCCGACCGTCGGCGAGCAGATGCAGAAGCAGGGCTCGACCACCGGTGGCGGCAGCGGCGAGGTCACCTCGGTCGACGAGTCGGTCAACTTCGACGTCGGCGTCCTGAACCACGAGTTCGGCACGACCGCGCACACCGACCACGGTGACTCGGGCGGCCCGGCGTACGACGGCTCGAAGGGCCTCGGCACGCTGTCCGGCGGCGACACCGTGACCAGCTACTTCTACCCGCTCACCCTCGAGCTGCAGGCTTACGGCCTTTCGCTCGCCTGACAGGTCCGGAAGGACCCCCTTCACACGCGTCGAGGGCGCGTGAAGGGGGCCTTTCTCATGCTTCGAGCCGCTTCGCGCGGTAGACGGCGTCGGTGTGGTGGCCCTCGCCGCGCGTCTCGCACGTCTCGACGATCCACTGCCAGGCGTCGCCGAGGTAGGTGGTGATCTCCTCCGGCTCGAAGTACAGCTCCTCCGGCGGCTTCTGGCCGTCGAACTCCCGCATGGCCTTCGGCGAATGCCCGACGACCACCAGCGAACCGCCCGGCCGGATCGCTGCCGCGGCCGCCGTGAAGACGTCCCGGCGCAGGTCCGGCGGCAGGTGCAGGTACTGCGCGGAGATCAGGTCGTACCGGTCTGCCGGCTGCCACTTCAGGATGTCGCGGTGCAGCCAGCGGACGCTCACGCCGGCTTCCTTGCCCGCTTCTTCCGCGCGGGCCAGCGCGACGGTCGAGATGTCGGCGCCGTCGACCGTCCAGCCCTGCTTCGCGAGCCAAATGGCGTCGCCGCCTTCGCCGCAGCCGAGGTCGAGTGCGTGCCCGGGCGTCAGCCCTTCGACCTCGGAGCTGAGGTTCGGGTTGACGTTCCCGCTCCAGATCCGGTGCTCGTCGCGCTGGTACAGCGCTTCCCAGAACTCTTGCTTGAGCATGTTCTCGACGATCATGGGCTGGTCGTGTGCGTGGGGCATGGGTCCTCCTCGGTGACGTCCCCAGCATGCGGAGGACGTCACCGAAGAGGCAAATCGCGTTGCCGGAATGGCAACTCAGGCCGTGCCGTACACCTGCATCTCGTACAGCGAGTAGCCGTACGACGTCCCGCGTGTGACGCCGTTCATCCGCACGTAGCGGCCGCTGCCGGCCAGGCCGGTGAGGTCGTCGGTGGCGCCGTTGCCGGTGGTGGTGCTGTAGATCGTCGTCCAGGTCGTGCCATCGGCCGAGGTCTGGATGCGGTAGGCCTTCCCGTACGCGGCTTCCCAGCTCAGCTTGACGTGCGAGACCTGCTCGGTGGCGCCGAGGTCGACGCGCAGCCACTCGCTCGAGGAGCCTTCCTTGGACGCCCAGCGCGTGCTGGTCAGGTTGCCGTCGAAGGCCGCGCTCGCCGGGTAGGACGAGGACTCCGTCGACGACGCCGTCGCCGTCTTGCCCTGGGAGAGCAGGGTTTCGGTGCCGCCGCTCCCGCCGGTGACCGTGACGCCCAGGGCCACGGTCTTCGTCCCTCCGGTGATGGTGAGCGTCGCCGAGCCGGGCGCGGCGTTCGCGGCGGCGGCGACCGTGACGGTCGAGGTTCCGCCGGCCGGGACCGACGCCGGGGAGAAGGACACGGTGACGCCCGCGGGAGCGCCGCTCGCGGACAGCGTGACGGCGTCCGTGGTGCTGACGGTGGCCGTCGCCGTACCGCCCGGCGCCACCGAAACCGCTGACGGCGTCACGCTGAGGCTCGAGGTGTTGCCGGCCGCGGTGAACGTCCAGCGCGCCTGCGTGCCGGAGCAGCTGCCCGCGGTGAGTGTCGTGCCCGAGGCGCGGAAGCACTTCTTGCTCGTCTGGATGTCGGAAATGGTGCCGTCCGGGTTGATCGACCACTGCTGGGCCGGCCCGCCGGTGCAGGTCTGCAGCACGATGGAGCTGCCGGAGATGCCTGCGCACTTGTCGTCGATCACGAGGAAAGCGCCGTGGAAAGTGAAGCGCTGGGCGTCGCTTCCGGTGCAGGCGGCCACTTTCAGCGTGGTCCCGCTGCTGGGAGCTTCGAGGCACGTGCCAGTGGAGTTGTTCTTGTACTGGCCGACTGTCGTGTTCGGCTTCGCGCCGCCGTAGCAGGCACCCGTGCTGGTGGTGAAGATCGGCGTGGCGTCGTAGTCCTCGGTCGACGGCGGGTCGACGACCACCGGCTCCATGACCGGCGTGTTGTCGGCGTTGTAGTGCGTGAGCGCGTCCTCGCAGTCGATCGCGTCGAAGGCGCTGCCGCCCTTGCCGCCGAGCCAGAGGTCGATGTGACGCAGGCCGGGGCCGCCGTTCGGGCCCTTGCTGTTCCAGTCTTCGGAACACTCGTCGCAGCCGTCCTCCATGATGAAGTACTTCTTCACCCGCGGCACCCAGACCTTGGTGCCGGGCTTCAGTTCGTCGCTGCTGGTGGCGAAGGTGATCGGGTCGGCGTAGGTGCCCTTGCCGCCCGCGGTGTCGTGGATCTGCGGGTAGGAGATGTCGCCGCCGGGCGGGGTGTTGTCCCACCAGCCGTAGAAGGTGAGGAAGGTGGGCTGCGTGGTGGCCGCGCTCGCGGTGCTCGCGCCGGCGAGCGCGGATGCCAGGGCGACGACCAGGGTCACGACGAGCACGAGAGCGCGCCGGGTCATGCTGCCTCCGGAAGGGGGTGGGCGGACGATGACGTGCGGCGTGCGTTCAGGTTCGCCGGGCGGCGGCCCGCCGTCAAGACTTGTTCGTAAAGTTTCCTAACGAATCCGGTTCGTGTCCCGGTCGGCGGGAAATCCCGCGTGTGCCGGGGTTCGCGTCGGCGAAGATGGCGTCATGAGCGAACAGCGGGATGTCGTGGTCACCGGGGGCGGCACGGGCATCGGGCTGGCGATCGCCGCCCGGTTCGCGGCGGCGGGCGAGCGCGTCACCGTCACCGGGCGGCGCAAGGACGTGCTGGAGGCTGCGGCGGAAGAGCTCGGCGCGCGGGCGGTGGCGTTCGACGCGAGCGACCCGGCGGCGGTGCAAGCGGCGCTGGCGGACCTGCCCGCGCGGGTGGACGTCCTGGTCAACAACGCGGGCGGCAACACCGATCGCGTGCGGGAAGCACCCGCGCCCGGAGACCTCGCCGGGCTGGCGGACGCGTGGCGCGCGAACTTCGACGCGAACGTCGTTACCGCGGTACTGGTCACGGCCGCCCTGAAGCCGCGCTTCGCGGACAACGTGCGGGTGGTGACTCTCGGGTCTGTCGCGGCGAAGCAGGGCTCCGGCTCGTACGGCGCGGCGAAGGCGGCGATCGAGGCGTGGAACACCGACCTCGCGCGGCAGCTCGGCGCGTCGGGCTCGGCCAACGTCGTGGCGCCCGGCGTCATCCTCGACACGGAGTTCTTCCACGGCACGCTGACCGAAGAATGGCTCAGTTCGCGGATCTCCGTGGCGCTGAACAAGCGGGCCGGCACCCCGGACGAAGTCGCGGAAACCGTGCTGTTCCTGGCTTCCCCGGGCGCGGGGCACGTCACCGGTCAGGTCGTGCACGTGAACGGCGGCGCGTACGGCGCCCGCTAGGCCATCCGGGTCGGAAGTGGGTCGAACGTCCCACGACGACGCCGGTTCTCTCCATGGTGGAAGTGTCCAGACCACCGGAAGAGAGGTGTGATCCGCCGTGACGGCAGCATCCGAAACCCCGGCCCTCCCGACGGCACGACCGGCCGGATGCCCGTTCGACCCGCCCGGGAACTACGCCACGCTGCGGGAAACCGCGCCGACGTCGCGGGTGCGCTGCCCGGCGGGCATGGATGCCTGGCTGGTCACCCGCTACCAGGACGTCCGCGCGGTGCGGCCCAGCGCGACGTCGTGCTTTCCGCGCCGGACCGGGCGGTCGAGGAGCTGCTGCGGTACCTGTCGGTCGTCCAGTTCGGCGTGCTGCGCTACGCGACCGCGGACGTGCGGGTCGGTTCCCGGTCGGTGAAGGCGGGGGAGTGGCTGGTGGCGGCGCTGAACTCGGCCAACCGCGACGAGGAGCTGTTCCCGGGCGCCGACAAGCTCGACTTCCACCGCGAGTCACCGCGCACGCACGTCGCGTTCGGCTTCGGGGCGCACCAGTGCATCGGCCAGCAGCTGGCCCGCGTCGAGCTGCAGGAGGCGTTGACGCGGCTGTTCCGCCGGGTCCCGGACCTGCGGCTCGCGGTGCCGCGGGAGTCGTTGGCGTTCAAGCACAACACGCTGGTGTACGGGGTGCGGGAGCTGCCCGTCGCCTGGGGGTGAGAATGGCGGCATGAGCATCTCACCGGCGCGTCGGCTGTGGGCGGCCGTGGAGCCGCTGCACGCGGTCGTGTACTTCGCGCCGGAGACGGCGTCCGCGGCGAAGGAGGCCGGCCTGCGGGGGTACTGGATGGGGTACTTCGCGGGCCGCCTCGCGCCGGTCGGCCCGATCGGCCCCGCGGCGGCGACGTCGATGCTGTTCGGCTTCGCGCCGGCGATGGTGTCGCGCGCCTTGCCGGACGCGTGGTCGTTCGCCTCGCCCGCGGAGGTGCTTCGCACTCGGCTCGCGGCCGTCGAAAACGCGCTTTCCGCTGTTCTGGGGCCTTCGGGACACGACGAACTCGCGTCGCTGCTGTCGCTGGCCGCGTCCGCGTGCGACTTCGACGCACGTCCGCTGGCGGCGGCCTGGTCGGCAGTGCCCCGGCCGACGGGGGTGTTGGGCCGCCTGTGGCTGGCGGCGACGGTGCTGCGAGAGCACCGCGGCGACGGGCACGTCCTGTCGGCGGTCCACGCGGGCCTGACGGGCCTGGAGACGACGTTGACCCACATCGGCGACTCCGTGATCGCCCGCGGGGACGTCCAGCCCCACCGTGGCTGGTCGGACGCGGAGTGGACGCTGGCTGCCGAGCGGCTGCGGACCCGTGGCCTGCTGGATCCCGCCGGCCGGCTGACCCCGTCCGGCACGGCGTTGCGCCGCCGGATCGAGGAGGACACGGACCGCCTGGCGGCGGCCCCGGTGGACGCGCTCGGCCCGGCCGGCCTGTCGCGGCTCCTGGAGCTGGCGACCCCGCTGAGCCGTGCGGTGATCGACGCGGGTGTGGTCCCGGTCCCGAACCCGATGGGCGTCCCGCGTCCCTGAGGTGTCGAGCCTCGCCTTGCCCGCCTGCGCTCGTCACACCTGACGTACGCGCCCGACCTCGGCTTGCCGGCACGCCCGGGCCGGTCACGCCGGGCGGGCGCCTGCCTCGCCTCGCTGCGTCGCCCCGGTCACGGCTCACCCTCGCGGCAGCTCACCGGCGCGACGAGATCTGCTGCACCGCCCAGGCGTTGCCGTCCGGATCGGCGAAGTGCACGAAACCCACGTTGTCGAGGTCGGCCTTCCCATCCCAGACACCCATGCCGTGGACCTCGATGTCGCCCGCATCCACCCCGCGCTCCAGCAGCATCGCGTGCGCCTTCGGCAGGTCCTTGACGACGAGCTGCAGCCCCTTGAGCGAACCGGGCGGCATGTCCGCGACCACGCCCTTGCCGATCACGACCGAGCAGCCCGAGCCCGGCGGAGTCAGCTGGACGATCCGGCCGTTCTCGCCGACCGTGATGTCGTGATCGAGGGTGAACCCCAGCTGGTCGGCGTAGAACGCCTTCGCGCGGTCCACATCGGACACCGGCACCACGACCACTTCGAGCGTCCACTCCATCGTGCGTCCCTCCGTCGGCCCGGCCCAGCCCGGCGGAGCACACGCTACCCGTGCCCGAGGTGTTCGCCCACCACTCGTCAGTGTTCCGCGATCAGCCGCCGGACCGCGTCCACCACGAGCTCTCGCCGTTTCTTGCGGGGGATGGCCATGCGCACGCCGAGCTCCGAATTGGTCGTCGCCCACGCCGTCGAGATCGACTGGATCAACACCAGCAGTTCCAAGGGTGTGTAGTGGCTGGACAGTCTCCCTTCGTCTTGTGCTCGTTTCAGATCGGCCAGCCGGATCTCGTTGGCCAGCACGATTTCGGTGACCCACTTGCCTTCGGGGCGCTCCAGCCGGTGCCAGACCGCCAGCCGCAGCGTCTCCGGTTGCTCTTCGTACCGGTCGAAGAGCTTCCCGGCGTAGCTCGGCAGGTCGTGGGCGTCGACCGGGACGTCGATGACGAACCTGCCGACCGACTCGCCGAAAACCGTGTCGAACAGCCGGTCCTTGTTGCCGAAGTACTTGTAGAGCATCGCCTTGTTGCATCCGGCCGAGTCCGCGATCCGGTCCACGCGGGCGCCTGCGATGCCCCGTTCCGCGAACTCCTCCGTCGCGGCGGCGAGCAGTCGCCGCTTCGTCTCCGCCGCATCTCTCATGCCGACGACTCTAGCAACTAACTGGTTGGTTGACAAATGTAGTCGAGGAGTGTTTCCTGGAGGCAACCAACCGGTTGGTTAGCCGGTGCAGGCGGAGCGAGGAGAGGGCATCATGAGCAGGACTTGGCTGATCACCGGCAGTTCCCGCGGTTTCGGGCGGGAGCTGGCCAGGGTCGCACTCGAGGACGGCGACCGCGTGGTCGCCACGGCGCGCCGGCCGGAGCAGCTGAAGGATCTCGTGGCCGAACACGGTGGCCGGGTCCGTGCGTTCGCGCTGGACGTGACGGACCCCGTGGCCGCGCGTGAGGCCGTGGCCTTCGCGGTACGGGAGTTCGGCGGCCTCGACGTCGTGGCCAACAACGCCGGCTACGCGAACAGCGCCCCGATCGAGGACATGGCGGAAGACGACTTCCGCGCGCAGGTCGAGGCCAACTTCTTCGGCGTCGTCAACGTCACGCGCGCGGCCCTGCCGGTGTTCCGCGAGCAGGGCTCGGGGCACTTCCTGCAGTTCTCGTCGGTCGGCGGCCGGGTGGGTGGCTCGCCGGGGCTGGGCGCCTACCAGGCCGCGAAGTTCGCGGTGGAGGGGTTCTCCGAGGTCCTCAACGCGGAGGTGAAGCCGTTCGGGGTCAAGGTCACGATCGTCGAGCCGGGCGCGTTCCGCACGGACTGGCAGGGAGCATCGATGGAGCGCGCACAGGTCCGCCCGGAGTACGACGCCTCGGTGGGCGAGATGCACCGCCTCCGCGACGCGACCGACGGCAAGCAAGCGGGCGACCCGGCCCGCGGAGCCCGCATCCTCGCGGACGTCGTCCGGCTCGACGCACCACCGCTGCGCCTGCTACTCGGCGCGGACGCGGTCGAAGCGGTCCAACGGTCGGACCGCGCCCGAGCAGCTGAGGTGGCCGAGTGGGCGGAGGTGAGCCGATCGGCAGCGTTCGCGGAGGCCTGAGGTGACCGAGGCACTGGCGAGGGATGGGGGTGAACAGAACCTGACGGCGGATTGGCGGATGCGACCCGGCTGCGGCTGC
Source organism: Amycolatopsis sp. NBC_01488 (assembly GCF_036227105.1). Lineage (NCBI taxonomy): Bacteria > Bacillati > Actinomycetota > Actinomycetes > Pseudonocardiales > Pseudonocardiaceae > Amycolatopsis > Amycolatopsis sp. NBC_01488. Next base: position 977,607 of record NZ_CP109434.1, on the reverse strand, counting down.
GTCGGTGAGGCGGCACGCGGGTCGCGGATGCAGTCCAGCCCGGCCCGAACCTCCTCGCACACACCCCGCGAATCGTCGGAACCGACAGCCCCTGGTCCAGCCAAAACGCAGGCTCGCGAGCGATACCCACCCTGACCGAAACGCCCACGCACTCCGGCGAGCCAACCTCAGGATCGTCCCTGGGCTGACTCCCGCTGCTCGACCACCAACCGCTGGTGCCGGGCCGCGCGGACCCGGTCGCCGCACGTCGTCGAGCACCAGCGGCGGCGGGCGTGCTCGCGGACGAAGAACCGTGCGCAGCCGTGGGCCTCGCAGGGGCGGACCAGGTGGCCTAGGTCGCTGGTGACCACCTCGATCGCGTCGCGGGCCAACGCCGCCAGGGCCTCCGAGAGGCTGCCCGGCTGGGTGCTGCGCCACTCGCGGTGTGGGCCGGACGGCCAGGTGAGCTGGGGTGCGGCCGCGTCGGCGCGGGCGGCCGCGTTCACGGTCTCCAGTGCGGCCGCGTCCGGTGCGCGGTCCTCCGTCAAGGCGGCCAGCAGCTCGCGGACAGCCGCGCGGAGGTCCGTGATGCGGCTCAGGTCGTCCGCGGCCAGCGATGCCGGTGAGAGGTGCAGCCAGCGGGCCGCGGCGTGCGGCTCGGCCAGGTCGTCGACCTCGCCGCCCGCGTTCAGCCGGCGGGTGTTGACCAGCGCCAGCGCGGGGGAGCGCTCCTCGCCGGGTGCCGCAGTGACCACGTTCGCCTCCCGAGTTCGTCCCCATTCTCCCGACCCGTTGACAGCCTACATCGTCTCATGGATAGATGAGCCGATAAACATGAGACGCGAGGAGAGACCGATGGTCGCCGTGTATCACCGCTTTGCCACCGTTGCCGGGCGCCGGCTGTTCTACCGGGAGGCCGGCGCCGCCGACGCACCCACGATCGTGCTGCTCCACGGCTTCCCGACGAGCTCGCACATGTACCGGCACCTCATCCCCGCGCTGGCCGACCGCTACCACGTCGTCGCGCCCGACTACCTGGGTGCGGGCGCCTCCGACGCGCCTTCGGTCAGCGAGTTCACCTACACCTTCGACGCCCTCGCCGAGCTCACCCTCGGCCTGCTCGACCAGCTCGGCCTCGGCCGCTTCGCGCTCTACATCCAGGACTTCGGCGCGCCGGTCGGCCTGCGCATCGCGGCCGGGAACCCGGAGCGGATCACCGCGATCGTCACGCAGAACGGCAACGCCTACGTCGACGGCCTGGGCGCCGGGCTGCCGCAGCGGCTCGCGGCCGGCACGCTGACCGAGGACGACCTGCGCGGCATGGTCAGCCTCGAAGCCACCAAGGCGCAGTACCTCGACGGCGTGCCCGATCCGGAACTGGTCAGCCCGGACGTCTGGATCCACGACCAGGCCCTCCTCGACCGGCCCGGCGGTGCCGAGATCCAGCTGGCGCTTCTCGCGGACTACCACCACAACATCGGCCTGTACCCGAAGTTCCACGAGTACTTCCGGACCAGCCAGGTTCCGCTGCTGGCCGTCTGGGGCGGCAACGACGAGATCTTCATCGCCGACGGCGCCCGTGCCTACGCCCGCGATCTGCCCGACGCCGAGATCCATCTCCTCGACTCGGGCCACTTCGCCCTCGAAACGCACTTGGACGCCATCGCCGGGTATGTCCGCGGTTTCCTCGGGAGGGTGGTGGCGCCCTGAAACCCCTTCTCGCTCAACGGGTTCGGTGAGCGGGACACCGCCAACGCGCCGGTTGACCGGTCCGGCGTTCCGCTCGTAGGGTTTCCCCGAGATCGCCCTGGCCCCAGGTCGGTCCCGGTCCCGGAGAACCCCGCCGTCGTCGTCAGGCATCCGCCTCTGCCTGCGCCGACGGGTCGTTCGCCGACGGGCCCGGGCGCGCGTGAGGCAGACCGGAGCCACGGCGGCGGACGGTGTTCCGCGGAGGCGTGCCGAATCGTCGACCCCTCCGCACCGGCAGCGTGGAGGACGGATGACCAGACGGATTCGGGTGGGGACGATCGTGGCCGCGGTGGCCGCGCTCGTCGCCGGGACGATCGGCGCGGCAGGGCCGGTGCAAGCGGCGGATGCCTTGCTGTCACAAGGAAAGCCGGTGACGGCGTCATCGGCAGGCGGGTGCTGTCCGGCGGCGAACGCGGTCGACGGCGACTCGGCGACCCGCTGGGCCAGCGCGGCCGGCGTCGATCCGCAGTGGATCTACGTCGACCTCGGGGCGACGGCGCACGTCAGCCGCGTGCGGCTGCAGTGGGACGCCTCGTGCGCCACGGCCTACGAGATCGACACCTCCGCCGACCACGCCACGTGGACGCGGATCTACGCGACCACCACCGGAAAGGGCGGTGTCGAAGACCTGACCTCACTCGACGGCACCGGCCGGTACGTCCGGGTGTACGGCACGAAACGCTGCCGCACCGACGCGTCGAAGGGCTACTCGCTGCAGGAGTTCGGCGTCTACGGGTCCACCGGGGACGCCGTGCCGCCCTCGCCGCCCGGCACGCCGACGCTCGTCGGCGTCACCCCGATCAGCGCGACCATCTCGTGGACCGCGGCCACCGACAACGAAGGCGTCGTGGGCTACGACGTCTACCGAGACGGTCAGCTCTGCGCCAGCACCACCGGTGCCCTCACCGCGACCTGCGACAACCTCAACCCGAACAGCACCTACGGCTTCTACGTCAACGCGCGCGACGCGGCCGGGAACGTCTCGCAGGCCAGCGGCACCCTGTCCGTGAAGACACCGCCGTCCGACGACCACACGCCGCCGTCGGTACCCGGGAACGTGCACACCACCGCGGTCAACAGCACGTCGATCGGCCTGGCGTGGACCGCTTCGACCGACGACGTCGGCGTCACCGGCTACCGGATCTTCAACTCCGGCACGCAGATCGGCACGTCCGACACGGCGAGCACCACCCTCGGCGGGCTGACCCCGAACACCGCCTACCACCTGCAGGTCCGGGCGGTGGACGGGAACGGCAACCTGAGCGAGCCGAGCACGCCGGTCCTCGACGTCACCACCACCGGCGGATCGACCTGCTCGCCGTCGCAAGGAGTTTGCGGTGCGACGCAGGTCGCGACCGACGACGACGTCGTGTGGGGCCTGGTCACCCTGCCGGACGGCACGATCCTCTACAACCAGCGCGACGCGCACGACATCGTCCACCTGAACCCGAAGACCGGGGCGAAGAAGACGATCGGCACCGTGCCGAACGTCCAGAGCACCGACGGCGAAGGCGGCCTGACCGGGCTGGAGATCAACCCGGCGTCGTACGCGTCCGACCACTGGCTCTACATCATGCACACGTCGCCGACCGACAACCGGATCGTGCGGATCAAGTACGACCCGGCCGCCGACTCGCTGACCACGAGCACTGAGCAGATCCTGCTGACCGGCATCGCGCGCAACAAGTTCCACAACGGCGGCCGGCTGCGGTTCAGCCCGGACGGCCGCTACCTGTTCGCCGGCACGGGTGACGCGCAGAACGGCGACAACGCGTCGAACACCAGCAGCCTCAACGGAAAGGTGCTGCGGATCAACCCGGACGGCTCGATCCCGGCGGACAACCCGTTCCACAACGCGGTGTGGAGCTACGGGCACCGCAACGTCCAGGGCCTGGCGTTCGACTCGCAGGGCCGGTTGTGGGAGCAGGAGTTCGGCAACAGCATCATGGACGAGACGAACCTGATCGTGAAGGGCGGCAACTACGGCTGGCCGTCGTGCGAAGGGACGTCGGGCACCTGCGGCACCGCCGGGTTCATCGCGCCGAAGAAGACGTACCCGGTGGCGCAGGGTTCGTGCAGCGGGATCACGATCATCCACGACGCGCTGTACGTGGCGTGCCAGCGCGGCACGCGGCTCTACCGCGCGGTGATCAGCGGTAGCTCACTGACGAACTTCCAGACGTTCTTCGACGGCACGTACGGGAGGCTGCGCACGGTGGAGCCCGCTCCGGGCGGCCAGATGTGGCTCGCGACCAGTGTGGACGGTGACAAGGACAGCACGCCGCACAACAGCCACAACAAGATCCTGCGGGTGACGGTGGCTTAACCGCCGAGGAGACGCGAGAGCGCATCCCGCGCTCTCGCGTCCTTCGACGCCAGCGAAGTCAGCTCCTGGGCCAGCGCCGTGAGCCAGTCGTCGACCGCGGCTTCCTTGCGGCTGATCACCACGCCCCGGACGACCTGGTGGATCTCCGCCGCGACGCCGCCGTGCTTGGCCGTGCTCAGCACCAGGACCCGGTCCGGGGTGTTCACCTTCACCGCGACGGCCTGGCCGTCGCGGCCCGCGACGCGGTCGGCGAACGTGCGGTGCCGCGACACCTCGACCATGCCCGGCGGCAGCGCGCTGCCCAGCGTCTCGGACAGGACCCGGTGGTACGACTCGACGTCCGCGCGGTCCGTGCGCAGAGCCGCCACCACCAGGTGGAAGTCCAGTTCGCTGCCCATCAGTCGGTGAGGGGCAGCACGAGCTGCGGCTTGGCGATGCGGTGGTCGGCGCGCAGCGGCTTCACCGCCGTGCCGATCGCGAAGAACTCCGTCGTGTGGCCGCCCCAGCGGTGCGGCAGCGACAGCAGCTGCACCCCGACGATGCCCTCCGCCGCCAGCTGCTCGGCTTCCGCCTGCATCCGCGACATCGCGAGCTCGCGCGCGTCGTACAGCGCCTCGGTGTACTGCGGGATCTCGACGTTCTGGCCGATGTTGCCCATCATCTGCCGGAACCGCTGGTGCGCGATGTGGTAGACGCACGTGCCCATCACCATGCCGAGCGGCGCGTAGCCGGCCTGCACGAGCGTCCAGAAGTCCTGTCCGGACAGGTCCGAGGTGAACGGCTTCCCCGTGTTGTTGCGCCATTCACCGGGCTCGTCGGCTTTCACCGCGGTGCCGACGGCGACGAACTCGGCCAGGTCGCTGCCGAACTCCTTGAACTCGATCTCGAGCCGGACCGCGACGATGCCGTCGGCGCCGAGGACGTCGGCCTCCGCCTCCATCCGGGACATCGCGAGCTCGCGGGCGTGGTACATCGCCTGCGAAAGCCGGTCCATCTCCTGGTTCTTGCTCCACCGTCCCATCTGGAACCCGACGTGGTAGATGCTCGAGCCGAGCACGAGCCCGAGCGGGCGGAACCCGGCTTCGCGCACGAGGAGGAACTCGTTGACGCTCAGGTCGGACGTGAACAGGCTGGTCTTCTGGCCAGGTCGCATCTCGGCGAGCCGGCGCATCGCATCCTCGGGGATGTGCTGCGCGGCGGGATCCGCGGTGGTCACGAAGCCTCCTCAGGAACGGTTCAACGGCAGGATCTTGAGCGCGCTGGTCGGGGCGGCGCGACCGGTGTGGAAGCGGGCGATCGCGGTGCCGGTCACGGTGGCGATGCCGGCCACCGCGACCTCCTGCACCGGCCACGACCGCAGCGTCATGCCCGAGACGATGCCACCGTCGGCACCGCAGTCGCGGATCGCGCGGGCGAACTCCGCCCGCGCCGCGCCGCGGACCTCGGTGACGACCTTCGTCGCGACGTCGACTTCGGTGTTCCCGGCGAGCGGGTTGACCTGGTACTGCATGTTGTAGTCGAAGTGGGCGCGGCCGGCGACGCCGACCGCCATCCGCGCCGGCACCCAGCCCGCCTGCATGAGCTTGCCGACGTCCTGGCCCGGCAGGTCGGTGGTGAACAGGCCGCGCGGCCGCTGGTCGGTCTCGGCGCGGACGGCCGTGCCGAGCGCGGTGAACTCCTGCATGACGTCGTCGAGCGCGGTGATGGTCACGGTGATGCCGAGGACGCCGTCGGCGCCGAGGGCGGTGGCTTCCTGCCCGAGCCGGTCGAGCGCGGTCGCGTAGCCCTGGCGCAGCATCCCGGAGAGCAGCTTGACCTGGTCGGCGGCCCACGCACCGGGCCCGGTCCAGCCGACCTGCTGGACGACGCAGCCCATCACCTCGCCGACGGCGGTGAAGCCGGCCACCTCCGCGCCGACGGCGCCGGGCACGCTGAGCAGGGAAGTCTTGAGCCCGGACGCGGCATACCGCTCGACCCGGGCCCGCGCGACGGGCGGCAGGCCACGACCGTCCCACTCGGGCACTGGCGGACCTCCTTCGACCGGCTCTCGTCCCCATCGTGGCACGGATCCGCGCGAGCGGGCGGCGGGCGCGGGGAGATCACCGGGGTATGTCCGGAAGGTCCGGTCCCGGCAGCGGGGAGGGAGTGCGGGCTGCGAGCGGCCGGGATGGCTTGGCGCGGCGCTCGTGGCGGCGACCGCTGGGGAAGAGCCGGGCGGAAACCGCGGGCCGTCCGTCACCGGCTCGGCGGATTTCCGTCCAGCCGCAGCACCGGGTGCGACACCGTCGGCGCTCGACGAGCCCCGAACCGGGCCACCGCCGTGCCGAACACGCTCGCCACCGCCGCCGCTCCCGTGTGGCCGAGGGCCCAGGCCTGCAACGTCGTCGACGAGACCAGGCCGCCGTCGGCGCCCGACTCGCGCACCGATGCCGAGAACTCCGCCCGTGCCGCCGCCCGGACCCGGCTCACCAGGTCGGTCGGCACCGCCGCCTCCTCGCCCGGGCGGTCCGTCATCGCGAGGTCGTACGCCGTCGCGCCGTCGATGCCGATCGCGACCGTCACCGGGACCCAGCCCGCCAGCATCAGCTTCGCCACGTCCGGGCCGGACAGGCCCGTCGTGAACGGCCGCGGCGGCCGCTTCCCCCGCGACGCACGCACCGCCGTGCCCAGCACGACGAACTCGCGGACCGCCGCGCTCACCCGCGTCACCGTGCAGCCGATCGCCAAGACGCCGTCCGCGCCCAGCTCCGTCGCCTCGGCGCGGAGGCGGTCCAGCGCGGTCGCGTAGCCGCGGCGCATGCTCGGGGCCAGGTCCTGCGCGTGCTCGACCACGCAGCCCATCACCTCGCCGACCGGGCGCAGGCCGACCGCTTCGGCGCCGACCGCGCCCGGTACCGAGAGCAGTGACGTCCGCAGTCCCGACGTCGTGTAGCGGTCGGCGCGCGGGTGCATCAGCGCCAGCTGTCGTCGCCGAAGCCGAGGGTCACCGGGCCGCGGCGGGACGTCTCGGCGATCGTTTCGGCGGGCAGGACGTCGTCGAGGAACGCGTACTCCGGCCGGCGGTCGCGCGAGTGCCACTCCGCGATCTCGTGCCAGCCCGGTGCGGCCAGCGCGCCGCCGAAGTGCTGGACCGACAGGCTCGCCGTGAGGCCGGCGAACCGGAGGCGGTCGGCCAGCGGCCAGCCGGTCAGCGTGGCCGCGACGAACCCCGCGCCGAAGACGTCGCCCGCGCCGGTCGCGTCGAGCACGTTCACCGGCAGGGCCGGGATGTCCGCCGTCTCGCCCGTGGTGCCGTCGACGGCGAGCACGCCCGCGGCGCCGCGGGTGATCACCGCGACCGGGACCAGGTCGGCGAGCTTGGCCAGCGCCGCTTCCGGGGTGTCCGTGCGGGTGTAGCGCATCGCCTCGACGTCGTTGGGCAGGAACGCGTGGCAGCACGCGAGCTGGTCGAGCAGCGCGGCCGACCACGCCTCCGACGGGTCCCAGCCGACGTCGGCGAAGACGAGGCTGCCGGCCTGGTGCGCGGTATGGACCCATTCGGCGGTGTCGAGGCCGATGTGCGCGACCGTCGCGCGGCTCGGCGGCGGCGACCCGGCCAGCTCGGCGACCGGCACGGGCGGCGGGTGGCCGTGGGTGACCATCGCGCGGTCGCCGGCGTAGGCCAGCGAGACGGTGACGGGGGAGTGCCACTCCGGGAACCGCCGCGACCGGGACAGGTCGATGTGTTCCTGCCGTGCGAGCACGTCCCAGCAGTAGCGGCCGTAGACGTCGGTGCCGAACGCCGCCGCCAGCGACGTCCGCAGGCCGAGGCGGCTCAGCGCGACCGCGAAGTTCGCGATGCCGCCCGGGCCCGAGCCCATGCCGCCCGTCCACACCTCCGTGCCCGGCTCCGGCGGTCGTTCGAGCCCGGTGAAGACCAGGTCGAAGAACAGCAGGCCGGACAGGAAGACGTCGAATTCGGGTTCGGGCTCGACCGGCACGGGCGCCTCCAGCAATCGAGGATGCGCACGAGCGTGCTTCAGCCGCGCGGAATGCGCAAGAGACGGGCAAACTCGATCGTCTGGTGAGCGAGTTTGACTGCTATCGTCCCGGCATGCTGCCCCAGCGTCGGCACGAGCTGATCCTGCGGGCCCTCCGCGCCGAGGGCCCGGCGCCGGTCGGCGTGCTGGCCGAGCGGCTCGGCGTCAGCGCGGCCACCGTGCGCCGCGACCTGGTGCGGCTCGACCGCGAGGGCCGGCTGACCCGCGTCTACGGCGGGGCGATGGCGGCCGACGACGAGCCGTTCGCGCGGGTGGCCGCCGAGCGGGCCGACGAAAAGGACGCGGTCGCCCGGCGCGCGGCGGGCCTGGTCGCCGACGGCGACACCGTGCTCCTCGACATCGGCACCACGGCGCACCGGCTGGCGCGCCACCTGCGCGACCGCGCGCTGACGGTGATCACCAGCAGCCTCGCGGTCTACGACGAGCTGAAGGACGCCGACGACGTCCAGCTGGTCCTCCTCGGCGGCGTGGTCCGGCGCAGCTATCACTCGATGGTGGGATTCCTGACCGAGGACGCACTGCGCCAGGTCCGCGCCGACACGGTCTTCCTCGGCACGAGCGGCATCCGCGGCGACGGCCACGTGATGGACTCGACGGTCGTGGAGGTGCCGGTCAAGCGCGCGATGCTCGCCGCGGGCGACCGCGTGGTGCTCCTCGCCGACGCGGGCAAGTTCCCCGGCACCGGGCTGGCCCGGGTCTGCGGCCCGGACGCGCTCGACGTGGTGGTCACGTGCCCCGGCGCCGACGAGCCGACGTGCGCGGCGTTGCGCGAGGCCGGCGTCGAGGTGCTGCGATGAGCCCGGCGATCCGAGACGGCGGGCCCGCCCGGCCGACGTGCGCGGTGTGGCGTGAGGCCGGGGTCGAGGTGCTGCGGTGATCCTCGGCGGCGGGTTCCGCGGCTGCGGCATGTGCTGTCGTGCGAGCGGCGGGATGGGGGTGCTGCGATGAGCCCGGCGATCCGAGGCGGCTGCGGGGGCACCGAGCCGACCGCACTGGAGGGCCTGCGATGAAACTCGCGATCCTCGGCGGCGGCGGGTTCCGCGTGCCGCTCGTGCACGGCGCGCTGCTGGCGGACGGCGGGGTCACCGAACTCGTCCTGCACGACGTCGAGCCCGGGCGGCTCGCGGCGATCGAACGGGTGCTCGCCGAGCAGGCCGCGGGCGTCCCGGACGCGCCGCGGGTGCGGACCACCACCGACCTCGCCGCCGCACTGTCCGATGTGGACTTCGTGTTCTCCGCCATCCGGGTCGGCGGGCTGCGCGGCCGGCGGCTCGACGAACAGATCGCGCACGCCGAGGGCGTACTCGGTCAGGAAACCGTGGGTGCGGGCGGGGTCGCCTACGGGCTGCGGACCGTGCCCGTCGCCGTCGAACTCGCGCGGATCGTCAATGCGCTCGCGCCCCGGGCCTGGGTCATCAACTTCACCAACCCCGCCGGGCTGGTCACCGAAGCCATGGCCGCGCACCTCGGCGGCCGCGTGCTCGGCATCTGCGACTCGCCCGTCGGGCTGTGCCGCCGCGTCGCGCGGGCCCTCGGCGTCGATCCGGCGACGGCGTGGTTCGACTACGCCGGGCTCAACCACCTCGGCTGGCTGCGTGCCGTCCGCGTCGGCGGGGAAGACGTCCTGCCGAAGCTGCTCGCCGATGCGGAAGCCCTCGAGTCTTTCGAGGAGGGCAAGCTCTTCGGCGCCGGCTGGCTCCGGACGCTCGGTTCCCTGCCCAACGAATACCTGCACTATTACTACTTCGCGCGCGAAGCAAGGAGCCCACAGTCACGCGGTGCCCAGCTGCTGGAGCAGCAACGCGGCTTCTACAACGCGCCGTCGCTGACGTCGTGGGAGCGCACGCGCCTGGAGCGCGAAGCGACGTACATGGCCGACACGCGCGAAGGGGAGCGTGACGATCTCGAAGGCGGCGGCTACGAGAAGGTCGCCTTGGCGTTGATGCGGGCCATCGCGTACGGCGAACGCACGACGCTGATCCTCAACGTGCGCAACGGATCCGCGCTCCCGGGCGTGCCGGGGGACGCGGTGGCCGAGGTGCCGTGCGTCGTCGACGCGAACGGTGCCCGCCCGCTCGCCACCGGGCCGCTCGACGAGCACGCGCTGGGCCTGGTGACCGCGGTCAAGGCCGTCGAGCGGGCGACGATCGAGGCGGCGACGACGGGTTCGCGATCGGCCGCGCTCAAGGCATTCGCGCTGCATCCGCTGGTCGACTCGGTCTCCGTCGCGCGGCGGCTGCTCGACGCCTACGTCACCGCGCACCCGGAACTCGCTTACCTGGCCTAGGAAAGCAGCAGCGGTCCCAGCCGGCGAGCCAGATCGGCGTCGACCCGGGAGATCTCGCCGACGAGCAACTCGGTGACGGCGTGGAACGCCCGGCCGACGTCGCCGAGCCCACGGACGAGCGTTGCCTCGAAGGGGGAAGTGACGTCGGCGGGCAACTGGTCCAGGCCGCGGCCCTCGACCGCGGGCACGCCGTGGCGCAGGCAGGCCAGGGCCAGCGCGTACTCCCGGACCCGCCCGATCATGTACTCGGCCTGCCAGCCGCGGCCGCGGCCGATGCTCGACCGCGCGTGCAGCGCGTGCAGCCAGGCCAGGTCGATCAGCCGCCGCGCGTCCGGGGGCGGCGACTGCGGGCGGTCGCGCGGCGTCCCGAACAACAGGCGGAACTTCGGCGTGGTCGCGCCGAAGTCCGCCTCCGGCCAGAACGCCAGGTCGACCTGCAACGTGTTCGCCAGCAGGAACACGCGGAACACGGTCCGCTCGAACACGACGTCCATGTGGTGCACCGCGCCGTGCTCGCCGTACATCCGCGTGGTGAAGTCGGCGAGCACCGGCTCGGGCTCGCCGGTGACGGCGAAGGCGAGGTCGATGTCCGACCACGCGTCTTCGGCGTCGAGCGCGGCGGAACCGGTGAGCGCGGCGCCGGTGACGCGCTCGTCCGACCGGGCCGCCTCGACCAGGGCCTCGCGGAGCAGCTGACGGTCGGCCGGCGTGAACATGATCCCCAGGTTAGACCGCCGCCATCGCGTTGAACTCCGCTTCGGCCTCGTCGCGGCTGCTGTACAGCGACCACGCCTTGTCCGCGAGGTCGTCCGGGTTCAGGGTGCCGACCGCGAAGCCGTGGTCCCGCTTGGTGAATTCGCGGTGGATGTCGCCGCGCTCGATGAGGCCGCCGATCGTCAGCGTTCCCGCGTAGACGCCCGTTTCGCGCAGGGCCGCGTTGAGCGTCAGGACGTACATGCGCAACGCCGCCGACGCCGGCGCGAGGGTGCCGAGCATCGGCATCGGGTGCTTGCCGCTGAGACCGCCGGCGAACAGCAGCGCACCCGAGCCGCGCGCAAGCATGCCGGGCAGTACCGCTTCGACGAGCCGGGCCGCCGGGAGCACGATCGACTCGAACGGCACGCGCAGGGCGTCGGCACCCGCTTCGGTCAGCGGGGCGAGACCGGGGGCGGCGGCGTCCGCCGGGCCGAAGTACACCGTGTCGAGCTGGCCTGCCTCGGCCTCGATGCGCGCTAGAACGGCTTTCAGTTCGGCCGGGTCGGTCACGTCCGCGGCGTAGGTGTGCGTGGTGGTTCCGGTCAACGCGGATCGGTAGCTCGCGTGCCGGGATTCGGTGCGCGAGACCAACGCCGTCGTGAAGCCTTCGCGGCCGAAGCGGCGGGCGATCGACAGGCCGAGACCGGGTCCGACGCCCAGGACGGCGATGACTTTCGGCAAGAGGTCCTCCTCGGAGTAAGTTGAGACTGATCTCAAGTTATCCATAAGGTGAGGGTAGTGTCAACTTGGTTGGGGCGTACGGCGAATGTCGTCATGGGTTGGGACCACTGGTCTACCGGGCTGCTCCATGCGGGTAGAACAAGTTCCAGTTTCCGGAGTGGACCGACACCATGACCTTCGCCGTTCCGCGAGCGAGGAGTGCGCCATGGATGCCGACCTGACCCGCCGCCAGATCCTGCGCGGCACCGCGGCGGGTGTGGGCCTCGCCGTGACGTCCGGGCTCGCCGCGACGTCTTCCGCGAGCGCCGCACCGCTGGTCGGGGAGTACGACGTCGTCGTGGTCGGCTCCGGCGCGGCCGGGATGACCGCCGCGCTGACGGCGGCCAAGCGCGGGCTCAGCGTCGTCGTGCTCGAGAAGGCGCCGACGTTCGGCGGCTCCGCGGCGCGCTCCGGCGCGGGGATCTGGATCCCGAACAACCCGGTGCTGCTCGCCGCCGGCGTGCCGGACACGCCCGCGAAAGCCGCGCAGTACCTCGCCGCCGTCGTCGGACCGGACGTGCCCGCCGCGCGCCAGGAAGCGTTCCTGCGCAACGGACCCGAGATGATCGCGTTCGTGCTGGCGAACAGCCCGCTGCGATTCCGGTGGATGGAGGGCTACAGCGACTACTACCCGGAGCTGCCCGGCGGAATGCCGAACGGCCGCTCGATCGAGCCGGACCAGTTCGACGGCACCCTGCTCGGCGCGGAGCTCGCGAACCTGAACCCGCCGTACCTCGCCACGCCGGCCGGGCTGGTCGTCTTCAGTGCCGACTACAAGTGGCTGAACCTGGCCGCGGTCAACGCGAAGGGCGCCGCGGTCGCGGCCGCCTGCCTCGCCCGTGGCACGGCCGCCGCGCTGGCCGGCCAGAAACCGCTCACCATGGGGCAGTCGCTGGCCGCCGGCCTGCGGGCGGGCCTGCTCGGGGCGAACGTCCCGGTCCTGCTGAACACGCCGTTGCTCGATCTGAACGTCGAAAACGGCGCGGTGACCGGCGTTCTCGTGCCGGGCGGGCTGGTGCGGGCGCGGCGTGGCGTGATCGTCGGCTCGGGCGGGTTCGAGCACAACGCCGCGATGCGCGCGCAGTACCAGCGGCAGCCGATCGGCACCGCCTGGACCGTCGGGGCGAAGGAGAACACCGGCGACGGCCACCGCGCCGGGCAGCGGGCGGGCGCTGCGCTCGACCTGATGGACGACGCGTGGTGGGGCCCGGCCATCCCGATCCCCGGCGACCCGTACTTCTGCCTCGCCGAGCGGACGTTGCCCGGCGGCCTGATCGTCAACCAGGCCGGAAAGCGGTTCGTCAACGAGGCCGCGCCCTACAGCGACGTCGTGCACACGATGTACGACAAGAACCCGGCCGAGCCGGACATCCCCGCGTGGCTCGTCGTCGACCAGAACTACCGCGACAAGTACCTGTTCCGCGACACGCTGCCGTTGCTGCCGCTGCCGGACGCCTGGTACACCGCAGGTGCGGTCTTCAAGGCGTCGAGCATCCAGGCACTGGGGTCGGCGATCGGCGTGCCGCCGGCGGCGTTGAAGTCCACAGTGGATCGCTTCAACGGCTTCGCGTGGTCCGGAGTGGACGGTGACTTCCGGCGCGGCGCCAGCGCGTACGACCACTACTACACCGACCCGCTGGTGCTGCCGAACTCGTGCCTGGCGCCGCTGTGGGCGCCGCCGTTCTACGCGTTCAAGATCGTGCCCGGCGACCTCGGCACGAAGGGCGGCATGCGCACGGACGCCCGGGCGCGCGTGCTCCGCCCGGACGGCTCGGTGATTCCCGGCCTGTACGCCGCCGGCAACGCGAGCGCGGCGGTGATGGGGCACAGCTACGCGGGCGCCGGTTCGACCATCGGCCCGGCGATGACGTTCGGGTACATCGCCGGGAACGACGTCTAGAACTCCTTACGCACCAACGGAAGGACTTCGGTGCCGAGTAGTTCGATGGCACGCATGACGTCCTTGTGCGGGACGCCCGACCAGTCCATCTGCAGTGCGTAGCGGTCGGCGCCGGTGAGCTTGCCGACGGTGACGATCCGCTCGGCGATCTCCTGCGGGCTGCCGACGAACAACGCCTGCGCGTCGTGGGTGTACTGGTCGTACTCGGCGCGGGTCGGGACGGCCCAGCCGCGGGCCTTCGCGCCGTACTTCATCGTCTCGAGCCAGTACGGGTAGAACTTCTCCTTGGCGTCCTGGGAGTTCTCGGCGATGAAGCCGATGGCGCCCATGGTGACGTGGAGGTCTTCCTTCTTGTGGTCGCCCGCCTCGCCGGCCTGGCGGTAGAGGTCGACCAGCGGCGCGAAGCGCTCGGGCCGCCCGCCGATCACGGCGTACACCACGGGCAGGCCGAGCAGCCCGGCGCGGATCGACGACTCGGGGTTGCCGCCGGTGCCGATCGAGATGCGCAGGCGGTCGCCGTACGGGCGCGGCAGGATCCGTGCGTTGTCCAGCGGCGGGCGGAACTTGCCGGACCAGGTCAGCGGGTCCTCGCGGTCGATGCGCAGGAGCAGCGCGAGCTTCTCCTCGAACAGCTCGTCGTAGTCGCCGAGGTCGTTGCCGAACAGCGGGAACGACTCGGTGAACGACCCACGGCCGGCGAGCAGCTCGGCGCGGCCGTGGCTGAGCTGGTCGAGCGTCGTGAACTGCTGGTAGACGCGGACGGGGTCCTCGGTGCTCAGCACGGTGACGGCGGAGCTCAGGGTGATCTGGCTCGTGACGCTCGCCGCCGCGGCCAGGACGGTGCCCGGGTTGGAGATGGCGTACTGGTCGAGGTGGTGCTCGCCGAGGCCGTAGAAGCCGAGGCCCAGCTCGTCGGCGAGCTTGATCCGCTCGAGGGTGTTGGCCAGCGTCCGCGCGACGGACGGCTGCTCGCCGGTGTGCGGGTCCGGCGCGCGGTCGCCGAAGCTGTAGATGCCGAGTTTCATAGAGCGTTCAACTATCTTGGGGGTGGATTCGTTCCCGCTGAGTTCGGGGAGGGCGACCCCGCGTGCGACGCGGCTTGCGGACGAACTGTTTCGTTCATTGCTGCGTTCGCCGACACTCGCGGACGAACCACTTCGAGCAACGCCGGCTCGGTCATCGGCCCTCCGCGGTCAGCGCCGGTTCGGTCTCGCCGAGCTCGTGGGCCAGCGCCTGGCCGACCCACCGCGCGCAGTCGTCGGCGGTGACGGTGCCCTCGCGCGCCACGAACTGCACGGCGAGCCCGTCGAGCAGGGCGGTCAGCCGCCACGCCGCGCCGCGCGGGTCCGGGCAGCGGAACTCGCCGCCGGCCACGCCCTCGGTGATGAGCGAGACGACGGCGTCACGCCACCGCAGGTCGAGCCGCTGGACGACCTCCCGCAGCTCGCGGTCGCGCATCGCGGCGGCGCCGGCTTCGATCCACAGGTGCCAGCCGGCGGCGGGCTTGGTCGGTCCGTAGAGGACGAGGACCGCGCGAAGGCGTTCGCCGACCGGGCCCGGCCGGCTCAGCTCGTCGCGCAGGACGGCGAGGTTGCGTTCGGCCGCTTGCCGGATGGCCTCGATGATGAGGGCTTCGAGGGTGCCGAAGTGGTAGAAGACGAGGGCGGTGCTGACGCCGAGGTCCTGGGCGACGTCGGCGGCCCGCACTCCGGCGATGCCCCGCCGGCTGATCTGCTCCAGCGCGGCGAGCAGGATCTCCTCCCGCCGGACGGCGACCTCCTTGCGCTTCATGGGGTAACGGTACCCACCCCGGGAACACCCGGAAGCCGCCTCACGCGCCCAGTTCGCGGACGAGCGCCCGCAGCCACGGCCCGGCGATCGCGGGCTCGGCGGAGATCGTCCGGACGAGCCGCTCGCGCACCCGCGCGGACCGGCCGGCGTCGACGAGCGCGAACGCCTCGGCCAGCGCGCGCCGGGTCGTCTTGCCGTGGTCGGGCGTCCGGACGGTCTCGTCGGACCAGCGTTGCCGCGGGAACGACGGCGTCAGCTTCGGCTGGTCGTTGCCGAAGTAGCACCAGACGTCCCGCGCGAGCGACACGTTGCGGACCGCCGCGGCCGGCAGCTCGCGCGTCCAGGCGACGTCCTCCTGCCACCGCCACGCGTCCGGGCGGATCGGCTGGCGGAGGGTGACGCCGAGGAACCGCAGCTTGCGCCGGATGACGTGCCACGCCTCACGGTCCTCGTCGATCCAGTCCCGCAGCCGGACGTACAGCTCGGTGAAGGTGTCGCCTTCGTAGACGAGGTCGACGAAGACGGTCGGCCGGGTCCCGCGCGCGAGCGCGTGCGGCGTGATTCCCGCGGCGGCGAGGTTTTCGCGGAGCAGCTGGACGTCCCGCCGCCCGAAACCGTGGCGTGGCTTGAGGGACAGCGGCAGCCGGTGCACGCGGTCGCGCCACGACGTGCGTTCGAGAGCGCCGCCGAGGAGGTCGTGCATGCTGTCCAGCGACCGGCCGACGAAGTGGAGTTCGCCGTCACCGCAGCGGGCGAGGACCTTGGCGGTGCAGGTGGTGAGGTCGTCGAGGAACCAGAGGTGCGGATTCGCGGCCTCGTCGAGGAGCGTCCCGACCTGGTCGGGACGCACCAGGTCCCACCGGAACGGTCGGTTCGTCATGCGGATCAGGATAGGAACGGGAACCGCTTGGGAGCAAAGGGTTTTCGGGCGGTCTGCCGCAGCGCGGGTCGTGAGTGTGAAACAGGGTTAGAACACTGTTTCACACTCACGACCCCGGGTGGGCCTGCTCAAGCCGTCCACAGTGGATCGCGGCCGAGGTACCGCAGCAGCTCCGCCACGACGTCGCCGTCGGTGGGGCCGTCCAGCGCCGGAGCGTAGGCGAAACCGCGCAGCGGCTCGGCCAGTTCCTTCGCCACCGGCAGCAGCGCCTCCGCCATCTCCTTGCTCAGCGGGGATTCCTGACCCGTCGCGACCGCGATGTCCCACGCGTGCACCGCGGCGTCCAGTGCCGCCGCGCCCACCGCCACGGCGGCCGGGAGCGCGCCCTGGGGCAGGGGCGTCGGCACCGACTCCGCGTCCGGGGACACCGTCGCGAACGCCGCGGCCGCCGCGGCCAGCTTCGGCTCCAGGAATCCGGCCACGTCCTCGAGTTCGCCCGACGGCGCGAACGGGTTGAAGTCCGGGCCCGGCTCGCCGGTGATGAACGCCGCGTAGCCCTGCTGGTCGCCGCCCGCGTGCTGGAGCACCTGGGTCACGTTCCACGCCGAGCACGGCGTCGGGACGGACCAGTCCGGCACACCCGCCACCGCCGAGCGCAGGGCGTTGTGCGCCGCCGACAGCAGCGGCCAAGGCGACGAAAGCCCGGCGAAGAACCGGCGGATGTCCGCGACCAGGATCTCCGGCGCCTCGTGCGCCGAGTAGTGCCCGGCCGCGTCCCGCGGGCCGCCGCTGCCCGACCGCGTGTCGTAGGTGTTCCAGCTGACGATGTTCGCGTGGTCGCGCTCGGCGAACCGCCGGATCGACTGGAAGTCGCCCGCGAACATCGCGAGGCCGGTCGGCACCGTGGTCGGGCCCTCGGGGTGGGCTGTCGTGTGCGCGTCCTCGTAGTAGAAGCGGATCGACGAGCCGCCCGTGCCGGTCAGCCAGTACAGCGCCACGTTCGCGACGACGAAGTCCGCGTCGAGGTGCTCGCCGAACAGCTGCGCGTTCCACGCCAGCAGCGCCAGCGGGGAGTCGGCCAGCGCGAAGGCGAGGGTGTGCGGCTGCTGGCTGTGCAAGGTGTTGAAGGAGAACATGTTCTCGTAGAACCACTGTAGGTGCGCGAGCGCGGCCTGGTCGGCCTCGCCGAGGTCCGCCAGCTCCGCCGGGTCACCGGACGGGAACGAGAACAGCTGCGTGACGTGCACGCCGACGACCTTCTCCGGCGCGAGGCGGCCGATCTCCGGTGAGATCATCGAGCCCGCGTCGTTGCCCGCGGCGCCGTAGGACTCGTAGCCGAGGCGGCTCATCAGCTCCACCCACGCCGCCGCCGTGCGGTGCGTGCCCCAGCCCGCCGCGCGGGTCGGGCCCGAGAAGCCGAAGCCCGGCAGCGACGGGATCACCAGGTGGAACGCCGGCGCGTCGGCCGATTCCGGCTCGGTCAGCACGCCGATGACATCGAGGTACTCGACGATCGAGCCCGGCCAGCCGTGCGTCAGCAGCAGCGGGGTCGCGTCCGCGCGGGACGACCGGACGTGCAGGAAGTGGATCGTTTCGCCGTCGATCTCCGTCACGAACTGCGGGTACGCGTTGAGTCGCGCCTCGAACGCCCGCCAGTCGAACTCGTCCAGCCAGTGCCCGGCCAGCGCGCGGACCCGCTCGTTCGTGACGCCGTACTCGGCGGGCAGGTCGTCCGGCCAGAGCGCCCGGCGCAGGCGAGCCTGCAGGTCGTCCAGGGCGGACTGGGGGATCTCGGCGCGGAACGGGCGAAGGGCGGGGACCGTCATGGCTGGCTCCTCTGAGTGGAACGGAATGCTTCGTTCCGAACTGTAGCAGAGCGGAATGATCCGTTCCAGTGGTAATCTCCGGCCATGCCCGAGACAGCCGTGCCCGAGACCGCCCTGCCCGGCCGCCGCGGCCAGGCCGCTCGCAACAACCTCGTGATCCTCGACGCCGCCCGCCACGTCTTCCTCGCGGACCCGAAGGCGCCGATCTCGCAGGTCGCCGAGCGCGCCGGCGTCGGCATCAGCGCCCTCTACCGGCGTTACCCCAGCAAGGAGACCCTGCTCTGCCGTCTCTGCCACGACGGCCTCCGCACCTTCATCGCCGAAGCCGAGGCCGCCGACGAGGAGCCGGACGGCTGGACGGCGCTCACCGGCTTCCTCGGCCGGGTGGTCGACGCCGACGTCCACTCGCTGACCGTCCACCTCGCGGGCACGTTCACCCCGACCGAAGAGATGGGCGCCGACGCGCGGCGGGCGAACGAGCTGGCGGCGGGGCTCTTCGCGCGGGCGCGGGGAACCGGACGGCTCCGGGAAGACGCCGTCACCGAGGACATCGGCATGATCCTCGAGTGCTGCGCGGCGATCCGCGTGGACGACCCGGAGCGCACCGCGGAACTGCGCCGCCGGTACCTGGCGATGCTCATCGAGGGGCTGAAAGCGGGAAAAGACCGCGATCTGCCCGGCCCGCCGCCGCGCCCGGGTGAGATGAACGGCCGCTGGCGTCCGTCCTGACGGCCGCTCCGCGGCGCGTCCGGATGGCGGTAACGAAGTCCGGGAGTGCGACGACTGATCAGCGTCGGGTGTCCACGAATACCACGCAGCATCTGTCAGAGCGGCATTCCCCGGAGCGGAACAGCGAGACCACGACTATGCAAAGAAGCTGGCGACGGACCACGATCCTGTCTTCGGTGGCCGCACTGGCCACGGCGTTCATCGCGATGGCGCCCGCCGCACACGCGGACCTGCCCACCAGTTCTGTCGAAGTCAGCACCACCACGGTGCTCCCGGGGCAGACGTTCACCATCTCGGAAACCATTCACAACACCCAAGATTTCACGGTGACTTTCGCGAAGGCGGCCATTTACGGCACGCCGACCCCGATCACCGACATCGCCGACGTCGTTTCCTGCACCGGCGTGACGGATCTCGGCTGCTTCCAGGCCGGCAGCAGCTACCGGGCGCCGTTCGGCGACCTCGAAGCGGGCGGGACCAGGACCGCGGTGTTCACCATGCGCGTCAAGGACACCGCGGCGCCGGGGCCGTTCACGCTGCAGCACCAGTTCGTGGGCGACAACTACGCGTTCGACACGCTCGACGGCCCGGTGATCACGGTCGGCAACCCGGTCACCAACGCCGACGTCAAGGTCGCGCTGGCGGCGGTCGGCCACGGCGGCCTGAGCGCGCGCATCGACTACACGCTGACCGTGACGAACGCCGGCCCGTCGGCCGCGTCCGGAATCCGGGTGGTGGCAACGTATGCGCCGGGTCTGTCGTACGCCGGTGCCACCGGCTGCGCTCGCGTCGGCACCACCCGGGCGGTGAACTGCGACTTCGCTTCGCTGGCCTCCGGCGCTTCGGCGACGGCGAAGTTCTCGGTCAACGGCGGCCTCCTGGCGCTCGGCTCGTACACCACGACGGCGGTGCGCACGGCCAGCTCGCCGTCGGATCCCGACACCGCCAACGACAGCGCGTCGAAGACGTGCTCGGCGCTCACCGGGCTCATCGTGACCTGCTGAGGGTTCGCGAGAGGTGAACCGGGCTCGTGTCCTCCGCCAGGGACGCGGGCCCGGTTCGCGTTTTCAGCCGGTGACCGAGGCGTACAGCTTCGCGATGTCGTCGTCGAAGTACGCGCTGTAGGAGACGTCCGGGGTGTCGCCGCCGAGCTGGTAGCCGCCGATGACCCCGATGACCGCGCCGTCGGTCACCCACGGGCCGCCGCTGGTGCCGTCCGGGAAGCCGGGGCACGCGACGCGCAGCTGGTACGTGTCGAACCGGGTCGTGGTGCCGTTGCACACCACCGGGGAATCGGTGGTGTCGGGGTAACCCGTCAGGGTGGTCGCATGGTCGAATCCGCGGTTGGTGCCGAGGACGTTCGCGCCGGTGAGGCTTTCCAGGGAAGCCGGGTTCCCGGCCTGCTGAACGGTCAGGAACGCGAAATCCAGGTCCGGGTCGGCCGACGAAGTCCAGCCGGCCGCGACGGCCGTCCCGGTGACCGTCCACATTCCCAGTGGCGCGACGCCGTCGTGATAATCCGGGGCGAAGGACATTCCGTCCTTGACGCAGTGCGCGGCCGTCAGCACCAGATCGCCGGCACCGGAATGCACGACGCTCGCGCTGCAGAAATGGGTTCCGTTCGCGAACAACGCGCCGACCGGGGAAACGGTTTTCGTCGGAGCGGCTTTCGCCGACGGCGTCGTCGTGGTGACCGGGGCCGCGGTGGTGACCGGGGCACCCGCGGCGTAGGCGTCGTCGGCGGTCGTGCCCGTGCCGGCGACCAGGCCGGCGCCGAGCACCAGCACAGCCGCCGCGACCGCGAGCGCGGGCCTCAGGAACTTGATCGCCACCGTTCCAGATCACCACACCGGAGCCCGGTTGGCAGCGCAACGACCCGGATGCACAGCCTGCACACAGCGGTTCACATCGGACACCCAGGATCGTCAGCCCGCGACGGTGTGGGTGGTTGCCGTGCCGCCTACGTGAGGTCCTTGGGCAGCAGCGCCGTCGCCGGGTCGGGGGTGGTGACCGCCTTGGGACGGCGGTCGCGGAACAGCCAGCCGCCGACGATGCCGCCCACGAAGCCGAACATGTGGCCCTGCCAGCTGATGCCCTCTTCGGTCGGCAACAGGGACGCGAACGTGTACGCGAAGCACAGCGCCATCACCAGGCCGAGCACGATGTCGATCGGGTGCCGGTCGAACAGGCCGCGCACGATGATGTAGCCGAAGTAGCCGAACACCAGGCCGCTGGCGCCGACGGTGATCGAGTTCGACGGCGAGATGAACCAGACGCCGAGGCCGCTGGCCACGATGATCAGCGCGCTCACGCCGAGCCACTTCTTCACCCCGCGGTAGGCGGCGAGGAAGCCGAACACGAACAGCGGGCCCGAGTTGCCTTCGATGTGGCCCCAGCTCTGGTGCATGAACGGCGCGCTGAAGATCTCCGGCAGCGACGCCGGGTCGCGCGCCTCGATGCCGAACTCGCGGCTCAGGCCGTAGCTGTCGACGGAGTTGACGAGCTGGATCACCCACAGCAGCGCCAGCAGGCCCACCATCACCCACAAGGCCTTCTTCGCCTCGGCGATCATCATCTCGGCTTCGCTGCGGGCCGGCCCGTCGCTGGTCGTGCTCATGCTTCCCCCTGCTCGGTTTGGGGCCGAGGATAACCGGACGGCGGCCCCGGAGGCGGCGTTCCGGACCGAGCCGTGACCTGGCAGGGTCGGCGCCATGACGTCACACCGGCCGGAGGTGGTCTTCCGGGGCCGTCGCATGCCCGGCGACCGCGCGCTGGTCATGGCCATCGTCAACCGCACGCCCGACTCCTTCTACGACAAGGGGGCCACCTTCGCCGGGAACGCGGCGCGCGACGCCGTCGACCGCGCGGTCGCGGAGGGTGCCGACATCGTCGACATCGGCGGGGTCAAAGCCGGCGAGGGGCCCGAGGTCGACGTCGACGAGGAGACCGCCCGGGTGGTGCCGTTCGTGGCCGAGGTGCGGGAGCGGCACCCGGGCCTGGTGATCAGCGTCGACACCTGGCGCCACGAGGTGGGCCGCCGGGTCTGCGAAGCGGGCGCCGACCTGCTCAACGACACCTGGGCCGGCGCCGACCCGAAGCTGGTCGAGGTCGCGGCCGAGTTCGGCGCGGGCTACGTCTGCTCGCACGTCGGGGGCATGCCGGTGCGCACCGACCCGTACCCCGCGCCGACCCCGGACCGCCCGTTCTGGCCCCGCTACGACGACGTCGTCGCGGACGTGATCGCCGAGCTGACCGCGGCGGCCGAGCGGACGGTCGCCGCCGGCGTGCCGCGCGGCGGCGTCCTCGTCGACCCGACCTTCGACTTCGGCAAGAGCACCCGGCACGGACTCGAGCTGCTTCGGCACTTCGACCGGCTGGTGGCGACCGGCTGGCCGGTGCTCGTCGCGCTGTCGAACAAGGACCTGATCGGCGAGACCCTGGACGTCGAAGCCCACGACCGGCTCCCGGGCACCCTCGCGGCGACGGCGATCGCCGCCCACGCGGGCGCCGCCGTCTTCCGCGCCCACAACGTCCGGGAGACGCGGGAAGCCGTCGAGGCGGTCGTGGGCCTGGTGTCCACTGTGGACTGATCCGCCGGAGTGACGTGACCTCGGCGGCGCGCGCCCGGTGCGGCGGGTCGGCCGGGTCGAGGCCGCGCGGGTGCCGAACGCCGGCGAACACGCGCGGTAGCGTCCGGCGGGGTTCACAGGATTCGTAAGAACTCGCGGCCGGTGCCATGGCGTACAAAGGACGAAGAGGTGATGCCGGATGACGCCTTCGGTGGTGCGGCACGCGAAGCGGCGCCGGTGGGCGGTCGTCGCCGCCGTGGCCGCGGTGCTCGTGTCCGTGCCGTCGGTCGTCGCCGCGCTCGCCCCGGCGGGCGGGCCGGTCGACCCGGGCCGGCTGCGCGACCTCGTGCTGGCCTCCGCCGCCCGGCCGTACCAGGGATACGCCGAAAGCGCCGGTTCGCTCGCCCTGCCGGAGCTGCCGAACCTCGCCCCCGTCACCGCGCTCTTCTCCATGCGGACGCCGATGCGCGCGTGGTACGCCGGGCCCGACCGCTACCGCGTCGACATCCTCGGCACCGCCGGCGAGCACGACGTCTACCGGCTGCCCGACGGCGAGTACACCTGGGACTACGGCGACAACACGCTGACCGAGCTGGTCGGCGAGCCCAGCGTCCGGCTCCCGCGGGCGGGGGACCTGCTGCCGCCCGAGCTCGCGCGGCGGATCCTCCAGGCCGCGAAGGGCGACCCGGTGAGCGCGCTGCCGGGCCGGAACGTCGCCGGCGTCGCCGCGTCCGGGCTGCGGCTCGTGCCCGCCGACCCGAGCACGACGATCGGGCGGGTCGACGTCTGGGCGGACCCGGCGACCGGCGTGGCCGTGCGCGTCGAGGTCACCGCCCGGGGGCAGCAGGCCCCGATCCTGGTCACCGAGTTCCAGCAGCTCGAGCAGACGACGCCGGTCGTCGAAGCGCCGAAGCCGGTGCTCGGCTCGGGGTTCACCGTGGCGAGCGCCCCGGACGTCTCGAACGCGCTCGGCGCGCTGGGCCAGGCGCCGCTGCCGGCGACGCTCGCCGGGCGGCCGGTGGTGTCGTCCCGGTTCGGCGGCGTGGCGGGCGCCGCGCTCTACGGCAGCGGGCTGGCGTCCTTCGCCGTCATCGCCGTGCCGCGCGCCGTCGGGAACGCGGCGAGCGACGCCGCCGGGAAGGCCGGCGCGGTGCAGGTCAAGCTGGCCGCGGGCACCGTGGTGCAGCTGTCGATCACGCCGCTGTCGCTGGCGATCGTCCGCGCTTCCGCCTTCCGCCGCTCCTACCTGCTGGCCGGGACGGTGACGCCGGACGTGCTGAAGACCGTCGCCGAAGAGCTGGCCACGCTGCGCCGGAGCGGCCGATGATCGTCACGCGCGCCCTGACCAAGCGCTACGGCGGCACCCTCGCGGTCGACGCCGTCGACCTGCGGGTCCGCGAAGGCGACCGCTACGGCTTCCTCGGCCCGAACGGCTCGGGCAAGACCACCCTGGTGCGGATGCTGCTCGGCCTGGTCTACGCGACCAGCGGCGAGATCGAGGTGCTCGGCAAGCCGGTCCCCAGGCGGGTCGCCGAGGTGCTGCCGGAGGTCGGCGCGCTCGTCGAGGGGCCGGCCGCGTACCCGCACCTGTCCGGCCGCCGCAACCTCGCGCTGCTCGACGCCGCCGGGCGCGGCGGCGGCCGGCGTACCCGACGGCGGCGCATCGACGACGCGCTGGAGCGGGTCGGGCTCGGCGCGGTGGACCAGCGGCCGGTCAAGGCGTACTCGCTCGGCATGCGGCAGCGCCTCGGGCTCGCCGGCGCGCTGCTGCGCAAGCCGCGGCTGCTGATCCTCGACGAGCCGACCAACGGCCTCGACCCGCAGGGCATCAAGGAGATCCGGGAGCTGCTCGTCGAGCTGAACGCGGGTGGCACCACGGTGTTCCTGTCCAGCCACCTGCTGGCCGAGGTCGAACAGCTCTGCACGCGCGTCGGCGTCGTCGACCGCGGGCGGCTCGTGCTGGAAGACGATCTGGCGACGCTGCGGGCGGCGACCGGCCGGGTACTGGTCGGCACGCCGGACGCCGCCGCGGCGGTCGCCATCCTCGACGGGCAGCTCGAGTCCCGCGACGGCGACCGCCTGGTCATCCGGCACGGCGACCCGGCGGCGCTGAACGCGATGCTCGTCGAAGCGGGGGTGCGCGTGGCGTCGATCCACGCCGAGCAACGGACCCTGGAACAGGTGGTTCTCGACGTGACGGGTCCGGGGTCGGACCGGTTCGGAGCCGCCGGATGATCGCCGTCGAGCTGAAGAAGCTCGCGCTGCGGCCGCGGGTGTGGGTCAGCGTGGTCCTGCTCTGCCTGCTGCCCGCGATCGTCGGCGTCTTCCTGGCGACGGCCGACTTCGCGCCGCCGCCGGGACAGGGCGGGGCGTTCCTGTCGGCGGTCGTGAGTGACGGCGCGCTGTTCCCGGCGGCCGCGCTCGCGCTCGTCCTGCCGCTGTTCCTGCCGATCGCCGTCGCGGTGGTCGCGGGCGACTCGATCGCCGGGGAGGCGTCCGGCGGCACGCTGCGGTACCTGCTGGTGCGGCCGGTCGGCCGGACACGGTTGCTGGGCGCGAAAATGATCGCGCTGGCCGTGTACGTCACCGCGGCGATCGTGATCGTCGTGCTGACGTCGCTGGTGCTCGGGGTGATCCTGTTCGGCACCGGCGGGACGCCGGGCGTCGCCGGGCCGGGCGGGCAGCCGACCGGCGTGACGTCGTTGTCGGGGCAGTCGCTCAGCTCGTCCGGGCTCGGCCTGCGGCTGCTGGGCGCGGTTTCCTACATCGTCGTGTCGATGCTCGGGTTCGCCGCGATCACGGTCTTCCTGTCGACGGTCACGGACTCGGCGCTGGGGGCCGCGCTGGGCGGGCTGGCCGTGCTGATCACCAGCTCGGTGCTGGAGACGCTGGACGCGGCCGCGTCCGTGAAGCCCTACCTGCCGACGCACTACTGGCTGTCGTGGATCGACTTCTTCCGGGATCCCGTGCTGTGGCGCAACATCGACCACGGCCTGCTGCTGCAGGCGGGCTACATCGTCGTGTTCTTCGGGGCCGCGTGGGCGAACTTCGCGACCAAGGACGTCACGAGCTGAGGCACTCGGCCGGGGCTTCGAGCGGGTTCGTGCCGAGCGCCTGGAGGACGATTTCGGTGACGGCGGGGTCGGTCGGCAGGTCGCCGTGGCCGGCCTGGTTGCCGGGGCAGACCTGCTGGAGGGCGACGTTGACGGCGCCGTCGAGCCGGGCCGACTCCGGTGGGGTGACCGTCTCGTCCCGTTCGGTCCACACCGACAGCCATGGCAGGGTCGCCGGGATCGGTTCCTTCGCCAGCTCCTGCATCAGCGTGCTGCCGGGCGCCAGCTGCACGCACGCGGCCGGGCAGGCGCCCGGGACGAGCGCGCCGCCGGCCGCGGCGAGGCCGGTGCCGTGCATCGGCGCGCCGAGCGTGATCACGCGGCGGGCCTGGTGGTCACCGCCGTCGCGGCTGACCCACAGCCGGGCCACGACGCCGCCGGCGGAGTAGCCGATGACGTCCACCGAAGGCGCTCCGCGCGCGTACGCGTTCTCGACGGCTTCGGCGAGGACGCCGGCCTGTTCGACCAGGTCACCGGTGCCGTCGCCGGCCAGGGTGAGGACTTCGGTGCTGCGCCCGGTGGCCTGCCGGATGTGGGCGGCCAGCTCGTTGAGCGCGCCCTGGCCACCGCCGTAGCCGGGCACGAGCAGGACCGGGCCGGGCTTGTCCTGATCGGGCGTCCCGGCCTGCGGCGCGGCGCTGGTCCCCGAGGTCGCGAGGACGGCGGCGACGAGCACGGCCACCACGACGACGGCGACCCCGCCCATCAGCAGGCGCCGCCGCGGGCTGATCCCCCGCCACCAGGCCGTGATCCGCACGAATCCATGATGACCGCGCCGGTGCTGGGTCCGCGTGATGGAAGCCGGATCCCGCGTGACCGGACCCGGATTTCACGTGATTGGACCCGTAACTCGCGTGACTGGGCCCGGATCTGGCGTGATTGAGCCCGGAACCACGAGTTCCGCCCCGAATCACGCGAGTTCCGGCTTGGATCACGTCGGTTACGGCTTGGATCACGTGGGTTGCGGTTAGAGGCTGGTCCAGCCGGTGGTGACCGTTGTGCCGTCGGTGGCCGTGACCTTCACGCGGGTCGCGCCGCGGGGGAGGTCCGTCGCGGTGAACCAGCCGTCCGGGTCGATCAGGCGCACGCGGGTTTCGCCCGCCGCCTCGATCACCGCGTCGCCGGTCGCGCCCGTCACCAGGCCACGCAGCGTCACCCGGCCCTCTTCGTACTCGGCCTGCAGCTCCACCGACACCCGCGGGGACTCGAACGACAGCAGCCGGACGTCGCCGCCGCGGACCGCGCCGGCCGTCGCCAGGTCGGAGTCGGATCCCAGCTCGGCCAGCTCCGCGTCGAGGTCGCGGGTGGCGAGCGCCGCGCGGGCCTGGCGCAGCACGAGGTCCGGCACCGGGTCCGCCTGCGCGGCGGCCGCGCGCAGCTCTTCCAGGAGTTCGTCGTCGGTCACGTCCGGTCCTCCGTTCCGAGCCCCGCGGCGCCGGCTCGCTCGCGCAGCCGGGCCAGGCAGCGCTGCCGCGTCGGGCCGATGCTGCCGACCGGCATGTCGAGCGCGTCCGCCACCTCCGCGTACGACGGCGGGGGCGTGGCCATCAGCACCCGCAGCAGCCGGCGGCACTGCTCCGACAGCGTGGCCAGCGCACGCCACAGCGTCGCGTTGCGCTCGTCGAGCAGCAGAGCAGCGTCGACGCCGCGGCCGTCGGCCGGCTCGTCCTGCCAGTCGCGTTCGTCGGCCGGCCGTTCGCGGCCGGCTCGGCGGATCACGCGGAGGCACTCGTGCCGCGCGGTCGTCGCGAGCCAGCCGGGCAGGCGGTCCGGGTCCTTGATCCGGCCGAGGTTTTCGACGAGCTTCAGCCACGTCGTCTGGACGACGTCGGCCGCGTCGGCGTCGGCGAGCCGGTGGCCGCGGGCGATCGCCCACAGCAGGCTCGCGTACCGGTCCACCAGGGCGTCCCAGGCCGCCTGGTCGCCGTGGGCGGCCGTTTCGAGCAGGGTCGTGGTGTCCACCGCACCTCCGATCGGCCCGCTCAGCCTAGCCAAGAGCCGGTACTCCATCGGGGGAATCCTTCCGGTCGCGCCCGTTCAACCGAGCCACGGACCGGCCGGGAAATACACCCGTTCGCGCTGAACCACCGCACCGTGGCCGCCGTGTGCCGGAGTGGGAGCGTGGCGACAACACCGGGGTGAGCCGAATGCGGATCCGGAAGATACTGCTCGTCATACCGTTGCTGGTGCTGGACCTGGCCGCCTGCGGGCAGCCGGTGGTCCTCGTGCGGGTGGGCACGGCGGTGCCGGTGCCGGAAAGCACCGGCGTCCCGGCGTGCCCGTGGCTGGGGGACACGCCGGTGGCGCCGGAAGTGGTGCGCCTCTGAGCGGGTCAGGAGATGCGGCGGACCGGTTCCCCGCCGAGCAGGCAGTCGAGGTCGATCCGGCCGCCCGCGGCCGCGAGGACCGCGTCGATCGCCAGGTCGACATCGAGCTTGCGGCCGTGCTGGTCGGCGTACGCGCGCATCAGGTTGCCGATGTGCCGCTCCGGGTTGCGCCACGTCGGCCAGCGCAGCGACGCCTGGGTCGCCAGCTTCGTGAAGTCCGTCTGGCGTTCGGTCACCTCGAGCAGCCACTCCAGGTAGACGCGCATCGCGTGCAGGGCGCTGTGGCCCGGGGTCGCCACCGGGCCGTGGCCGGGGACGACGGTCCGCGGGCGGAACGTGTCCTGCAGCCAGTCGAGCGCGTCGAGCCAGCCCGGGATCGAGCCGTGCACGGCCAGCGGCGTGTCGCCGATGGACACCAGGTCGCCGGTGAACAGCGTGCCCGAGCGCGGCTCGTGCACCACCAGGTCGCCCGCGGTGTGCGCGACGCCCGGCACGGCCACGACGTCGGCGACCGCGTCGCCGAGTTCGAGGCGGCGCCAGCCGGTCACCGCCTGGACCGCGGCCGGCTCCGGCGGCTCGAGCACGCCCCACTGGGTGTAGGTGAAGACGTTGCCGTAGGTCTGCGGCCCGGCCTTGACGAGGTCGACGCTGCGCGGCGCGGCCAGCGCCGTCCCGCCGTCGCGCAGCGCGACGCCGACGCCGTTGTGGTGCTCGCCGTGCGCGTGCGTGACGACGACGGTCAGCTCCTGCTCGCCCGCGTACTTGCGGACGTCGCGCATCAGCTCGCACGTCGCCTGCTCGGTGCCGCAGGTGTCGACCAGCACGACGCCTTCGCTGCCCTGGATCCAGCCGCAGTTCGAGACGAACCACTCCGCCGGGCTCTTCACGTACGCGACCACGCCCGGACGCGCGTGCCGGAGCGGGACGATGTTCGATGTGACGGCCGGCATGCTTTTCCTCCCTGAACTGACGAATCGGTTAACGACGCCGGCGCGAGCAGGTTGCGCCTTCTTTTCCGGCCACGAGGGCGCGTCGAGGCATGCGGTCTAGACCAATGGATATGATAGGCAAGGAGTGAGCGGACTGTCACTGACCAGAATGGCCGGCTTGGAGTGAATCGCCCACCAGTATTTCGAGCGACCGATTGAAAATGATCTTCGCGCCGATCATCGGCACAGGTCTTGACAGTCGATCTGGGACGTCCATACTGGTATATACCTTTATGGGAGGGTCCGGGGAAACCGAGGGGGGCTTCGCGCTCGCGGGCCGACGGAAGGTCTGAGGGGTCCTTCCGTCGGCCGCGCGAAGCCGTCGTTCGGGTACCGGTCACGGGCAGTGTTGACACAGATACTGGTACGAACCAGGATGGGTGCTGCCGGCCGGGAGGAGAAACATGGCGGGGGCACACGTCCGGATCGACAACCGGCTCATCCACGGACAGGTCACCGTCGCCTGGACCCGGCGGCTCGGCGTCCGCCGGCTGCTCGTCTGCAACGACGAGGTCGCCGCCGACGAGCTGCAGCGGATGCTGCTCCCGCAGGCCGCCCGGGGCCTGCCCACCGAGGTCCTCACCGTCGCCGAGACGCTCGAAACCACCGTCGACGCGGACGTCATGATCGTCGCCAAGCACCCCGAGGACGCTTTTCGCCTGGTCGAGGGCGGGCTCCGCCCGGAACGGGTCAACGTCGGGAACGTCGCGCCGCGGCCCGGCACCGCCTACACCATGGTCACCCGCTCGATCGCGGTCACCGCGGACGAGGCCGACGCCTACCGCAAGCTCGCCGCGGCGGGCGTCCCGCTGGTCACGCAGCTGATGCCGCACGACAAGGCGGCCGAATTCGTCCCGTTGCTCGACCGGAAAGGGCTCTAGCCCCGCATGCTCGTCGCGTTGGCCCTGACTCTGTGGGCGATCTACTGCACCTACGACGGGCTCGGCCCGTTCCTGATCTACGCCCAGCGCCCGCTCATCGCCGGCTCGGTGGCCGGGCTGATCGTCGGCCACCCGCTGCTCGGCCTGCTCGTCGGCGCGACGCTGGAGCTCGCGTCGCTCGGCGTCTACACCTACGGCGGCGCGACCATCCCGGACTACCAGACCGGCGCGATCGTCGGCACCGCGCTCGCCGCGGGCGCCGCCGGCGACGCGTCCGCGCAGGCCGCGATCGGGATCGGCGTCGGGCTGCCGGCCGCGATCCTGCTGGCCGCGCTCGACCCGGTCGGCAAGATCATCACCACCGCGCTGGTCCACCGGGCCGACGGCTACGCCGCCGACGGCAACGCGCGCGGTCTCGCGATGATCCACTGGGTCAGCCTGGTGCCGTGGGTGGCGGTGCGCGCGATCCCGACGTTCCTCGCCGCGCTCGCCGCGTCCGGCGGCCTGGTCAAGGACATCACCACGAGCATCCCCGCCGGGTTCGTGCAGGGCATGACGCTCGCCGGGTCGCTGCTGCCCGCCGTCGGGTTCGCCCTGCTGCTCGGCATGATGGAGCTGACGCGGTACTGGTACCTGCTGCTGATCGGATTCGTCGCGTTCGCCTACCTCCACCTGCCGCTGCTGGGCATCGCGCTGGTCGGCGTCGCGGTCGCGATGCTGTTCGTGACGCTCAAGCGCGACGAGCCGGCGCTCGCCGTCCCGGAAAGCGCCGAAGAGTCCACTGTGGACGCTCGGCTGAGCAAGCAGGACCTGCGCCGGGTCTTCCGCCGGTACTTCTGGTCGAGCCAGATCTCCTGGAACTACGAACGGATGCAGGCGCTCGGATTCGCGTACTCGATGGAGCCGGTGCTGCGCCGGCTCTACCCGGAGAAGGCCGACTACGTCGCCGGCCTGCAGCGGCACCTCCAGTTCTTCAACACCTCGGTGCTGGTCGGCGGCCCGCTGATCCTCGGCTCGAGCGTCGCGCTGGAAGAAGCGGGCACGCCGAAGTCGGCCGCGAGCACGAAGGTCGCGCTGATGGGGCCGATGGCCGGCATCGGCGACACCGTCGTCTTCGCGCTGTACAACAGCATCGTCTTCACCATGGGCGCGTCGTGGGCGCTGCGGGGCAACTGGCTCGGGCCCGCCTTCGCCGCGGTGATGGTCCTCGTGCCGTACGCGCTGGTGCGGCGGTGGCAGTTCGGGTTCGCCTACCGTGAAGGGAAGCGGCTGGCCGGCCACCTCGCCGCCGGTGCGCTCGCGCGCGTCGCGCAGGGGGCCACCGTGCTCGGGTTCGTCGTGCTCGGCGGGTTCATCCCGTCGATCGTCAAGGTCGTCACCACGCTGACGTACCGGCAGACCACGACGGTCCAGGGACAGCCGGTGACGCAGGCCGTCGCGATCCAGGACCGGCTCGACGAGCTGGTCCCGTTCCTGCTGCCGGTGCTCGTCACGGCCGGGGTGTACCTGCTGACGGCCAAGGCGCGGCTGCGGCCCGTCTGGATCATCGGCATCGTCGTCGTCGCCGGGGTAATCCTGGGGTGGCTCGGCTGGTTCGCGCCGTCGGCCCCGGCGAAGAGTTGAGGAGACCGCCATGTCCGTCCCGATCATCCTCGCCGGGCACGGGCGGCTGCCCTCCGGCGTGGGGGAAGCCGCCGAAATGATCCTCGGGCCGCAGTCGCGGCTGAAGGTCTGCGAGCTGAGCCCGCGCGACAGTCCGGAGGAGTTCGGCGCCCGGGTGCTCGCGCTGGCCGGCGCCGCCGCCGGCGTGCTCGTGCTGGCCGACCTGCACGGCGGCTCGCCGTTCAACGCCGTCCGCACGCTCGCCGCCGCGCACCCGCGCATCCAGCTGGTCTCCGGGCTCAACCTGCCGATGCTGCTGGAAGTCCTGCTGCACACGACCGACGACGTCACCGAGCTCGCCGGGGTGGCTCGCGCCGCCGGCCGCGACGGCGTCGTCGACGTCCTGGAATCGACCTGGTGACCGCCGCGCTCCTGCTCGCCGCGCAAGACGTCCGGATCACGCCGGGGCCCGGGCACCCGCTCGGCGGCTACCTGGCCCGGCACGGCGTCGCGACCGGCACGCACGACGACCTCGAGGCGTCGCTGATCTGGCTGTCCACTGAGGACGACCCCGGCGTGCTGTGGGTGGCGCTCGACGCGCTCGCGGTCGACGCCGGGCTCACCCGCACCCTGGCCGACGCCGTCGCCGCGGCGGTGGGCATCGACCCGGCGCGGGTGCTCGTCTGCGCGTCGCACACGCATTCCGGGCCCGAGGGCTGGACCGGCCCGCTGCACCCGGGGCTGCCGGGGCAGCGCGACGCCGGGCTGGTCGGCCGCATGGCCGAGACGGTCACCGGCGCGGCGCTGCGGTTGCGCGCGTGCCGCGGCCGCGTCCGGGCCCGCTGGCACGCGGGGTCGACGGAGGCCGTCGGCGGCAACCGCTACCGGCCCGACGGGCCGCACGACACGTCGTTCGGCGTGCTGGAGCTGCGCCGCGACGACGGCTCGCCGGCCGCGCTGCTGTTCGACTACGCCAGCCACCCGACCGTCCTCGGGCCCGACAACCTGACGTGGTCGGCGGACTGGCCGGGCGCGACGCGGCGCGAGCTGGCGGCGCTGATCGGGCAGCCGGTGGCGGTGTTCCTGCAGGGCGCGGCAGGCGACGCGAGCTCCCGCTTCGTCCGGCGCGGCCGCGACCACGCCGAGGTCCGCACGCTCGGCGGCCACCTGGCGACGTCGATCGCCCGGACGCTGGCCGCGGCGTCGTCCCCGGCCGCGACGGGCCCGATCCGGGTGTCGCGCTCGGCGCTGCACCTGCCCTACCGGGACGTGCCGTCGCTCGAGGACAGCCTGGAGCTGCGGCACTCGGCCGAGCGTGAGTGGCAGCGCGAGCTGGCCGGCCACGGCGAGGACCACCCGGCGGTCCGCATCGCGCAGACGCGCTACGAGGGCTGCGCGATGCTCGCGGCGATGGCGGCCACCGACCGGCCGACGGGCTGCGCGGAGGTCCCGGTCAGCGTGGTGTCGCTGGGGGAGATCGCGTGGCTGCACACGCCGTTCGAGCTGTTCGCGTCACTGGGGTTGCGGATCCGGCGCGGCAGCCCGTTCCGGCACACGCGGGTGATCGGCTACACGGACGGGTACCTGGGGTACCTGCCGGACGCGGAGGGGCATCGCAACGGGGTGTACGAGTCGTACGTGACGCTGTTCGAGCCGGACGCGGGGGACGTGCTGGTGGAGCACTGTTTGAAGCTGCTTTTGGCCCATCACGCGACTCGGCGCCGCTCCTGACCGAGCGGGAAGCCGGACCGGAGCGGCGCCCGGGAGCCCGGCACCGGCCGGTCCTCGCCCGCGGCCGGTTGCTTCGTCAGGCCGGGCTGCGCCGCGCCTGGGTGAAGACCGTGTAGCGGTCCGCGCGGTACAGCGAGCGGCCCGCTTCGATGACGCCGCCGCTCTGGTCGTGGAGGGTGCCCTCGATGATCAGGCACGGCTGGCTCGGCTCGATGCCCAGCAGGCCCGCGTCGTTGGCGTTGGGCAGGACCGCCGAGATCGCCGTGTCGTTCCACTCCGCGTGCACGCCCCAGCGTTCCTCGAGGGTGCGGTGCAGGGACTGCGTCTCCCAGTCGAACAGCTCGATGTCGGGGAACCGGTCGACGGACAGGTTGGTGCGCTCGACGGCGAACGGCTCGTCCTCGACGTAGCGCAGGCGCTCCAGCCGGAACACGCGCGCGCCCGGCGGGACGTTGAGGCGGCCGGCGATGCGCGGGCCCGCGCTCAGCACCTCGGCGTGCAGCACCTTCGTCTTCGGGACGACGCCGCGGGCCTTCATGTCCTCGGTGAACGACGTCAGCATGTCGATGTGCGCGGCCTGGCGTTCGGCCGTGAACGTCGCGGTGCCGTGCTGGCGGTAGAGGACGCCGTCGGAGACCAGGCGGTTGACCTCCTGCCGCACCGTGCCGCGGGCGACGCCGAAGTGCTCGGCCAGGAACCGCTCGGACGGCATCAGCCGGCCGGGACCGGCCTCGGTCGCGACGCTCTCGAGGATCTCGCGCAGCTGGTCGCCCTTGGGCCGCCCCGGCTGCAGCGCGTCCGGGAGCCGGAGATCGCTCGCGGGGACGTGTTTCGGACGGGGCATGGGTTCAGTATGTCGCGCGGGCGGGCCGGAGGTAACACCGCTCATCCGGTCGCGCCGCGCGGCGCGGGCTTTCCGGGCCGCCACGCGGAATCCGCGTGGCTGTGGATATCGCCGCGCCGGGCACGCCCGGCGAAGTCATCCGGTGGCGCGGCGGGCGAAGTCCGCCAGAAACCGCTCCGCCAGCGCCTCTCCCGTCACGTGCCCGACCGACCGGTACAGGCCCCGGGCCTCCCGCGCCGTCCCGTCCGCCAGCATCGACCGGCCGGCCGCGCCTTCCACCGCCGCCAAGCCGAGCAGTGCCTGGGCCTCCAGGAGGCGGTAGCCGCCCGCGCGCGCCGCGTCCAACGCCGTTCGCGCGTGCTCACCCGCTTCCGGTACGCGGCCGGCCGCCGCCAGTACCCACGCCAGCGTCGCCGACGCCTCGGCCAGCTGACCGCGCAGGCCCGACTCCACCGCCAGCGCCCGCGCCTCGCTCAGCACGCGCTCCGCCAGTGCCAGGTCGCCGCCGGCTTCCGACGCGCGCCCGAGGGCGATCAACGCCGCCGCTTCCGCTTGGCGGTCGCCGTCGCGGCGGACGCGCTCCAGCGCCTCCGCCGCCGTTCGCGACGCGGCGGCGTGCTCTCCGCGGGCGCCCTGCAGCGCGCTCAACGCCGTGAGCGCCGTCGCCTCGCCGAAGCTCGAGCCGAGGCCGCGGAACGTGCTCAACGACTGCTCGACGGCTTCGGCCGCGTCGTCGAACCGGCCCGTCTCCAGCAGCACCCAGCCGAGGTCGGCGAGGTTCGCCGCCTCCCAGAACCGCAGGCTCTCCCGGCGGCACAGCGCGACCGCCTCGCACAGGCAGTCCTCGGCCTGCTCCAGCCGGCCCAGCTGCCGGTAGTGGCAGCTCAGCGAGTTCAGCGCCAGCGCCTCGCCGGAGGCGTTCTCCAGCTCGCGGAACAGCTGGATCGCGCGCCGGCTGTGCTCGACCGCCTCCGACAGCCGGCCGGTCCACTCCAGCATCGACCCCAGGTTCGCGACGGCCGTCGCCTCGCACTCGCGCCAGCCGCACGCCCGGCTGGCCAGCACCGCCTTCTCCGAGTGCCGGATGCCGGCCTCGTGCTGGCCCTCGCGGAAGTACGCGCCACCGATCGAGAGGTGCACCAGCGCCTCGGCCGGCCGGGCGCCGTGCTCCCGCGCCGCGTCCAGCACGATCGGCGCGAGCTCCAGCCACTCCGCGCGGCGGCCGTGGTCGTGGAAGAACCGCCGCAGCGCGTCGGCGAGGTACCACGCGGCGGGGTACGGCCCCCGCGTCGCGGCCAGCCGCAACGCCGCGGCCAGGTTCGGCACCTCGACGTCCAGCCAGGCCACGGCGGCCGCGGCGTCGGCGAAGGCGACCGGGCTCACCGCCGCCGGGGCGTCTTCGCGCGGTAGCGCCACGATCCGCGCGCCGAGCAGCGCGACGGCGGCGTCCGCGGCCGCGCAGTAGCCGGTGAACAGCCGCTCCCACGCCTTCTCGCGCGCGGCTTCCTCCTCGTCGGCGCGGACGCACCGCTCGGCGTAGCGCCGAGCGAGGTCGTGGAACCGGAAGCGGCGGGGCGCGTGCGCCTCCAGGAGGTTCGCCGCGGCCAGCCCGCGCAGCCGCCGGGTCGCTTCCTCGACCGGCACGTCCAGCAGCGCCGCCGCGGCGATCGCCGTGAAGTCGGCCCCCGGCACCAGCGCGAGCAGCCGGAACGCCTGCCGCAGCCCGGGCGGCAACGCCTGGTAGGACACCGAAAACGCCTTCGCGACGGCGCTCTCCTCGGAACCGTCGAAGCCGAGCTGGGCCAGGGGGTCGCCGCGCAGCTCGTCGACGAGCTCGCCGAGGCTCGCGACCCCGGTGTTCGCCGCCGCGATCCGCAGGGCGAGCGGGTGGTGCCCGCAGAGCCGCGCCAGCTCATCCGCCGCTTCGGGTTCGGCGGTGGCCCGCTCGCCGAGCAGGGCGACGAGCAACGCGCGTGAGTCGGCCTCCCGCAGCTGCGCCAGGCCCAGCGAGTGCGCGCCGGTGCGGGCGACGAGCTCGTCGAGCCGGTGCCGGCTGGTCACCAGGACGCGGCCCGACGACGGCAGCAGCGGCAGCACCTGGGCGGCGTCGCGGGCGTTGTCCAGCACGACCAGCGCCTGCCGGTCGGCCAGCAGCGAGCGGTAGAGCTTGCTCTGGTCGTCGAGGCCGGGCGGCACGTCGCGGAGGTCGACGCCGAGGGTGCGCAGCAGCTGGGCGAGCGCGGCGGCGGGGGTGAGCGGCTCGTCGTCGGCGTCGAAGCCGCGCAGGTTCACGTACAGCTGGCCGTCGGGGAAGCGCGCCCGCGCGGTGTGGGCCCAGTGCACGGCCAGCGCGGTCTTGCCGACGCCGGCGGTGCCGGTGATCACCCAGACGTCGCCGGGCTCGTCGAGCGCGGCCAGCTCCGGTGCCCGGCCGGTGAACCCGCGGACGTCCAGCGGCAGCTCGGCGGGCCGCGGCACGACCGGCGCCGGGTCGCCTTCGCCGCGCAGGATCCGCGTCCGCAGGTCCTGCAGGGCCTGGCCGGGTTCGATGCCGAGCTCGTCCACGAACAGGTCGTGCGCCCGCGTGTACGTCTCGAGGGCTTCCGGCGTGCGGCCGCAGCGGTGCAGCGCGAGCATCAGCGCGGCGCGCGGCCGTTCCCGGAACGGGTGCTCGTCGACGAGCCGGCGCAGTTCCCCGACCACCTCGCTGTGCCGTCCCGAAGCCAGTTCCTGTTCGTACAGCTCCTCCAGCGCGACGAGCCGGCGTTCGGCCAGCGCCGGGCCTTCGTGGTCGGCCAGCGGCTCGCTCACCCCGCCGAGCGGGCTGCCTTCCCACAGCGCCAGCGCGGCCCGCAGGTGCGCGACGGCGTCCGGCCCGGACGTGGCCCTGGCCCGGGCGACCTCGTCGTCGAACACGTCGAGGTCCCGGTCGCCGGGCGCGACCTCGAGCACGTAGCCGGGCGCGCGCCGGACGATGGCGTCGCGGCCGAGGAGCTTCCGCAGCTCGGAGATGTGCACCTGCAGCCGCCCGCGCACGCTCGGCGGCGCGTTTTCGCCCCAGGTCAGGTCGATGAGCCGGTCTTCGCTGACCACCCGGTTCGGGTTCAGCAGGAGCGCGGCCAGCACGGACGTCTGCTTCTGGCCGCCGGGCCGGACGGCGCCCGCGTCGCCGAGGACCGTGACCGGCCCGAGCAGGCGGTAGCGCACGTGGAGCCCCCAGAAGGCCGACCGAAGCGGAACGGAAGTGCCGTCGTCGACCCTATCCCCGGCCAAGGAGAAAAGGGGGCCGCGGGTGGACACCGACGAAGCCGAGCGTCTGCTGTTCGTCTGCTTCCCGGACGCGGGGGAGGCAGCCGGCCGGTACCGGGCCTGGCGCGATCCGCGGATCGCGGTGCGGGTCGTCGAGCTGCCCGGGCGGGGCGAGCGCCGCGACGAGCACCCGTACCGGGACATGTGGCTGCTCGTCGAGTCCCTCGCGGCCGAACTGGCCGGGGTGCTCGCCCGCCCGCACGTGCTCTTCGGTGCGGGGCTGGGCGCGCTGGTCGCCTACCGGCTGGCGCAGCGGCGGGTGGCCGCGGGACTGGGGGTCCCGCGGGCACTCGTCGTGGCGCACCAGGCGCCACCGGACCGGGCCGCGCGGGCGGTGCCGGAGCAGGCGGCCCGCGCGGACGTCAGCCTGCTGGCCAGCGACGCGCACGTGCCCGTCGCGCCGCCGTTGCCGTGCCCGATCCGCGGCATCGGCGAGCCGCACGTGATGACGGGCTGGGGCGAGCACACCCACGCCGGGTTCGTGCTCGCCCCGGCCCGGGAGCGTGACAGCGGCGCGTTGCTGCGCGACGCCGTCCTGCGCGCGGGCTACTTGGTGTCGGCGTTGGCCGTCCCGGGCTTGGGCGAGTCGCCGATGTAGGGACCGACGCCGATGGACGGGGTGGGCTGAGGCGGCTTCTCGGCCGCCTGGGCGGCGGGCGCGAAGACCAGGGCGGCCACAAAGGCCGTGCCGATGACGGCCTGGAACAAACGGGCGTTCATGGTTCGACTCCTCGGTTTCGGATTGCGGCCGATCTTGCCCGAGCCGGCTTCCAAACCGCTTCCCTTCGCCCGCAGTGGTCATCCGGTCACCGAATGTCCCTTGTGGAGGGAATCCGCCGGGTGCCACCATGATCGGCCATGGGGAGTGACGACGCGAACACGATTCTGCGCATGGCCGGCCTGGCGACGCCCATGGCGTTGCGCGTGGCGGTGACCCTGGGGTTGCCGGACCGGTTGCGTGGCGAGGAGGTCGCCCCGGACCGGCTGGCGGCCGAGCTCGGCGTCGCGCCGGTCCCGCTCGACCTGCTGCTGGGACACCTCGCGAAGCTGGGGTTCTTCGACAACACCCCGGCCGGCTACCGGACCACGGAGTACGGCGAAAACCTCTGCGGCGACAGCCTCGTCACCGTCCTGCTGAACCTGGACACCGCGGGCGGGCGCGCCGAGCTGGCGTTCACCGAGCTGCTGCACAGCGTCACCACCGGCGAAGCGGGGTACGACCGCCGGTACGGGCGGGGGTTCTGGGCCGACCTGACCGAGCACCCGCCGCTGCGCGAGTCGTTCGACCGGCAGATGACGCACCGGCTGCACGCCGAGGTCCCACAGCTCGCGGGCGGCTACGACTGGGGCCGGTTCGCCACCGTCGTCGACGTCGGCGGCGGCCCGGGCACCCTGCTCGCCGCGATCCTGGCCGCCCACCCCGGGACGCGGGGCCGGCTGGTCGACCTCGACGTCTCGGTGGCCACCCGGACCTTCGCCGCGCACGGGCTCGAAGACCGAGCCGAGGCGATCACGCGCAGCTTCTTCGACCCGCTCCCGGCGGGAGCGGACGCCTACCTGCTGTGCGACATCCTGCACAACTGGGACGACGAGCACGCCGGTCGCGTGCTCGCCCGCTGCGTCGAGGCGGCTCGCCCGGACGGCCGGGTGCTGGTCGTCGAGGCGGTCGGCGGGCGGCGGGGCCGCACCGAGATGGACCTGGCCATGCTCGTCATGTTCGGCGGCCGGGAACGCCGCGTCTCCGAGTTCCGTGCGCTCGCCTCGGCCCACGGCCTGGTGCTCGACGCGGTCACGGACGTCAGCGGCGGGCGGTCCCTGCTCGAGTTCCACATTGCATAAGCGCTGTTACGATTTCGTCCCGTGTCACTGAGCCGTGCCTTCGTCGACCTGACCCCGCTGCGCGTGTCGCCCGCCTTCCGGCGGCTCTGGTTCGGGCGGGTGTTCTCGGGCTTCGGGGCGCAGATGACGCTCGTCGCCGTGCTGTTCCAGGTCTGGGAGCAGACGCGCAGCACGGTCTGGACCGGCGCCGTCGGGCTCGCCCAAGCCTTGCCCGTGGTCGTCTTCGGGCTGTTCGCCGGGTCGCTGGTGGACCGCGTCGACCGGCGGAGGTTCGCGCTCCGCACCACCGCCGGACAGGCCGTCTGCTCGGTTTTCCTTGCCGCGCAAGGGTTCCTCGGTGACGTGCCGGTGCCGGCCGTGCTGGGGCTGGTGGCCGTGCAGTCCTGCTTCGTCGCGGGCGGCGGCCCGGTGGCGCGCACGTTCGTCCCGCGGCTGCTGACGCCGGAGCAGCTTCCGGCCGGGCTGGCGCTGAACCGGATCGCGTTCCAGGGCGCGATGCTGCTCGGCCCGGCGCTGGGCGGGCTGCTGCTGGGCCGCTTCGGAGTGGGCGGCTGCTACCTCGTCGACGCGCTGACGTTCGCCATGGCGTTCTACGGCGTCCTCGGCCTCCCGCCGATGCGGCCCGACGGCGAGCCGTCGCGGCCCGGGCTGCGCGGGGTGCTGGACGGGCTGGCGTTCCTGGTGCGCACCCCGGTCGTCCGGGGCGCGCTGCTGACCGACCTCGCCGCGACGGTGCTGTCGATGCCGATCAGCCTGTTCCCGCTGGTGAACGCGGAACGCTTCGACGGCGACCCGCGGACCCTGGGGCTGTTCCTGTCGGCGATCGCGGTGGGCGGGGTGGCGGCGTCGGTGTTCTCGGGGACGTTCACCCGGCTGCCGCGGCCGGGCCTGGTGATGCTCGCCGGATCGGCCGCGTGGGGCGGGGCGCTGGTGGTCTTCGGGTTGGCGCCGGACCCGTGGCTCGGTCTCGCGTGCCTGGCGCTGGCGGGCGCGGCGGACACGGTTTCGGTGGTGTCGCGCGGGGCGCTGGTGCAGCTCAACACGCCGGACGCGCTGCTCGGCCGGGTCGCGGCGGCGGAGCAGATCGTCGGCCAGGCCGGACCGGACCTCGGCAACCTGCGGGGCGGGCTGGTCGCCGGGGTGACGTCCGGGACGGCCGCCCTGGTGAGCGGCGGGCTGTTGTGCGTCGTGGCGGTGGCGCTGGTGGGCGCGGGAACGCCGGGCTTGCGCCGCTTCACGACGCCGGCCGAGCCCGCGGCGAGGTAGGCGGCCGCACTGTTCGCCGTCGCCGCGACCGTCCACAGTGGAAGCGGCACGATCGGCGACCCCTGGGTGGTGACCTGCGCCGCGCACTTCCCCGACACGTTCATCGTCCACCCCGTCATTTCCACCGCCAGAGTTTCCGAAGACGATCTGTTTGTCACGGGTGACCGCGGAATCGGTTTTTCGCTCACCGACGCGTCGCGAGCCATCTCTTTCCCGATGGGTCATCCGCTGTAGTGCGCTCGGC
This sequence comes from Amycolatopsis sp. NBC_01488, assembly GCF_036227105.1. Classification (NCBI taxonomy): domain Bacteria; kingdom Bacillati; phylum Actinomycetota; class Actinomycetes; order Pseudonocardiales; family Pseudonocardiaceae; genus Amycolatopsis; species Amycolatopsis sp. NBC_01488. The sequence goes on along the minus strand of NZ_CP109434.1, from coordinate 936,910 downwards.
TGGATGGCGGACATCGATCACGCTGTGTGCCGGTTTCTCGTGGGTTTGTTTCCGATGGTGACCGTCGGCCGGTCAGTGGATAACCCGTTTGAACGCCGTTCTGGCTTTTCCGGCGCGGTATTTGCGGACCCGGAAATCGTCATCTACAGTCCGGCGATCACGGCTGTACCAGCCGGATTCCCGTGATCGAAAGATTCTTTTCCGAGGAGTGGCATGCTCAAACGCGCCTCGACCCGCCGGTTCGCCGTGCTCGCGCTCGTCCTCGCGCTGGTGAGCGCGTGCAGCCAGCGAAGCGGGTCCGGTAGCGGCGGTACCGTCGAGAAGCCGGCGATCCGGGTCGCGATCTTCGCCGCCGTCGACCTCGCCACGTTCTGGCTGGCGCAGGAAGGCGGCTACTTCAAGGCCGAGGGCCTCGACGTGCAGGCCGACCTCGCCGCCAGCGGGCAGGAGTCGCTGAACCGGCTGACGAACGGCCAGGACGACCTCGCGGTGTCGACCTACACCCTGTTCTTCCTGGCGAAGAACAACGGCTCCGACGTCCGCCTGGTCGCCGACGCCACGTCGGCGAGCCCGCGCAGCAACGAGGTCGTCACCGTGCCGAACTCGCCGGTCAAGACGGTCAACGACCTGAACGGCAAGCGGATCGCGATCAGCTCGAAGAACGCGGCGTCGGACGTCCTGACCCAGTCGGTGATGCGCGACCACGGGATCGACACCGGCAAGGTGCAGTGGGTCCCGATGCCGCTGCCGGAGATGGGGGCCGCGCTGGCGCAGGGCAAGGTCGACGCCGCCTACCAGCCGGAACCCTTCCTCACCCAGTCCGCCAAGACGGCCGGCGCGTACCCGGTCATCGACGCCGCGAGCGGCAGCACCGAGTCCTTCCCGCTCACCGGCTACGGCGCGACGGGCAAGTGGGTCCAGGACCACCCGAAGACGATGCTCGCGTTCCAGCGCGCGATGCTCAACGCGACGCGCGCGTCGGTCGACCGGGCCCGGATCGAGCCGCTGGTCGTCCGCAACGCCCACGTGGACCAGGACATCGCGAGCCTGATGGTGATGCCCGCGTTCGGGTCCACCTTGGACGCCCGCCGCATCCAGCGCGTGCCGGACCTGCTGCAGCAGCTGGGCGTCGTCCAGACGAAGATCGACGCCTCCTCGATGATCACCCCGCAGGCCAGTACCGGCTGACCGGAGCCGGAAGGAAAGGGCGGGTGCGCTGAAGAGCGCACCCGCCCTTCTTCGTGTCCGGTAAGGACTTGTCCCGGCACGCGGGCTTCGCGAAATTTTCGGACCGGTTCCCTTGATCCGTTCGACGCCGGTGCGCACCTTGACACGACCGGCGCCGCGCCCCACCCTCTTCATACCGACCGCGCGGTACGACGTTGTCCGCATGGTGAGACAGGAGAGTCATCGATGACACTTCTTGGTGAGACCCTGCCGGGCGAGGACCTGCTCGTGGTCGACGGCCTCACCGTGCGCTTCGGCGGGCTCACCGCGTTGCACGACGTCCGGCTGAGCGTTGACGCCGGCACTGTCGTCGGGGTCATCGGGCCCAACGGCGCCGGGAAGACCACGCTGTTCAACGTCATCTGCGGGTTCGTCCGGCCGCAGTCGGGCCGGGTGCTGTGGCGAGGGGAACCGCTCGTGCGCCACCGCCCCGAGCACCTCGCGGGCCTCGGGATCGTCCGCACGCTGCAGGGCCTCGGCCTCTTCGCCGGGCTGACCGTGCTGGAGAACGTGCTGGCCGGCGCGGGCCGCCACGCTCGCACCGGGGTGCTCCCGGCGCTCGTCGGCGCGGGCCGCTCGGCGCGCGACGAATCCGACCTCGCCGGACGCGCCCGGGAGATGCTCGGTGAGCTGGGGATCGCCGACCTCGCCGACCGGCTGCCCGGCGTTTTGCCTTACGGCGTGCGAAAACGCGTCGCACTGGCCCGCGCGCTGGTGGCCGAGCCGGACCTGCTGCTGCTCGACGAGCCCGCGAGCGGGCTCTCGGCAGGCGAGCTCGTCGAGCTCTCGACGCTGATCCTTTCGCTGCGGCGGCACATGGCGGTCGTGCTCGTCGAACACCACATGGACCTCGTCATGCAGGTCTGCGACCGCGTCGTGGTCCTCAACTTCGGCGAGGTCATCGCGGCGGGCACCCCGGCCGAGATCCAGGCCGACCCCCGCGTGGCCGAGGCCTACCTCGGCGACCCCGCCGAGGAGGCGTCCGGTGCTTGAGATCGACGAGCTTTCCGTGGCCTACGGCGCCGTCCGCGCGCTCGACGGCGTCGGCCTCGAAGTCGAGCGCGGCGGGATCACCGCCGTCCTCGGGGCGAACGGCGCGGGCAAGACGACGCTGCTGCGGGCCATCAGCGGCCTGCAGCCCGCCCGCGGCGGCCGGATCACCTGGGACGGCAAGGATCTCAGCGGCCTGGCCCCCGACCGCATCGCGCGCGGCGGGGTCGCGCACGTGCCCGAAGGCGGCGGCGTGATCACCGAGCTGACCGTTGACGAGAACCTCCGGCTGGGCGCGCTGTGGCGTCGCGACCGCGCCGACCGGGCGGCCGCGCGCAAGGAGGTCTACGAGCTGTTCCCGCCACTGGAGGAACGCGCGGCGAAACCCGCCGCGACCCTCTCCGGCGGCGAGCGGCAGATGCTCGCCATCGGCCGTGCCCTGATGAGCCGGCCCGAGCTGCTGCTGCTCGACGAGCCGTCGCTCGGCCTCGCGCCGCTGATCACCGCCCGGATCATGGCGATCCTGCGGGACCTGCGGACCTCGACCGGGCTCACCGTCGTGCTCGTCGAGCAGAACGCGCACAGCGCGCTGTCCATCGCCGACAACGGCTACGTCCTGGCGCTGGGCCGGGTCGTCGCCGTCGACACCGCCGCGGAGCTACTGGCCGACGACGGCCTCCGCCACGCCTACCTCGGTTTCTGAGCCACCACCAGGGAGAGAACGGTCCGGTATGCAGGAATTCCTCGACCTGACCCTCGGCGGGATCTCCGCCGGCGCGGTCTACGCGGCGCTCGGGCTCGCGCTGGTCATCATCTACCGGGCCACCCGGGTGGTGAACTTCGCGCAGCCCGCCCTGGCCCTGATCTCGACGTACCTCGCGTACTCGGTGACGAAGGCGACGGGCAGCTACTGGCTCGGCTTCGCCGTCGCGATCGGGGCCGGGGCCGTGCTGGGTGTCGCCACCGAACGGCTGCTGATCCGGCCGCTGCGGCACCGCTCGGAGCTGAGCTCGATCATCGTCACGCTCGGGCTTCTCCTGGTGCTGCAGGCGGTCGCGGGCATGATCTGGTCCAACGAACCGCTGGCGTTCCCGTACGCCTTCGACTTCGTCGGCCGGTTCTCCGCCAACGACCTGTTCGTCGTCCTGGTGGTGCTGGTCATCGCCGCCCTCGTGCTGGTGGTGTTCAAGTACACGCCGCTGGGCCTGCGGATGCGCGCGGCCGCGTTCGCCCCGGACGTGGCGCGCACGCTCGGCGTGCGGGTCGGGCTGATGCTCACCGTCGGCTGGGGCCTCGCGGCGGCCGTCGGCTCGCTGGCCGGGCTGCTCGCCACCCCGCCGTTCCTCTTCCCGAACGTGCTGGACGGCGTCTTCGTCTACGCCCTCACCGCGGCGGTGCTCGGTGGCCTCGACAACCCGCTGGGCACCATCGTGGGCGGGTTCGTCCTCGGCGTCGGACTGTCCTACGTGTCCGGCTACCTGGGTCCGGAGATGGTGACGATCGCCGCGCTGGCGATCCTCGTCGTGGTGCTGATCGTGCGGCCCAGCGGGTTGTTCGGCCGCGCGAAGGTGAGGCGGGTATGACCGTGCGCACGAGCCTCCCGGAAACCCCCGTGGAGACGGCGGCCAAGAAGCGGACATTGCCGCCCCTGCTCCGCCACGCCCTCGCCGCGCTGGCCGCGTTCGCCGTCGTCGTCGTGCTGACCCTGGTCACCGACGAGTTCACCAACCTGCGGATCGCGACGATCGGCTACTACCTGATCGCGGTCGCCGGGCTGACCCTGCTCACCGGCCTCACCGGGCAGGTCTCGCTGGGCCACGGCGCGTTCATGTTCATCGGCGCGTACACGGTGGCGCTGCTGGTGCGGCGCGTCCCGTCGTTCCCGCTGTGGGCCGACCTCCTGCTCGCCTCGGCCGCGGGCGGGCTGGCCGGACTGCTGGCCGGGGCCGCCGCGGCCCGGCTGCGCGGCCCGTACCTGGCCGGGGCGACGCTCGCGCTGGCCGTCGGCCTGCCCGCGCTGACCCGCCGGTTCCAGGACTTCCTGGGCGGCAGCAACGGGCTCAGCTTCACCGTCCACAGCAGACCGTCCGGGATCGCCGTCCCCGAGCTGCGCTGGCAGACCTGGATCGTCTGGCTCAGCGTGCTCATCGCGCTGGTGCTGGTGGTGAATGTCGTGCGCGGCAAGCTCGGCCGGCACTTCCGCGCGGTCCGCGACGACGAGGTCGCCGCGTCGCTGAGCGGGATCGCCGTCGGCCGCACGAAGATCCTCGCGTTCCTGATCAGCGCGGTCTGCGGCGGGCTCGCCGGTGGCCTGCAGGCGTTCCTGCTCGGCACCGCCGCACCCGGCTCGTTCACGCCCGCGCTGTCGCTGAGCCTGCTGGCGGCGGTGGTGCTGGGCGGGCTCGGGTCCCTGTGGGGCGCGCTGTGGGGCGCGGTCGCGCTCGTCTACTTCCAGGCCTGGTCCGAGGACCTCGCCGACGCGCTGCACCTGAACACCGACGTGGCCAACAACCTCCCGCTCGCGGTGTACGGCGTGATCCTCATCGTCGTCGTGCTCGCGTTCCCGCGGGGCATCCAGGGCGGCTTCCAGCGCCTGCGCAAGCTTCTCCGTCGACCCGTCGAAAAGAAGGAGAACCATGAGAACCACTAGAACCGTCGCGGGAATCGCGGTGTTGGCGCTCGCGCTCAGCGCGTGCGGCGGGGCGGGGGAGAGCGACGGCGGTGGTCAGCAGGCCGCCGACTCGGCCGTCGGCGTCACGAAGGACACCGTCACCATCGGCACGCACCAGCCGCTCACCGGGCCGGCCGCGCCCGGGTACAGCAAGATCTCCGTCGGCGCCCGCGCGGTGTACCAGGCGATCAACGACGGCGGCGGGATCAACGGCCGCAAGATCGATTACCACGTCGAGGACGACGGCTACAACCCGACCAAGACCGTCGAGGTCGTGAAGAAGCTCGTCCTGCAGGACAAGGTGTTCGCGATCGTCGGCGGCCTCGGGACGCCGACGCACTCGAAGGTCGTCGACTACCTCAACTCCGAAGGCGTGCCGGACCTGCTGGTGTCCTCGGGCGCGCTCGCGTGGGACAACCCGCAGAAGTCGCCGATGACCTTCGGGTACCAGGTCGACTACACCCGCGAGGGCAAGATCCAGGGCAAGTACATCAAGGACACCTTCGCCGGCAAGAAGATCGGGTACTTCACGCAGAACGACGACGTCGGCCGCGACACCCAGGCCGGGCTCGACCAGTTCGTCAAGGACCAGACCGTCGTCCGGCAGGGCTACGACACCGCCAACACCGACGTCACGCCGCAGCTGTCCGCGCTGAAGACGGCCGGCGCCGACGTCGTCGTCTGCGAGTGCATCCCGGCGTTCACCGCGCTCGCCATCCTGGCCGCGGCGAAGATCGGCTACCACCCGCAGTTCGTCGTCAGCAGCATCGGCGCGGACCCGGCGACGCTGTCCGGGCTGCTGCAGGACTTCGCCAAGCGCGGCGGCGCGAGCGTGTCGAGCGCGCAGCTGCTGAACGGGCTGATCGGCACCGGGTACCTGCCCGACGTCGCGCAGACGTCCGACCCGTGGGTCGCCTACTTCAAGGGCATCCACGACAAGTACATCCCGAACGAGCAGCTGACCAACACGCTGTTCTACGGGATGGTGCAGGCGTACACGTTCGGCCAGGCGCTGAAGGCCGCCGGGCCGGACCCGACGCGCCAGAAGATCGTCGACGCGATGAGCTCGGGGGCGCTGAAGGGCCCCGGTCTCACGCCGTTCGGGTTCTCGAAGGACTCGCACTCCGGCTACACCGGGGCGTACGTGTTCAAGATCAACCCGGACACCACGACGACGGTGATCCAGCCACCGTCGGTCACCGACCGGGGCACCGGGGCGATCACGCCGTACACCGGTGAACGCGCCACTCCGGAGCAGGTGAACCTGCTGGGCAAGTGATGGATGGGCCGGTCCGCAGCGCCGTGCGGACCGGCCCGCCCGCTCACCTAGGGTGGCGACATGAACGTGCGGGACAAGGTGGTGCGGGCGGCGGTGCGCCTGTTCGCCGAGAAGGGGTTCGAGGCCACGACGGTCCGGGAGATCGTCGAAGAGGCCGGCGTCACCAAAGGTGGGCTGTACCACTACTTCGAATCCAAGGACGACCTGCTCTTCGAGATCTACACGGCGATGCTGCGGATGCAGACCCGCCGGATGGTGACGATCGCCGAATCGGACCTGCCGCTGCCGGAGCGGCTGCACGCGATCATCGCCGACGTCGTCGTCACGAGCATCGCCGACCTCGACGCGGCGACCGTGTTCTTCCTGTCGTTCCCGCTGCTGGAGAAGTCCAAGCAGGTCCAGGTGCGCGCCGAGCGGCGCACCTACCACGAGCGCGTGCGGGACCTGGTCGCCGAGGGCCAGCGCTCGGGGGTCTTCCGCGACGACGTCCCGGCGGACCTGGTGATCCACTACCACTACGGCGCGATCCACCGGCTCGGCATGTGGTACCACGCCGACGGCGGGCTGTCGGGAGAACAGGTGGGGGAGCACTTCGCGAACCTGGTGCTGCGCAGCCTCCGTCCTTAGTGGACGGTCTATCGTCGGTGTCATGCACATCGTGGCGGTCCTCGCGCTGGACCAGGTCGTCCCGTTCGACCTGGCGACACCCATCGAGGTCTTCTCGCGGACCCTCCTGCCCGGCGGCGACGCGGCGTACGAGGTCCGGATCTGCGGTCCCGGTCCCGAGCTGGACGCGGGGATGTTCACGCTGCGGCCGCCGTGGGACCTGCGGGGCCTGGCGGACGCGGACACGGTCATCGTGCCGGGCCGGGCGTCGAACCCGCCGGTACCGCGCGACGTGGTCGCGGCGCTGCGGGCGGCGGCGGCGCGGGGCACGCGGATCGCGTCGATCTGCTCGGGCGCGTTCGTGCTGGCCGAGACGGGTCTGCTGGACGGCCTCCGCGCGACGACCCACTGGGCGGCCGCGCCGGAGCTGGCCCGGCGGCACCCGGCGGTCGACGTCGACCCGGACGTGCTGTACGTCGACAACGGGCAGATCCTGAGTTCCGCGGGCGCGGCGGCGGGGCTGGACCTGTGCCTGCACCTGATCCGCCGCGACCACGGCTCGGCGGTGGCGGCGTCGGCGGCCCGGTTGTCGGTGATGCCGTTGGAACGCGAAGGCGGCCAAGCCCAGTTCATCGCGCACGACCCGCCGCCGACGCCGCGCGGGTCCGAGCTGGAGCCGGTGCTGGCGTGGCTCGAGGAGAACTGCGCGGCGGAGCTGACGCTGTCCGGCGTCGCGGCCCAGGTGGGGATGAGCACCCGGACGCTGAACCGCCGGTTCCGCGAGCAGACGGGAACGACACCGCTGCAGTGGCTGCTGCGCGCCCGGGTGCGGCGGGCGCAGTACCTGCTGGAGGCGACGGGCGAGTCCGTGGACCGGATCGCGACGGAGGTGGGTTTCGGGTCGCCGGGGGCGTTCCGGGAGCGGTTCAAGCGGGTGGTGGGGACGAGCCCGCAGGCCTACCGGGCGACCTTCCAGGGGCGGTGAAGAGCGCACCCGGATCCGGGGTGGTGCCTGCGCTACCCCGCGTCACGGCCGAGGTAGGCGAGCACTGCCAGCACGCGGCGGTGGCCGCCGCCCTCGTCCGAGGGCAGGCCGAGCTTCGCGAAGATGTTGCGGATGTGCTTGAGGACCGCGCCGTCGCTGACGACGAGCAGCTCGGCGATCGTGCCGTTGTTGTAGCCCTCGGCCATCAGCGCCAGCACTTCGCGCTCCCGCGCCGTCAACGCGGCCAAGGGGTCCGCCGTGCGCCGGCGGGACATCAGCTGGCCGATGACCTCCGGGTCCATCGCCGTGCCGCCCTTCGCGACCCGCTCGAGCGCGTCGAGGAACCGCTCGACCTTGCCGACCCGCTCCTTGAGCAGGTAGCCGACCGCGCCGACGCCGTCGGCGAGCAGCTCCACCGCGTAGCTCGTCTCGACGTGGGCCGACAGCACCAGCACCGGCAGTCCCGGGTGGAGCTCGCGGGCGCGGACGGCCGCGCGCAGGCCCTCGTCGCGGTGGGTCGGCGGCATCCGGACGTCCATCACGACGGCGTCCGGCCGGTCACCTTCGACGAACGCCAGGAAGTCCTCGGCGTTGTCGAACGTGGCGGCGACCTCGATGCCCGCCGTCTTCAGCAGTAGCGCGAGGCCTTCGCGCAGCAGCGCGTCGTCCTCGGCGATCACGACCCGCATGGGAGCTCCACTCGCAGCACGGTCGGCCCACCGGGTGGGCTGGTCAGGGTGAGGGTTCCGTCGAAGGCTTCGGCGCGGCGCCGGATCCCGGCGAGCCCGCTGCCGCGCCTCTCGTCCGCGCCGCCGCGGCCGTCGTCGCGGATCTCCAGGGACAGCAGGGAAGCCGTGCCGCCGAGCATGATGTCCACAGTGGACGCGTCGGCGTGCTTGGTGACGTTGGCCAGCACCTCGGCGACGACGAAGTACGCGGCGGCCTCGACCGCGGCCGGGCGACCGGTTTCGTACTCGACGGTGACCGCCGTCGGCACCGGCGTGCGCTCGGCGAGCGCCTGCACCGCGCCGGCGAGGCCGCGCTCGCTCAGCAGCGGCGGGTAGATGCTGCGCACGACGGTCCGCAGCTCGGCGAGCGCGTCGGTCGCGGTGTCCTGCGCCTTGACCAGCAGGTCGCGGACCGTGGCCGGGTCGCGGTCGTAGAGCTGACCGGCGATGCCGAGCTGCAGCACGACGGCGGCTATCCGGGCCTGGGTGCCGTCGTGCAGGTCACGCTCGATGCGGCGCAGCTCGGCGCCGTGCGCCTCCAGCGCGGCCGCCCGCGTCGCGGTCAGCTCGGCGACCCGGTCGGCGAGGACGACGCCGGGGGCGGGCCGGAGCAGCTTCCGCGCGGTGCGGGCCTGCCAACGCGCGGAGCGCGGCAGCAGCAACGTCGCCCCGGCCATCGCGACGGCGACCAGGAAGTCCAGTCCCGCGCGTGGCCACGAATTCACCATGATGCCGAGCGAGCCCTCGATCCCGCCGGGCACCGCCGGCCAGACGAAGACCGTGACGACCTGCTGGATCGCGCCGAGTGGGAGGCCGACCGCCAGGCTGCCGAGGAGCAGCCCGGTCGCGGCGTGGATCGCGAGCCAGGCGAGGTCGCGGCGGGTCGCCGGGTCCTTCAACGGCGAACCGTCCCGGTACGGCTCGGGGATGGCCTCGCCGAGCCTGCGCGCGGCCCGGCGCCGGTCGACCCCGACCGGCCACCGCGCCAGCTTGATCGCCGGGGCCAGCGACGGGATGCCGACGCCGAACGGGCACAGCAGCAGAACGGCGAAGAGCCCGGCGAGGGCGAAGATCGACAGCAGCGAGGTGCCGGCGCCGACCACGAGGTACCGAACCGCCGACCAGCACTCGCGCAGGCGGGTCGTCACGGCGACAGTGTCCCACCCCACCGCCGGGGTGGTGCTGGCGCTACCCCGGATCCACCCCTGCACGGGATCGAAGTCCCGTCGCCGTCGCCCTAGTTTTCCTTGGGAGAGAACGAAGGGGATCCGAAATGACGACAGCGAACGCGCTGGAACTGGCCGGGGTGCGGAAGGTGTACGGCTCCGGTGACGGCGCCGTCACCGCGCTCGACGGCGTGACGGCGGACGTGCGGCGGGGGACGTTCACCGCGGTGATGGGCCCGTCGGGCTCGGGCAAGAGCACCTTCCTGCACTGCGCGGCCGGGCTGGACCGGCCGACGTCGGGGAAGGTGCTGCTCGGCGGCACCGAGATCGGGCGGCTGAAGGAGAACGAGCTGACGCGGCTGCGGCGCACCCGCGTCGGATTCGTCTTCCAGGCCTACAACCTGCTGCCGTCGCTGAACGTGCTGCAGAACATCACGCTGCCGATGCGCCTGGCCGGGACCAGGCCGGACCCGCAGTGGCTGCGGGAGATCGTCGAAGGCGTCGGGATGGCGAAACGCCTGGAGCACCGCCCGGCGGAGCTGTCCGGCGGGCAGCAGCAGCGCGTCGCGATCGCGCGGGCGCTCATCGCCCGGCCCGACGTCGTGCTGGCCGACGAGCCGACCGGCGCCCTCGACACCCGCACCGCGCGGCAGGTCCTCGACCTGCTCCGCGCCGTCGTCGACGGCATGGGACAGACCGTGCTGATGGTGACGCACGACCCGGTCGCGGCCTCGGCCGCACACGGCGTCCTCTTCCTGGCCGACGGCCGGCTGGCCGGGCACCTCCCGCACCCCACGCCCGAGCGCGTGGCGGAGCGCATGACGCACCTCGGGGAGTGGTGACCGTGCTGTCCCTCGCCTGGCAGACGATCCGCAGCCGGCTCGGCGGCTTCGCCGGCGCGTTCATCGCGATCCTGTGCGGCACCGCCCTGGTGGCGGGCTGCGGGGTCCTCATGGAGTCCGGCCTGCGCGCCGGCGTCCCCACCGAGCGCTACGCGGCCGCGGCGGTCGTCGTCGGCGGCGCCCAGACCGTGCGGCCGCCGGGCGCCGACGCGCTGACGTTCGAGCAGGTCGGCGAGCAGCCGTCGGTCCCCGAGGCACTGGCCGGCCGGCTCGCTTCGGTGCCCGGCGTCCGGGCAGCGGTGGCCGAGCAGAGCTTCCCGGCCCAGGTCGTCACGGCTTCCGGCGAGGTGCTCGGCGGTCCGCAGTCACTGGGCCACAACTGGGACGCGGCCGTGCTGGCGCCGTTCACCCTGCGCGCGGGCGCGGCGCCCACCGCTCCCGGCGACGTGGTCTTGGACGCCGAGCTCGCCCAGCGCGCCGGGGTGGGCGTCGGCGGGCAGGTGCGGATCGCGACCCGGTCGGTGCCGAGGCCGTTCCGGGTCAGCGGCGTCGTCAACAGCCTCTCGCGGCAGTCCGCGCTGTTCTTCACGCCGCAGCGGGCCGAGGAGCTGACCGCGCAGCCCGGCAGCGCCCACGCGATCGGCGTCCTGGCCGACCCCGGCGTCGCACCGGAGACGCTCGCCGAGCGGATCACCGCGGTCGCGAACGGCGCCGAGGTCACCACCGGCGTCGAGCGCAGCACGATCGAGTTCCTCGACGTCAGCCAGACGCGGACGCTGCTGCTGGCCATCGCCGGCTCGTTCGGCGGGTTCGCCCTGCTGGTGGCCGTGTTCGTGGTGGCGAGCACCCTGGCCCTGACGATCAACCAGCGGCGCCGCGAGTTCGCGCTGCTGCGCGCGGTCGCCGCGACCCCACGGCAGATCCGCAAGCTCATCGGCACCGAGACGACGTTGGTCGCGCTGGTCGCCGGGGTGCTCGGGGGCGCGCTGGGCCTCGCGGTGGCGTCCGGGCTGCGGGACGCGTTCGCCGCGATCGGCGTGATCCCGGCGGACTTCGAGCTGGCGATCAGCCCGCTGCCGTCGCTCGCCGCGCTGCTGCTCGGCCTGGGCGCGGCCCGGCTGGCGGCGTGGGCGGCGGCGCGGCGGCCGTCGTCGATCCGGCCGGTCGAAGCGCTCGGCGAGGCGGCGGTCGAACGCCGTGAGCTGGGCCGTGGCCGGCTGCTCACCGGCTGGGCGCTGGTGGCGGCCGGGTTCGGCGGTGCGCTGGTGCCGCTGTTCCTGCGCGGCGACATCGCGACGGCGGTCTCGACGATGGCGACGCTGGTCGTCGTCATCGGGCTGGCCGTGGTCGGTCCGCAGGTGACGGCGCTGGTGACGCGCGTGCTCGCGCTGGTGCTGGGGCGCGTGTGGCGGATCAGCGGGTACCTGGCCGGCGCGAACGCCCAGGCCAACACCCGGCGGCTGGCCGCGGCGGCGACCCCGCTGATGCTGGGTGTGGCGTTCGCCCTCGCGACCTTCTACAGCCAGACGTCTTCGACCGCGGCAGCAGCGGAGGAGACGGCACGCTCGACGACTGCGGACTACGTCCTGAGCGGCCCGGCCGGTGTCTCGCCGGAGGTCGCCGCGGCGGTCGGCAGGCTGCCGGGCGTGGCGGCGGCGACACCGGTGGTGCGGACGTCGGTGATCACGGCGGCCACGGTTGGCGACAGCGTCGAAGTCCAGCGCAAGCCCGCGCAGGGCTTGGCGGGCGAGCAGGTCCGCGGCGCCTTGGAGCTGGGCGTCGACGCCGGGCGGCTCGCGGATCTGACCAGTGCCACGGTGGCGTTGAGCCGCTCGGAGGCCGACTGGCTGGACAAGAAGATCGGCGACGAGGTGTCGTTCTACTTCGGCGACGGCGTCCCGGCGAAGCTGCGCCTGGTCGCGACCTACACGCACGACCTCGCGTTCGGCGACTTCGTCCTGCCGGTCGGGCTGGCCCGCGAGCACAACGGCGGCCGCCTGGACGACTCGGTGCTCGTCCGGCGATCCCCCGACGCGGATCCCGCGGCGGTCGCGTCGGCTCTCCGCGGGTTGCCGTACCCGGGCTTGACGGTGGCTTCTTCGGCACCGGCTCCCGAGGGCGGCGACCGGCAGGCGCAGTTCTACCTGAACCTGGTGGCGGTCGGCGTGATCGTCGGCTACCTGGCGATTTCGGTGGCCAACACGCTGGTCCTGACAACGGCGCAGCGGTCCCGCGAGTTCGCGTTGCTGCGGCTGGTGGGCACGACCCGCCGCCAGGTGACCCACATGATGCGGCTCGAGGCCCTGGCCACGGTCGGGATCGCGGTCGTGGTCGGGACGGTGGTCGCGGTGGTACCACTGACTTTGCTGAACCTCGGACTGCGCGGGAACCCGTTGCCATCGGGACCGCTGTCCGTCTACTTCGGAATCATCGGCGGCGCGGCACTGCTGGGTCTGGTGGCGATGGGTCTGTCGACGTGGGTGGCACTGCGCGCCCGCCCGATCGACGCGATCGGCCTGCGGGAGTAGGCATCCCCGGTCGTGAGTGAGAAACAGTGTTCTAACACTGTTTCTCACTCACGACGGGGTGCGGGCCGGCCACAGTCCGAGCTTCGTGAACTGCTCGCGGACGTGGTACCGCACGGGGTCGTCGGCGTCGGCGACGAGCGCGATGGTCTGGCGGGACTCGTGCCAGGCTTCGGCCTGCCGGCCCGTCGCGGCCAGCGACCGGACCAGGGCGACCAGCGCGCGGACGACCTGGACGTGGTCGGAGGGGGAGCGGGAGATCCCCAGCGCCTTCCGGGCGAACAGCAGGACTTCGTGGTGTTCTTCGGCGTCACAGGCGGCTTCGCTCAGCTCGACCAGCGCGGCGAGCGTCCGCTCGTGGTCGGCCGGGTACCGGTCGTGCAGCGTGACCGCTTCGGTGAGCTGCCGGATGGCGTCCGTGGTCCGCCCGGACCGGCGGTTCAGCAGGCCGAGCTCCAGCGCCATGGCGGCCTGGCGCCGGTGGTCGCCCAGCTCGGCGTACAGCGTTTTCGCTTGGGAGAGGTGGGTTTCCGCCTCTTCGAGCTCGCCCTGACGACGCAGGTGCGTGCCGAGGGCGCCGTGCGCCGCGGCGCTCTGGGCGGGCTCGTTGAGGCTGTGCTGGATGTCGAGGGCCCGGCGCAAGCAGGACCCGGCGCGGACCCGGCCCCCGGCGTCGTCCGCGTGGCGGGCGAGCAGGAGGAGGACCTCGGACAGGTCCCGGCTGTTGCCGGTGTTGCCGAAGATCGCGCTTGCGAGTTCGAGTGCCTCTTGGATCTTCCCCGGATCGTCGTGGACGTGCGCCAGGGCTGCCAACGCCTGCCCCTCCGCGTCGAGGTCCTCGGCGGCCCGTGTGGCGAGCAGGACCGCCTCGACGGTTTCGCGCCATTGGGGTCCGGTACCGCCGGTGGTCAGGTGGGGCCGCACCAGCCGGAGCAACGTCACGGCCCGGCCCAGGTTGTCCCCGGCCGCCCGGCGGATCACGGCGCACAGGCTCGCGTCCTCTTCGGCCAGGAACGCTTCCGCGGCCGCGAAGTCCGGCAGGCGCCCGGCCTGGGGCAGTTCGGCGGTGCGCCGCAGGGCCGGCGCCAGGACCTCGGCGGCGTCGGTGACCCGGGCGATGTACCAGTCGAGCAGCCGCGCCTCGGCCTGCCGGCGGTCGGCCGGAGAGTCGTGGGCGAGTGCGAGCCGTTCGCCGGCCGCGCGGGTGAGGACGTCCATCCGGTAGCGGCCGTCCTCCCGGCCGACCAGGTACAGCGACCCGAGCGCGGTCAGCGCGCCGCGGGTGGTTTCGTCGTCGGTCCCGTCGAGCGCGCGGATCGCGTCCGGGGAGAGGCCGGGGCCGACGTGCAGTGCGAGGGAACGGAAGAGCCGGGCGGCCGGCGGATCCAGGCCCCGGTAGGACCACAGCACCGACGTCAGGATCGTCCCCGACGCCAGTTCGCCCGCCAGGAGGAGCTCGGCCGGGCCCGGCAGCTCGCGGGCGCCGGGCAGGAGCTCGGCGAGGGTGCGGACGGCTTGCGGGGTGCCGCCGGTCAGCGCGAGCGCGGCCGCCGGATCGGGCGGCTCGGTCGGGGAGTCGCGAAGCAGGCTCTCGAGCAGTTGCGCGATGTCGGGTTCGGTGAAGGGGGCCACTTCCAGCCGGTAGGCGCCGTGGTGGGTGACGAGGTCGCTCAGCCGGTGCCTGCTGGTGACGACGACCACGGAGTGCGCGCTGCCCGGCAGCAGGGGCACGATCTGCCCGGAATCCCGGGCGTTGTCGAGGAAGAAGAGCATCCGGCGGTCGTCGAGCAGGGTCCGCAGCATCCTGGTGCGGGCGCTCAGGCCGGCGGGGATCGCCGGCGCGGCGACGCCGAGCGCGTCGAGGAATTCGGCCAGCACCTCGCCGGGGTCCCGCGGCGGGCCGGTGCCGTACCCGGAGAGGTCGGCGTGCAGCTGCCCGTGCGGGAACCGTTCGCGGACGGCGTGCGCCCAGTGCAGGCCCAGCTCGGTCTTGCCGACCCCGGCCGGCCCGGTGACGGCGACGATGAGGGTCACCGGCGGACCCCCGACCCGGGAGCGCAGGAAGAGGTCGTTCAGCCGGCCGAGGTCGGCGTCGCGGTCGACGAACCGGCTGACCGTCGACGGCAGCTGGGCGGGTGGTAGGGCGCGCAGCGCTGCCTGGGTGCGGTGGAGGTCGGCGGGGGCGAGCGAGTCCCGCGACTGCAGCAGCCGCTGGTGCAGTTCCTGCAGCTCCCGGGAAGGGCCCGTCCCGAACGACCGGACCGACCGGTCGTAGACCTGTTTCCAGTAGGCGTCGAAGACCTCGTAGCGCCCGAGACCGTTCAACGCGCTGAGCCGTTGCGCGATGTACTGGGGATCGAGCTCGTGGTCGACCATGGCGTCGTCGAGGATCCGCAGCACCCCGCGGTAGTCGCGGCGTTCGAGCTCGACGGCGCACAGCGCCTGGTAAGCGGCGACGCGGTCGTAGAGGTCGAGGTCTTCCCGCTTCTGTTCCATCCAGGTGCTGCCGAGGTCTTCGACGGCGGGTCCCCGCCAGAGGTCCATCGCCGCCCGCAGCGCGTTCGCGGCCTCGTCGAGCCGCCCGGCTTCCCGCGCTTGCTCGCCGTCGCGGATCAGCGACTTGAAGCGCGCGTAGTCGAGATCGTCGTCCTCGGGCAGGAACTGGTAGCCGGCGCGCTGGGTGACGATCCGCGCCGAGACCCCGAAGCCGCGCAGGCAGGCCCGCAGCCGGCTGACGTAGGTCTGGAGGTCGTTCCTCGCGTGTTCGGGCGGGTTGTCGTCCCAGAGTGCTTCGGTGACGGTCCGGACGCTGACGACCTTGCCGTGGTTGAGCATCAGCACGCCCAGCAGCGAACGTTCCTTCGCCCGCCCGAGCGCGACCTTCCGGTCGCCGAGCAGGAGCTCGACGGGCCCCAGGATCCGGAACTCCATCGGGTTTCCCCGTCCACCCCGGCAGGACTGCTGACAGGCACCGTAACCCGCCAACGGCGGCCATTCAGTGCAGGTCGAGCGGCTGTCAAGGTTTTGTCCAGCAAGCGGCAACCGAAGTGTCCACCGGCGCGGTTCACGATCACGTCATGTCGTGGACGGACGTGTGGCAGTGGCTTTGCGGGACCCCGCCGCTCGAGTTCGTGGAGCCGGTGGCGGATCCGGTGCACCACACCATTTTCATCGTCGAAATCGACGGATTCGCCGCCGCGGACCGCACCACCATGCACCGGCTGACCCTCCGGGCGGGTCTTTACGAGGTGGTCCAGGAGGCACTGCTCGCGTGCGGCGTTTCCTGGCCCGACTGCTACCACGCCGACCTCGGCGACGGCGTGCTTCTGCTGGTGCCCGCGGAGTACCCGAAGGCGGTGTTCAGCGAGCTGCTCCCCGCTGCGCTGACCGCTTTCCTTGCCGAGCACAATCGTGTGCATCGGTTGCCGGAGAGAATCCGCCTGCGGGCGGTGTTGCACGCGGGCGAAGTCAGCTACGACGCGCACGGCAGGACGGGATCGGCGATCGTACACGCGTTCCGGCTGTTGCACTCTGAGGTACTGATAAATGCGTCAGCGTACGCGGGTGGAGATCTCGCGGTGATCGCTTCGGCGTGGATCTTCGACGAGATCATCCGGCACAGTCCGGTGAGCCGGCCGGAACGGTACCGGCCGGTGTTCGTGCAGGAGAAGGAGACCGCCGCTCAGGCGTGGGTCCGGCTGCTGGGGCCCGGGGAGGAGGCGGCAGTCGGGTAGATCATCGGGACCGAGTTGAGAGCACCGAGTCGGCGCTCTCAGCTCCTCCTGTCAGGCGGCCTTGGTTGTCAGGTCTCGTACGAAGCACGTCCATGCGTTCTGCTCGACCTGGATGACCGGTGTGGTCATCTGACGGTCCTTGCTGTCCCGAACGAGGGTGGGACCGTTCGTGAACAGGACTTCTACGCAGCTTCCGCTCGCATTGGAGTAGCTGCTCTTGAACCAATCTGGGTGAAGTACTTGGGTGAGTCGATCTGTAGTAGCCAACGGAGTTCCTTGCGTGTTTGGTTGTGCGATGTGATGTTTTTGGGCGCGCTGCTGTGCGTCCTCCTTGGTTTTCGCCGACTCTGCCCTGTGGCGCGAGAGGCGACGATTGAGGGCGAGGGCTCCGACTGCGCCCTCGTCCTCTTGGGTTCTCTGTTAGAGATTGCTCGAATTGAGGAGATGTAGGAAAACGGACCAGGCTGCTCCCGAAAACTCGATGACAGGCGATATCGTTCGCCGGTCCTTGCTATCGCGCACGAGGGCGGCTCCGGACTTGAACTGGGCTTCTATGCAGCTCCCGCCGGCATTGGAGTAACTGCTCTTGAACCACCCGGTGCGCTGGAGGGCGGAGGATATTTTCTCTGTCAATTCAATCGATGTCCTCGGTGTGGTGTCGGACCATTTCCAGTGTTTCTTTCCTGCCGAGGGCTCGCCGGTAAGCATCCTCGAAGGTCGTGGTGAGGTTCCTGACCTCTGTGGGGTCATCGATTATCCCCCAGGTGGTGACCGTCTCCTGCCAGGCCAGCGTCGGCAGTTGCGGGTTGTCGAAATCGATGAGAACCACCGTGGCTCCGCCGAAAAGTCCGCATGCGGTCGCAGTGAAGGGAATCACCCGGATATCGAGCGTGTCCGGATGTTGCTCGATCAAGGTGGCGAGGCGCACCAGCTGGTTCCGGAGAACGCGCGGACCGCCGATTTGCTGTCGGAGTGAGGCCTCGCTGATGACGGCGGTGAATTTGAACGGATCGTTGCTGTCGATGAGTCGTTCCTGTCGGCGCAGTCTTGCCTCGATGCGCTGATCGACCTCGACCGGTCGCATGGTGACGTCGGGCATCATGATGCCCCGGGTGTAGTCGGCGGTTTGCAGCAATCCGGGAATGAGCAGATTTTCGTAGTCACGGATACTCCGCGCGCCCTGCTCCAGGCCGAAGAGTCTCTGGATCTCATTGTCGAAAAGTGCCGGGTAACGTGTCCACCAGCCGCGCTCTTTAGCGGCGGCGCGCAGTGCCAGCAATTCTTCTTTCTCCTCTGCGTCGAACTCGAATAGCTCGAGGATTCGCGTAAGGCTCTCCCGTGAGAGGATCTTGCGCTCGTTCTCCACCGCGGACCAGTAGTTTCGCGTGAAGCCGAGTGCCTCGGTGATCGTCCGCACCTCTACGCCCAGCTGCTCGCGGCGCCGCTTCAAGCGCAGCGCGAGCTCCCAGGACGCTACGACCGGCGACGGAGGCGCTGCCACGTCGAGCTCCTTTGCATGTGCAGGCGCAACTGCGTGTGGACATTCCTGGTTACGGTAACCGAACGGTGCTACCGAGATGGTAGTGGTGGGGTATCCGGTTGCTTAACCTGAGGATAGACATCAGCTCGCTGCGACACACCCGATGACGCGCGCTCGATCGGCTGATGCTTGCCGGAAGGAACGAGAGTGTCCCATCCTGACCCGACGAGGCCGCACGCAGCGCGGCTCGGCGGGCGGACGCGCCACCAAGGGCTGCCGCAGCCCGGCCTCGCCCCGGGGGCGATCGGCGTCGCGTCGTTCGGACACATGGCGACGGACGGTGTCGACTGGCACGGCAGTCTCGGGCTCAACACCGCCCACTGCACCATCGTGGTCGTCGATGTCGAAGGGTTCGGACGCTACAGCCGGACGAACCCCAACAAGGTCAGGGTCCGACGGGGTATGTATCGCGCGATAGAACGTGCCTTCGCCGCCGCTGACATTCCCTGGGCCGCCTGTCGGCACGCGGATCTGGGGGATGGGGTTCTCGTGCTCGCTCCGGCGCAGGTTTCGAAAACGCTCTTCGTCGACCTGCTGCTCGGAGCGCTCGCCGATGAGCTCGTGGCCCACAACGGGCTGCATCCGCCGCCGGAACGGATTCGGCTCAGGCTCGCCTTGCACGCCGGGGAGGTGTCCTACGACGATCACGGTGTCACCGGCTCGTCGATTCTCCACGCCCAGCAGCTGATCGACGCACGTGAGCTGAAGCGCGCCCTGATGGAAACCAAGGCGGTGCTCGCCGTGATCGCGTCGGACTGGGTCTTCGACGAAGTCATCAGGCACAGCGAGCGGAGCTTTGCCGACGCTTACCAGCGCGTCGACGCCGAGGGTGGGCGGGCGTGGATCCGGCTGCTCGCGCGGGGGCGCGATCTCCGGCGGCGTCGCTGGGCCGGGTGACGGGAAAGCCTGCCGTACTCCCGAAACTTTCCGAAAGTCATTGTCCCACCGCCAACCCCGATCACATGCTTTCCCCATCGCCAGCCTCGACGAGGAGGAAGCATGCTCACCAAGAATCGCTTCAGGGTGTTCGCCGGTGGGGCCGCCCTTGCGCTCATCGCCGCGCTCGTGCCCGGGGTCGCGCGGGCCGATACCGTCATCACCACCAGCCAGACCGGGAACAACGGTGGCTACTACTACTCCTTCTGGACCGATGGTGGTGGCTCGGTCCAGATGACGCTCGGCTCCGGGGGGAACTACCGGGTGAACTGGAGCAACGTCGGGAACTTCGTCGGTGGCAAGGGGTGGAGCAACGGGAGCCGGCGGACCGTGAACTACTCCGGCAGCTTCAACCCCTCCGGCAACGGCTACCTCTCCCTCTACGGCTGGACGTCGAACCCGCTCGTCGAGTACTACATCGTCGACAACTGGGGCACCTACCGGCCGACCGGGACCTACAAGGGCACCGTCACCAGTGACGGCGGCACCTACGACATCTACGAGACCACCCGCTACAACGCGCCGTCGGTCGAGGGGACCAAGACCTTCAACCAGTACTGGTCCGTGCGGCAGCAGAAGAAGACCGGCGGGACCATCACCACCGGCAACCACTTCGACGCCTGGGCGCGTGCCGGCATGCGGCTCGGCAGCTTCAACTACTACATGATCCTCGCCACCGAGGGGTACCAGAGCAGTGGCAACTCCACCCTGACGGTGGGCTGACCATGCGTCCCTGGATCCTGGCGGCCGCCTTGGCCGTGACGAGCGCCGCCGCCGTCGGCCCGGCGCAAGCTGCCACCTGCGCCGGCTACGTCGGCCTCACCTTCGACGACGGCCCGTCGAACGCGCACACGCCCGCCCTGCTGAACGCGTTGCGGCAGAACGGGTTGCGGGCGACGATGTTCAACGAAGGCCAGTACGCCGCCGCTTATCCGGCGCAGGTGCGGGCCCAGGTCGGTGCGGGCATGTGGGTCGGCAACCACAGCTACACCCACCCGCACCTGACGCAGGAGAGCCAGTCCCAGATGGACTCCGAGATTTCCCGGACGCAGCAGGCGATCGCGGCCGCGGGTGGCGGCACGCCGAAGCTGTTCCGGCCGCCCTACGGCGAGACCAACGCGACGCTGCAGGCGGTCGAGGCCAAGTACGGTCTCCGGCAGATCATCTGGGACGTCGACTCGCAGGACTGGAACGGCGCGAGCGTGGACGCGATCGTCCAGGCCAACGCCCGCCTCGGCAACGGCCAGATCATCCTCATGCACGAATGGCCCGCCAACACGCTGGCCGCGATCCCGCGGATCGCGCAGACGCTGGCGAGCCGCGGGCTGTGCGCGGGGATGATCTCGCCTCAGACGGGCCGGGCGGTGGCCCCGGGCTGAGGCCGCCGGTGGCGCGGCGGCCCCGGAACCCGCCGCGCCACCTTCCTCGGTTCGCGTACCACTCCACGTGGACGGCGTGCGGACGGAAGGCCGCATGTCCACTGTGGACACTTCAGGCTCGCCGGCGGTGGTCTGCACCGCCGGCGAGGATGGTGCGGCGGACTCGGACCCCGGCCGGCAGGCGGCGGGGAGGGGTCCGAGGATCCACTGTGGACGGACAAGGCAAAGTGATGGTTAACTCGGCGTAAGGCTGAGGCTTAACTCGGACATTTCACCGGTCCGGTGGCCGCCGGTCGACTGCCGTTCGGTCGGCGTTCACCCGGGTCGCCCGTCGACGTCATTTGCGGTGCCTAAGTTTCTTGCGCAGGCCGCGGAAACGAAGGTGAAGAGACCGATGGACGTACCCCTGGCCGTGAGAGCGCGCGGGATCACCAAGTGCTTCGGCGACGTCGTCGCCCTCGACGGCATCGACTTCGACGTGGCGCCGGGCCAGATCCACGGCCTGGTCGGCCCGAACGGCGCCGGCAAGACGACGCTGCTCGGGCTCCTGCTGAGCCTGGCCGTCGCCGACGAAGGGCGGCTCGAGATCTTCGGCGTGCCGGTCGGCAAGACGCTCGACGGCGTCGCCGGGTTCGTCGACGGCCCCGGGCTCTACCCCTCGCTCACCGCCCGGCAGAACCTCGCCGCGCTGGCCGCCCTCCGCGGCGGCGACCGGCGGGGCGCGAAGATCGACGACGTCCTCGGCGAAGTCGGGCTCACCGACGTCGCCGACGACCGCGTGCGCGGCTTCTCCCTCGGCATGCGGCAGCGGCTCGGCCTGGCCGCCGCGCTGCTTACCGAGCCCCGGCTGCTGGTGCTCGACGAGCCGGCCAACGGCCTCGACCCGGCCGGCAAGAAGCACGTGCACGGCGTCCTCGAGCGGCTCGCCGCCGCCGGCTCCACCGTGGTGCTCTCCAGCCACCGGATGGACGACCTCGAAGCGCTGTGCTCCGAGGTCACCATCCTCGCCACCGGCCGCGTCGTCTTCACCGGCCCGCTGGGCAAGCTCTCCGCCGAGAACGGCGAACTCGACTACCGCCTCCGCACGTCCGACCCGGAGGCCGCGCGGCCCCTGGTCGCGGGTGCGCCGGGAGTCCGCCTGGCCGGCGGGGACGCCGACGCGTTCGTGGTCCGCGCGCTGGTGCCCGCGCTCGACGAGCTGGTGCTGCGGCTGGCGAAGGACGGCATCGCGGTGCGCGAGCTGGCCCCGGTCGTCTCCCCGCTGGAAGCCGCTTTCCTCGCCCTCACCGAACAGCCGGAGGCCACCCGATGACCGTCGTCGCCGAGGCGCGGCCCGTTCCCGTGGCCCGCGGTTACCGCTTCGAACTCGTCAAGCTGTTCGCCGCCTGGCGCATCCGCCTGCTCGTGCTCGCCTGCTGGATCGCGCCCGCGTTGTTCGTCGCCGTGGTCAGCGAACAGAGTTCGCTGCCCGTCGACACGCTCTTCGGCCGGTGGATGAACGCCACGGGCTGGGCCGGCCCGCTGGTGATGCTCGGGTTCGCGGGCACCTACGCGCTCCCGCTGCTGACGTCGGTGGTCGCCGGGGACGTCTTCGCTTCCGAAGACCGGCTCGGCACCTGGCGCCACCTGCTCGTCGCCGTCCGCTCTACCCGGCGGATCTTCGCGGCGAAAGCGCTTGCCGCCCTCACCGTGCTCGTCGTGCTCGTGGCCGGGATGGCCGTCTCCAGCGCGGTGGGCGGGGTGCTCGCCGCCGGCAACCGGCCCCTGGTCGGCCTCGACGGCCACTCGCTGACCTCCGGCGACGCCGCGGTCCGCGTCCTGCTCGCGTGGGTCTGCGTCTTCGCGCCGACCTTGGCGCTCGGCGCGATCGGGCTGCTCGGCTCGGTCGTCTGGGGCCGGTCGCCGATGGGCCTGCTGCTGCCCGCCGTCGTCGCGCTCGTGCTCGCGCTGGCTCAGCTGCTGCCGCTGCCCGTCGCCGTCCGCCTCGCCCTGCCCAGCTACGCCTTCATCGCGTGGAACGGCCTCTTCACCGACCCGGCCCAGCTCGGGCCGCTGCTGATCGCGGTCGCCGTGAGCCTGGCGTGGGCGGTGGTCGCGACCGCGCTGGCGTACGTCCTCTTCGTGCGCCGTGACTTCACCAACCCGGCCCATGACGGCTCGGGCCGCAGCGCGCTGACCGTCGGGGTTCTGCCGCTGGTCGCGCTGCTGGCCGTCACGGCCGGGATCGTCGCGCTCGCCTCGCCGGCCACCGGGTCCGGGATCGGCCTCGACAAGGTCCAGCGGTCGGTCGCCACCGCGTTCGCCCACCTCTACCGGCTGCAGGCCGGGCAGCTCAACCGGCCCGACGTCACGGAGGCGCAGCTGGGGGCCACGGCCGCGTGCACCAAGGGCGACGGCCTGGTCGAGCCCGACGGCCCCGGCAACGACTGGCGGTGCGTCGTCTCCTGGCACCTGCCGGGCATCGCGGCGACGGGGTCGGCGATCTACCAGCTGGACATCACCTCGGACGGGCGGTACGTCGCCGACGGCGACGGACCGAAGGAAGTGAACGGCTACTTCCAGGTGCGGACCCCCGTGGGGGACCAACCCAACCCGCTCTGGCAGTTCGACGGGAACGTCGAGCTGCTCTCCTCCACCCCGAAGGGATAACCGATGCAGGTAACACGCCGCAGACGGCGTGCCGGGAAAAGCCGGCTGGGCGGCCATCGGCTGCGCTACGCGACGGCCGGCTCCGCCACGCTCGTGCTCGTCGCCACCGGCACCGGTGTCGGCGTCGCGTCGACAGCGCAGTTCGGCGAGGACCAGGTCGGCCAGGTCACCGAGAACGGCCAGGTCGTCTCCGCCGACCAGTACCTCAAGCCGATCGGCGACCGGCTGGTCGTCAACAACGGCAAGATCATGGCGTCCTCGGTGAGCCCGGACGGCGCCCACCTCGCCGCGCTGACCACCGACGGCGGGATCGCGCTGACCATCGTCGACCTGAAGAGCTGGAAGGTGCAGCAGCTGGTCGGCAACTCCGCGACGGCGAACCTGCGCATCGCCGGCAACGACGTCGGCCAGGAAGGACCGTCGTACTCGCCGGACGGCAAGTCGCTGTGGCTGGCGCAGACCGACGGCTACACCAAGTTCACGGTGAACCCGGACGGCACGGTCGCGGCTCCGGTCTCGGTCAAGATCCCGGCGGACGGCACCAAGCACGCGCTGGTGGCCCAGGCCGTGTTCTCGCCCGACGGCACGACCGTGTACTCGGCCGTCAACGGCCAGAACCGCGTCGTCGCCCTCGACGCGGCGACCGGTGCGATCAAGCAGAGCTGGGCCACCGGCAACGCGCCGCGTGACCTGGTGCGCGTCGGCACCAAGCTGTACGTCAGCAACGAAGGCGGCCGCACGGCCAAGCCCGGCGAGCCGACGCTGAACTCGTACGACACCCAGGTGCCGGCCAGCCAGTTCACCGGCGCCACCACCAGCGGCACGGTCAGCGTCATCGACCTGGCGAACGCGGCCGCCGCGCCGAAGAGCGTCGACGTCGGCCTCCACCCGACCGCGGTGTACTTCAAGAACGGCGCGGTGTTCGTCACGAACACCGCGAGCAACACCGTTTCGGTCATCGACACCGGCCGCGACAAGGTCGTCCAGACCATCGCGACCCAGCCGTGGCCGCAGGCCTCGGTCGGGTACGAGCCGGACGGCGTCACCCTCACCGACGACGGCCACCTGCTGGTCACGCTCGGCCGCGCGAACGCGGTCGCCGTCTACCGCTACAGCCGCGCGCAGGAGCCGGTGAGCTACGTCGGCCTGCTGCCGACGGACTACTTCCCGACCGCGATCACCACGGTCGGCAAGGACGTCGTCGTCTCCAACACCCGCGGCATCGACGCCCGCCGGCCCACCACGGCCGCCGGGCACGGCACGCACGACACGACGTCGAGCGTGCAGAGGTTCCGGCTGCCGGACGACCGCGCGATCCGCGGCTACACCGGCCAGGTCTTCAAGCAGAACGGCTGGACGGACAACTCGGTCCAGGTGGCGCAGGACAACGGGCATCGCAAGGCCGTCCCGGTCCCGGCGCGGCTCGGCGACCCGTCGACCATCAAGCACGTCTTCCTGCTGGTCAAGGAGAACCGGACCTACGACCAGGTCTTCGGGGACGACGCGCGCGGCAACGGCGACCCGTCGGTGACGCAGTTCGGCGAGAACGTGACGCCGAACCAGCACGCGCTGGAGAAGCAGTTCGGGCTGTACGACAACACCTACGACATCGGCACGAACTCCGCCGAGGGCCACAACTGGCTGATGCAGGCCGACAACCCCGAGTACACCGAGTCCTCGGCCGGTGAGTACCTGCGCAGCTACGACACCGAGGACGACGCCCTCGGCCACCAGAGCAGCGGGTTCCTCTGGACCGGCGCGCAGGCGGCCGGGAAGTCGGTCCGCGACTTCGGCGAGTTCCAGCAGTTCCTGACCAAGCCCGCCGCGGCGAGCTGGCAGAACCTGTACTGCGACGCCAAGAACATGGCGGCCACCGGTCAGCCGACGGCCTATCCGCTGGTGTCGTCGTCGCCGATCCCGTCGCTGAACAACGTCTCGGTGCCGGGCTTCCCGAAGTTCGACACGTCGGTGCCGGACCAGTACCGGTACCAGATCTGGAAGAACGACTTCGAGAAGAACGGCCCGGCCAACCTGAACATGTTCTGGCTGTCCAGCGACCACACCGGCGGCCCGCCGAACGCGGCCGCCCAGGTCGCCGACAACGACCTCGCCGTCGGCAAGATCGTCGACGAGATCTCGCACAGCCAGTACTGGAAGGACTCGGCGATCTTCGTCGTCGAGGACGACTCCCAGGCCGGGCTCGACCACGTCGACGGCCACCGGGCGCCGGTGCAGATCATCAGCCCGTACGCCCAGCACGGCGTCGTCGACAGCCACTACTACTCGCAGATCACGATGATCCGGACGATCGAGCAGATCCTCGGGGTCAAGCCGATGAACCAGAAGGACAGCGCGGCGACGCCGATGAGTGCGGCCTTCACCCCGAAGCCGGACTACACGCCGTTCACCGCGCTGCCGAACCGCACGTCCCTGACGGGCGGCCTGGCGACCCAGCCGTCCTGTGGGCCGGACACCCCGGCCCCGGCCGACCCGGCAGCGGCCCCGGTGCCGTCGTCGGCGGTGCCCGCGGACAAGAAGCAGGTGGCGGCCCAGTGGCAGGAGTGGACGACGCACCAGCGGCTGACCGGCCCGAGCGCGGTCGCCGACTACGCCAACCCCGCGCAGATGAACCACTTCACGTGGTACCAGACGCACGGCTGGCAGCTGCCCTACCCGGGTGAGAACCAGGTGTTCGCGCCCGAGCAGGTGCCGGGTGCCTACCTCCCGGCCGCGGAATCGGACGGCTGACCAAGATGTCGTGAGTGAGAAACAGGGTTCTAACCCTGTTTCTCACTCACGACAGGTCCCGGCTCAGGCGGTGGTGCGGACGATCATGCGGGCGTCCCTGCGGGGAAGACCTTGCTGGGGTTGAGGACGTGCTGCGGATCGAGGGCTTTCTTGACCGCAACGGCTATCCGAGCGAGACGTACAACCGCGCCAGTCAACGCATTCGCCGACTCCGGACTTCGCTTGAGTTCTGCGTTCGGAGAGGCCGGCAACAGCTTGTCAAGCAGCGCGTTGTCGGCCTGTCAGTCGAAGGTAGGCGCTTGAATTTTGATCCGTGCCCGGGGAGCCGCAAGGGGAGCTGCGTGCACTCCACGGAAACGGAATCCTTACCTGCCAATGGCTAGGCCGGTCGGGAGCCGTGGGTGGGCGCGCGGCCGTCGGGTCCGCTGAAGCGGCAGTAGCCGCCTTCCCGGCAAGGACAGTTCCGCAACTGTCGTCCCCGGGCCTCTGCTCATGTCGCCGGATAGGCAGGTGCGCAGCCGCGGCGGCCGTCGGTACTCCGTAAAAGGTCCGATGCACGTCTCGAGAGGACCGGAGCCAGCAGCTGGCCCACGCTGGGAAGGCGCACCGCCAGACGCACGCGCTACCCCTCCGCGCACTCCACCCGCGCCCACACCAGCTTCCCGTCGTCGTGGTGGCTCACGCCCCAGTCGAGGCAAATCTGGTCGACCAGCAGCAACCCTCGGCCGCCTCCGCGGTCGGGGACGCGCAGCTTTGGCTCTCCGCCTGCTCCGTGGTCGGCCACCGCCACCGTCACCTCGCACGGGTTGTGTGCGTGGTGGATGCGCAGCTGCCGGGGGCCGCCGCCGTGGAGGTATGCGTTCTCCAGCAGCTCTACGACCACGATCAGCGTGTCGACCAGGTCTGTCTCGCGGAGCCTGCCGAGCTTGGCCTCGGCCCACCTGCGGGCCGCGCTCAGGCCCGTCCGGTCGGCGCCGGCGACGTCCAGGACGTGCCATCCCGCCTGGTCGGCTCCACTCCAGCTCACGCGCACTCTGCGTTCCTCCTGTCACCCCGCTTACCCCGATCGGCGGCGTTTACCCGCGGCATTAGGGGGGCTTAGGGGTCGTTGGCCCGCGTCGGCGCTGGCTAGCTTGGCCGGGAGGAGCCTCCGAGAGGAAAGGCGGTGGGACGACATGGTCGCCCCCCTGGACCACGCCGGGGAGAACTGGTTCCGCCGGTTCGCCGCGGCACCCGAGGCGAAGGCGCGGCTGGTCTGCCTGCCGCACGCCGGCGGCTCGGCCCCGTTCTACTTCCCGGTGGCGAAGGCGCTGGCCCCGGACATCGAAGTGCTCGCCGTCCAGTACCCGGGGCGGCAGGACCGGCGGCACGAACCCTTCCTGACCAGCATCGACGCGCTGGCCGAGCGGGTCGCCGGACTACTGCATGACCACGCCGACCGGCCGCTCGCCCTCTTCGGGCACAGCATGGGCGCGATGGTCGCCTACGAAACGGCCCGCCGGCTCGAGCGGGCCGGGAGAGACGTCGCCGCGCTGTTCGTCTCCGGGCGGCGCGCGCCCTCGCGGGTGCGGGACGAGAGCGTGCACACCCGGACCGACGAGGGCGTCATCGCCGAGCTGCGGCGGCTGAGCGGCACCGACGCGGACCTGCTCGGCGACGACGACGTCGTCCGCATGATCCTGCCCGTCGTGCGCAACGACTATCGCGCCGTCGAGACCTACCGGTACACCCCGGGCGCGCCCCTGAACGCGCCGATCGTGGCCTTCACCGGCACCGACGACCCGATGGCCACCGTCGACGAGGTCGCCTCCTGGGCCGATCACACCGCCGGCAGCTTCGAGCTGGTGGAACTCGCCGGCGGGCACTTCTTCCTCACCCGCCACCAGGACGTCATCCTGCGGCGGCTCGCCGACGAGCTGGGAGCCGTCCATGCCTGAGGCACCCGTCGCGTTCGCCAACCGGCTCACCGAACTGCGGGAGATCAAGGACGCCGCGCGTCGCGGGCCCGACGACGCCGCCACGCAGCGCCAGCACGACCGCGGCAAGCTGACCGCGCACGAACGGATCGAGCTGCTCCTCGACCGGGGCTCGTTCACCGAGCTGGAGGCCCTGAGACGGCACCGCGCCACCGGGTTCGGCCTGGAGCAGCGCCGCCCGCACTCCGACGGCGTCGTCTGCGGCTGGGGCACCGTCGACGGCCGGACGGTCTTCGTCTACGCCCACGACTTCCGCATCTTCGGTGGCGCGCTCGGCGAGGCGCACGCCCAGAAGATCCACAAGGTGATGGACCTCGCCGAGGCCGCGGGCGCGCCGCTGGTGTCGCTCAACGACGGCGCCGGGGCCCGGATCCAGGAGGGCGTCACGGCGCTGGCCGGCTACGGCGGCATCTTCCGGCGCAACACCCGCTGCTCCGGCGTGATCCCGCAGATCTCCGTGATGCTCGGCCCGTGCGCGGGCGGCGCGGCGTACTCGCCCGCGTTGACCGACTTCGTCTTCATGGTCCGCGAAACCTCGCAGATGTTCATCACCGGCCCCGACGTCGTGCAGGCGGTCACCGGCGAGGAGATCACGCAGAACGGCCTCGGCGGCGCCGACGTGCACGCGGAGACCTCGGGCGTCGCCGCGTTCGCCTACGACGACGAGGCGACCTGCCTGGCCGACGTCCGGTACCTGCTGTCGCTGCTGCCGGCCAACAACAACGAGGCTCCGCCGCACGTGCCCACCGCCGACCCGGCCGACCGCCGCACCGACCGGTTGCTCGAAGTCGTGCCCACCGACCCGGCCCGCGCCTACGACATCTGCGACGTCCTCGCGGAGATCGTCGACGACGGCGAGTTCCTGCAGGTGCACGCGGGCTGGGCGACCAACGTCGTGTGCGCGCTCGCCCGGCTGGACGGTCACGTCGTCGGGATCGTCGCGAACCAGCCCGCCGTGCTCGCCGGGGTGCTCGACATCGAAGCGAGCGAGAAGGCCGCCCGGTTCGTGCAGACGTGCGACGCGTTCAACATCCCGCTCGTGACGCTGGTGGACGTCCCCGGCTTCCTGCCCGGCGTCGATCAGGAACACGGCGGGATCATCCGGCACGGCGCGAAACTGCTCTACGCCTACTGCAACGCCACCGTGCCGCGGGTACAGCTCATCCTGCGCAAGGCCTACGGCGGCGCGTACATCGTGATGGACTCGCGTTCCATCGGCACCGACGTTTCCTTGGCCTGGCCGACGAACGAGATCGCCGTGATGGGCGCCGAGGGCGCCGCGAACGTGATCTTCCGCCGTGAGATCAACGCCGCCGATGACCCGGAAACCGTGCGCGCGCTGAAGATCAAGGAGTACCGCACCGAGCTGATGCACCCGTACTACGCGGCCGAGCGCGGCCTCGTGGACGACGTGATCGAGCCGGGCGAGACGCGGGAGCTGCTGATCCGCTCGCTCGCGATGCTCCGCACCAAGCACGCCGACCTCCCGGCGCGCAAGCACGGGAACCCGCCGGTCTGATGGGCGAGCCGGTGGTGCGGGTCCTGCGCGGCGCGCCCGACGAGACCGAGCTGGCGGTGCTGATCGCGGTCCTGGCCGCGGTCGGCGCCCAGCCCGCCGCGCCCACCGAGCCCCAGACCGCGCGCCCGCGGCAACGGCCCCGGTTCCAGCCGGCGACGAGCTGGCGGACCCGCCGCTGAGTGCAAGTTGTCGTGAGTGAGAAACAGGGTTGGAACACCGTTTCTCACTCACGACCTCAGGTGCGGACGGTCGTGCTGTCCAAATAGGTCAGTACCGCGCGGATGCGGCGGTTCTGGTCGCGGCTGGCTTCGAGGCCGAGCTTCGCGAAGATGTTGCTGATGTGGTTCTCCACCGCGCCCTGCGTGACGACCAGGCCCTTCGCGATGGCCGCGTTCGACAGTCCCTGGGCCATCAGCCCGAGGACCTCCGTCTCGCGAGCCGTCAGGCGTTCGAGCGGGTCGCGGTTGCGGGACAGCATCTGGGCGACGACGTCCGGGTCGATCGCCGAGCCGCCGTCGGCCACCCGGCGGACCGCCTCCAGGAAGTCCGCCACGTCGGCGACGCGCTCCTTCAGCAGGTAGCCCACGCCGGACGTGCCCTCGGCGATCAGGTCGACCGCGTAGCTGCCCTCGACGTACTGCGACACCACCAGCACCGGCAGGCCCGGCACCTCCTTGCGCGCCGCGATCGCCGCGCGCAGGCCTTCGTCGGTGAACGTCGGGGGCATCCGGACGTCGGCGATGACGAGGTCCGGCTGGTGCTCGCGCACGGCGACCAGCAGGTCGTCGCCGTTGGACACCGCGGCCGCGGTCTCGATGCCGACGTCGGCGAGCAGGCTCTGCACGCCGGCCCGCAGCAGGACCGAGTCTTCGGCGATGACGACACGCATTTCGCTCTCCCGGGAGTTCACCAGCGGACGGGCAGGTCGGCGCGCACCACCGTGGGGCCGCCCACCGGGCTGACCACGGTGAGCACGCCGTCGATGGTCGCGGCCCGGTCGGCGAGGCCGGCCAGGCCGCCACCGGGGCGGACGTCGGCGCCGCCGTGACCGTTGTCGACGATCTCGACGACCACGGTCTCGTCGTCGCGGGTCACGCGCACCGATGCGCGGTCGGCGCCCGCGTGCTTCGTGATGTTCGTCAGCGTCTCGCTGACGATGAAGTACGTCGTGGTCTCGACCGGCGCGGGCGGGCGCGGGTCGACGCTCACCTCGACGTCGACCGGGATCGGCATCCGCGCGGTCAGCGACGACAGCGCCGCGTCGAGGCCGCGGTCCTGCAGCACCGGCGGGTAGATCCCGCGGGCGAGGTCGCGCAGCTCGGACACCGCGAGCTTGGCGTCCGCGTGCGCCGCGCCGATCAGCTCGCGCACAGCGGCGGGGTCATCCAGGTCGAGCTTCAGCTGCGCGCGGCCCAGGCTCATCGCGACGGCCACCAGCCGCTGCTGCGCGCCGTCGTGCAGGTCGCGTTCGATGCGCCGGCGTTCGGCCTCCACGGCATCGACGCCGCGGGCGCGCGAGTCCGTCAGCTGCCGCGTGCGGGCTTCGAGCTGCTGCGTCCGGTCCGGCCCCAGCATCGACGCCGTCAGCGCGGCGTGCATCGCGCCGATCCGCGGCGCCACGAAGATCCCGAACGGCGGCACGGCGACCGAGACGATCCCGGCGACGAACTCGACGATGCCCAGCGGGAACGCGAGCAGCACGTAGTTCACCTCGCGCCAGGTGGCCTGGTCCACCAGCCGGACCTGCCACGTCTGCAGCAGCCCGGGGCCGTGTTCGCGGCGCCGCGGCGGCGGGACGTCGACGCCGAGCATGGTGCGCACCCAGCGGCGTTCGAAGTCGGCGAAGCCCTGGACCATCGACGTGGCCGTGATCAGGATCGGGATGCCGACCCACAGCATGGTGGTGGCGATCCCGAGCAGCATGGTGACCAGCACGACCACGAAGGTGGCGATCCGCACCGGCAGGCTCCCGATGAGGAACCCGATGGTGCGCACCACCTTCGGCCGCCCGGTCACCGGCATCGCGCGATCCGTTCCAGCTCCGGCACGAGGTCGTCCAACGTCGGCGTCGCGAGCATCTCGTCCCGGACCTCGAGCGCGCAGTCCCGGAAGGACGGTTCGTCCAGCAGTCTTTCCAGTCCACTTCGGACGGACTGCGGTGTGACGTCCTCGAGGTCGAGCACCAGGCCGTTGCCGCGCTTCTCCTGCGCGACGGCGGACACCCGCTCGCTCCACGTCGTACCGGGGATGACGAGCTGCGGGACGCCGTTGACGACCGCGTTGCCGATCGTCGCCCCGCCGCCCTGGTGGATGATGGCCGAGCAGCTCGCGAGGAGCTCGTTCATCGGCACGAAGTCCACCGCGCGCACGTTGTCCGGGATCTTCTGCACCGACGCGAGCTGGGCCGCGTTGAGCGTCGCGATCACCTCGACGTCGAGGTCCGCGAGGCCGTCGAGCAGGTCGGCCACCGACGTCTCCTCGACGCCGAGCACCTGCCGGTTCGAGATGCCCAGTGTCAGCATGACCCGCCGGCGCTCGGGCTTTTCGAGCACCCACCGCGGGATCGCCATCGGCTTGTTCTGCGGGATGAACCGCGCCGGCACGTAGTCGACGTCGACGCCGTCGTAGCGCAGGTAGGACGGGTGGCAGTCGAGGGTCTTGACTCCGTGGCGCAGGGCCTCGTCGTACGACGCGCCGAACCGGCCCACGGCGGCGGACATCCACTCGACGAACGGGTCCGGCGCGGTGTCCTCGGGGTGGGCCGCGCGCAGGTCGCGGTACTGCGCGGCGATCCGCGCGGTCTGGTCCGCCGCGTACATCATCCGCAGGTGCGGCACGCCGAGGACATGCGCGACGATCGGGGCGGCGTAGATCATCGGATCCCACACGACCAGGTCGGGCTGCCAGCCCTTGGCGAACCGGACGAGCTCGTCGAGCAGGGAATCCGGGGTGGTCCAGCGGAAGACCTCGACCCAGTGCTCGTAGACCGTGCGGACGTACTCCTCGGTGTAGCGCTCGGGCCGGCTCTCGGAGATGCGGAAGCCGCCCTGCATGGCGTTGTCGCCGTCCATCTGCAGCTGCCGGTGGCGCGCGATGTCCAGCTCGTCGCCGAACCACATCGCGTCGAGGCCGGTTTCGGCGAACGACGCCACCTCGCGCGGGTTGCACTGGCCGACGAAGCGCACCTCGTGCCCGGCCGCGGCGAGCGCCCAGCCCACCGGAGCCATGCTGTAGACGTGCGTCCTCGTCGGGAACACCATCATCATGACGCGCATCGACGCACTCTCCGAACTCGGGGGCGGAACACCGCTACAAGGAAAAGGTAGTGCCGCCGCGCCGCCAGGCCGACCCGGCAGCCCACCGGTAGGGGTCCGAACCCCTGTTCCGGCAAGGATTCCTTCCGCTGCGCTCCGTCATGCGCTAGGCAGGTCGAGCAGGCTTAGAACGGCTTTAGACGCCCCTTAGGGGCTGGTTCCGACGGGCTCGCGGCGACTAGACAGGAACGTGGGTCCGGCCGCGTGCGCCGGGGCGAGGGAAGCGAAGAGGTGATGAGCATGGCCGTGGCACCCATCGCGAAGGGCTGGGTTCCCTTCGGCGGGTACCGCACCTGGTACCGGGTCACCGGCACCGCCGGGGGCGAGCTGCCCGCCGTCGTCGTGGTGCACGGCGGGCCGGGGAGCACGCACGACTACCTGCTGAACCTCTGCTCGCTCGCCGAGCACGGGTGGCCGGTCGTCCACTACGACCAGCTGGGCAGCGGCGGCTCGACGCGGCTGCCCGGCAAGGGCGCGGACTTCTGGACGCCGGAGCTGTTCGGCGACGAGCTGGACAACCTGGTGCAGCACCTGGGCATCGAGGACAACTACGTCCTCTTCGGACAGTCGTGGGGCGGCCTGGTCGTCGCGCGGCACGCCGCGCAGCGCCCGGACGGCCTGCGCGGGCTGGTGATCGCCGATTCGCCGGCGTCGTACCCGCTGTGGCGCCAGGAGATGGACGTGCTGCGGGCACAGCTGCCCCCCGGCGTCGACGACCAGCTGCGGGCGCACGAAGCCGCCGGCACCACCGACGCGCCGGAGTACTTCGAGCTGATGCGCGCGTTCTACGACCGGCACGTCTGCCGCGTGCTGCCGTGGCCGGCCGACTACCTGGCCTCGTTCATGGAGATGGCCGACGACAACACCGTCTACGCCACGATGAACGGCCCCAGCGAGTTCACCGTCACCGGCACGCTCAAGGACTACTCGGTGATCGACCACCTCGACGACATCGAGGTGCCGACGCTGCTCGTGTCCGGGCGGCACGACGAAGCCACCCCCGTCACGATCCAGCCGTACTTCGACCGGATCCACGACGTGCGCTGGGAGATCTTCGAGGACTCCAGCCACGTCCCGCACCTCGAGGAGCCGGAGCGGTTCCGCGAAGTCCTGCTGGGGTTCCTCGAGGACATCCAGCCCACCGCACCCGCGAGCCGGGTCGCCGAACGAGAGGTCGCCAGCCATGGATGAGGCCACCCGGCCGGGATCGGCGGTCGTCTTCCCCGGGATGAGCCCGTGCCGCTTCGCCGACTTCGGCAAGTTCCTGCTCATCAATCCCTTCGCCCGCAAGCTGATCGCGCAGGCGAACGACCGGCTCGGCTATTCGCTGGTCGACCGCTTCCGCGAGACCGAGGGCGACTACTCGGCCTACGCGCAGGTCGGGTTCATGCTCACCTGCGTCGCCCTGGCCCAGTGGGCCGAGGAGGAGCAGGGGATGAGTCCGGACTACTGCACGGGTCCGAGCTTCGGGGAGAAGCCGGCCAGCGTGTACGCCGGGTCGCTGACCTTCGGAGACGCGGTGTGGATGACGGCGGAGCTCGCCCGCTGCCTCACCGAGTTCTTCGCGACCGAGTACACCGACGTCGTGACGCACTCGTTCGTCCGCACCCCGGAGGAGAAGCTGACGGACGCCCTGTCCCAGCTGGAGGGGAAGGGCGAGTGGTTCGACATCTCGTGCTACATCGACCACGACTTCTACATGGTCTCGCTGCGCGAGAAGAACCTCGACTGGCTCAAGCAGACGGTCCGCAGCATGGGCGGGCTCTCCCTCTACACGATGCGGCCGCCGTTGCACTCGCGCGCGTTCGGCGCGCTGCGGCGCAAGGCGGAAGACGAAGTGCTGGGCGACCTGGACTTCCACGACCCGCTGCTGCCGATCGTCGCCGACCAGGACGGCGCGATCCTGCGCAGCGGCGAGCAGGTGCGCACGATGCTGCTGGACAGCATCGTCAAGCCGTTGCGCTGGCCGGACGTCGTGTCGACGCTGGCGGACAACGGCGTGCGCAAGCTCTGGGTAGCGGGGCCCGACACGCTGTTCGGGCGCGTCCGCGTCACCACGAGCCGCTTCGAGGTCGTGACGGTGAACCCGCGCCTGGCCCTGCAGCCCCGCCGCCGGGGCGCAGGACCCTCGCGCGTCAGCTAGCGGGCTGCAGGGCGGCCAGCGTGGTCCACAGCCGGCCGGGGTTCTCGAACGTCTCCAGGTTCAGGGCGTCGTCCTCGAACCGCACGTTGTAGCTCTGCTCCAGCACGGAAAGCAGCTCCACGGTGGCGAGCGAGTCCAGCCCGTACTCCCGCAGCGGCGTCTCGGCGGTCAACGCCTCCTCGGCAGGCAGGAACGGGAGGTACGAGCGCAGCGTCTCGTCGAAAGTGCTGTCCCACATGGCTACTCCGGATCGCTAGGTTGGGATCTACCGAGAGGAAACCGACCGCCCGGTTCGGTTTTGGACTCTACCGCGCGTCGCCGTCCCGGATCGACGCATCGGCACCCCTATTACTAATGCGGAGGACGACGATGGACACGAGTCTCCCCAGCGGGCCGCACACGCGGTTCCTGCGCGGCCTCGAACGCTCCGGTGGCGGCGTGGCCGTCCACGTGGGTGACCAGGCGCTGACCTACGAACGGCTGCACGAGCTGGCGCTGCGGTGGGGCGGCGCGCTCGCCGAACGCGGCGCCCGCACCGTAGGGGTGCTGGCGGGCAAGGGGGTCACGGCGTACGCGGGGATTCTCGCGGGGCTGTACGCCGGCGCGACGATCGTCCCGCTGCGCCCGGACTTCCCGGCCGCGCGGACGGCCCAGATGGTCGAAGCCGCCGGGGTCGACGTGATCGTCGCGGACGAGCGGGGTCGCGCGGTGGCGCCGGAGGGCGTTCCGGTGCTCGGCGAGCCGCGGGCGTCGCAGGCGTTGTCGGCGCCGCTGACGCCGACGTCGGAGACCGCGTACGTGCTGTTCACGTCGGGTTCGACCGGGCGGCCCAAGGGCGTCCGGATCGGGCGCGCGGCGCTCGACCACTACTTCGGCCTGCTGGACGAGCGCTACGACTTCACCCCGGACGACGTGTTCTCGCAGACGTTCGACCTGAACTTCGACTGCGCGATGTTCGACCTGTTCTGCGCGTGGGGCGCGGGCGCGCCGGCGGTCGTGCTGCCGGGCGGGGCGTACCGGAACCTGCCGCGGTTCGCGGCCGAACGCGGGCTCAC
This sequence comes from Amycolatopsis sp. NBC_01488, assembly GCF_036227105.1. NCBI lineage: Bacteria > Bacillati > Actinomycetota > Actinomycetes > Pseudonocardiales > Pseudonocardiaceae > Amycolatopsis > Amycolatopsis sp. NBC_01488. Next base: position 900,898 of record NZ_CP109434.1, on the reverse strand, counting down.
CGTGTGGTTCTCGACGCCGAGTGCGATCGACCTCGTGCGCCGCACCGGCGGCCTGACCCCGGGCGCGTTGCCCGGGCTGCGGTGGAGCTTCTTCGCGGGCGAGGCGCTGACCGTGCGGGACACGGCCGACTGGCGAGCCGCGGCGTCGTCGTCGATCGTGGAGAACCTGTACGGGCCCACCGAACTGACGGTGACCGTGTCGGGGTACCGCTGGGACGACGTCGAGACCCCGCGCGTCGCGGTGAACGGCGTGGTGCCGATCGGTTCCGTGCACGCGGGGCACGACTACGTGCTGCTGGGCTCGGACCCCGACGAGGGCGAGCTGTGCATCGCGGGACCGCAGATGACCCCGGGCTACCTGGACCCGGCCGACGAGCAGGGCCGGTTCCTGGAGCACGACGGCCAGCGCTTCTACCGCACCGGCGACCGCTGCCGTCGCCTCTCCGGCACGGATCTCGCCTACCTCGGGCGGCTGGATTCGCAGGTCCAGGTGCTGGGCTGGCGCATCGAGCTGACGGAGGTCGAGCACGCCCTGCGCGACTGCGGCATCCAGGACGCGGTGGCGCTGGGGGTGGCCGGGGACGCGGGCACCGAGCTGTTCGTGTTCTACACGGGCGGGGAACGCCCGGTGCTGGAGCTGGTCCGCGCGCTGCGGGCGGTGTTGCCGGAGGGCGTGATCCCGCGGCACTACCGCCACGTCGAGGAGTTCCCGCTGAACTCCAACCGCAAGATCGACCGCAAGACCCTCGCGGCCCGCGCCGCCGACCTCCTGGCCCCGGCCCCCGTCTGAGCAGTCTCCCGCAGCGGTCGTGAGTGGGAAACAGGGTTAGAACACTGTTTCCCACTCACGACCGCTTTGGCGTGCCCGGGCCCGGGAGGGTGGTTAGGGGCCGTTAGGGGTGTGGATCCGCAGGTCGGCGCCGCTAGCTTTCGGAGCGTCGGAGGGCTGTCTTCCGCCCGGCACGGTGATCCTTCGAGGAGTGGCAGTCGTGAACGATTCCTTGGTCCATTCTCTGCTCGACGCCGCGGCGGCCGACGCGGCCGGGGCGTCGGCGGTCCGCGACCGCGCCGGTGCGTGGACCTACGCGGAGCTCGACGCGTGGAGCCACGCCGTCGCCGTGGTGCTCGCGCGCCGCGGGGTCGGGCACGGCGACCGCGTCGTCGTGCAGCTGCCCACCGATCGCGCGCTCGTCGCCCTCTTCTACGGCACTTCGCGCCGCGGCGCGGTGTTCGTGCCCATCAACCCGGCGATGAAGAAGTTCCACTTCGACTCCGTCGTGGCCAACGCCGAACCCGTGCTGGTGCTCACCCTCGACGAGTTCAGTCCCTTTTGGACAGAGGTCGAGACGGCCCGCGGCACCAAAGCAGAAGCCGTTGAGGTGAGCGAAGACGACATCGCCGTTCTCGTCTACACCTCCGGCAGCACCGCCGCGCCGAAGGGCGTGATCGGCCCGCACCGCCAGGTCACCTTCGCCACTCGCGCGATCCAGGAAGTCCTCGGCTACCGCCGCGACGACGTCGTCTTCTGCCGGTTCCCGATGTCGTGGGACTACGGCCTCTACAAAGTCCTGATGGCCACCGTCGGCCGCAGCGAGATCGTGCTCGCCGACGCCGAGTCGGACCTGCGGCTGCTGCAGCGGATGCGCGAGGTCGGGGCCACCGTCGTGCCGATCGTCCCGTCGCTCGCCACCATGATCGCCACGCTCGCCGCCCGTGACACCGCACCGGCCGCGCCCGTGCGGCTGTTCACCAACACCGGCGCCGCCCTGCCCGACGCCACCATCGCCCAGCTTCGGAAAGCCTTCCCGCGAGCCAAAGTCGTCCGCCAGTTCGGGCAGACCGAGTGCAAGCGGATCACGATCATGCCTCCCGAAGAGGACACCGAGCGTCCCGGCTCGTCCGGGCTGCCGCTGCCCGGCACGTCCGTGCTGATCCTCGCCGCCGACGGCACCGAGCTGCCGGCCGGGGACATCGGCGAGATCGTCGCCGCGGGCCCGCACGTCATGCCCGGCTACTGGCGTGCGCCGGAGATCTCCGCCCGCGCCTTCCGTCGCGACGAGGCCACCGGCGAGCTCCGCTTGCACACCGGCGACTACGGCCGCCTCGACGCCGACGGCTACCTCTACTTCGAGGGTCGCCGCGACGACATGTTCAAGCGCAAGGGCATCCGGATGTCCACTTTGGAAATCGAGGCGGCGGCGATGGACATTCCGGGGGTCCGCGCGGCCGGTGCGATCCCGCCGAGCGACACGCGGGACCTCGCCCTCTGCGTCGAGACCGACCTGCCGCCCACGACGGTCCTGCGCGAGCTGGCCAAGCGCCTCGAGCCGCAGAAGGTCCCGTCGCTGTGCCACGTCGTCGAGGAGTTCCCGCTCACCGCGCACGGCAAGAACGCCACGAAGGAACTCGCCCTGCTCGTGGAAGGCGCCCGCAAATGAGCCGCGACATCGCCGCCGAACACGGCACGCCCACCTACGTCTACGACCTCGACGTCGTCGCCGAGTCGCGCGACCAGCTGTTCGGCATGCTGCCCGAAGGCTTCCAGCTGTTCTACGCGCTTAAGTCCAACCCCCATCCCGAAATCGCCCGCGAGCTGCGCCGCGGCGGTTGCCGCGCGGAGATCAGCTCCACCGGCGAGCTGGCCAACGCACTGCAGGCGGGGTTCGACCCGGCCGGGATCCTCTACACCGGACCCGGCAAGACCGACGCCGAGCTGGAGCACGCGATCGCCACCGGTGTCCGGCTGTTCTCCGTCGAGTCGCTGACCGACCTGCAGCACGTCGGGGCCGCCGCGGAGAAGCACAGCGTCACCGCGTCCGCGCTGCTGCGCGTGAACACCACCGCGAGCAGCGGCGGCACCGGCATCCGGATGATGGGCCGCCCGTCGCAGTTCGGCATCGACGCCGAGACGCTGCCCGAGATCATGCCCGCACTGAAGGCGGTACCGGGCGCCCGGGTCGTCGGCGCGCACTTCTTCACCATGAGCAACGCCCAGGACGAGGACGCCCTGCTCGGCGAGTACGAGTTCGTCCTCACCTCGGCCGCGCGGCTGCGCGACGAGGTCGGGCTGCCCCTGGAGATCCTCGACATCGGCGGCGGGTTCTCCTCGCCGTACGCGGTCCCGGGCCCGCGCACCGACTACCCGAAGCTCCGCTCGGGCCTCGAGTCGCTGCTCGACCTGCACCTGCCCGAGTGGCGCGCCGGCGGGATCGAGCTGGCCTGCGAGTCCGGCCGCTACCTGTCCGGCAGCTGCGGTTCGCTGCTGGCCGGCGTGGTGAACGTCAAGGACAGCCGCGGCAGCCGGTTCGTCGTCCTCGACGCCGGGATCAACGTCGTCGGCGGGCTGTCCGGGATCGGGCGGCTGCTGCCCGCGGCCGTCGGCATCGAGGAAGCCGGTGACGTGCCGGGCAGCCTCGTCGGTCCACTGTGTACTCCCGGCGACTCGCTCGCCAAGGCGGCGAAGCTGCCCGAGCTGGCTCCCGGCGACGTCGTCACCGTGCCCAACGTCGGCGCCTACGGCGTCACCGCGAGCCTGATCAGCTTCCTCGGCCGGCCCGCGCCGACGGAGGTCGTGGTGCGCGGCGACGAGGTCGTCTCGGTGTCGCGGTTGGACTACCAGCGTGTCTACGAGGTTTCGCCATGACAGAAGAACTGCACTCCTACGGCGGCGGAGTCGCCACCGGGCCTTCCCGGCGCACGGTGATCGTCAGCAGCATGGCCTCGGACGCGCACACGTGGAACCTGGTCTACCTCGAACTGCTCGTCGGCGAACTGGGCTTCGACGTCGTGAACCTCGGCGCGTGCGTGCCGGACGAGCTGCTGGAGTCGGAGTGCCTGAGCCGCCGCCCGGCGATGCTCGTGCTGAGCAGCGTCAACGGCCACGGCCACCAGGACGGCCTGCGCGTCATCCAGCGGCTGCGGGCGTTCCCCGAGCTGCGGGCGATGCCGGTGGTGATCGGCGGCAAGCTCGGCGTCGGCGGCGCGCTGACCGCGGAAGAGACCGCGCAGTTGCTGCTCGCCGGGTTCGACGCGGTCTTCGACGACCAGCAGGGTGCGGCGTCGTTCCGCCGGTTCGCCGCGACGCTTTCGGCCGGGGCGACCCAGGTGGAGGCGTGAGCACCGCCGACGTGCTTCTTCCCGCGGAGGCGGCATGAGCTTCGAAGAGTTCGTCGCGCGACGTCATGCTGCCGGCGAACTCGTCGTGCAGCCCCGCATGGGGTTCGCGGATCCGGCCGTCATGCGCGCCGGGCTGGCCGCCACGAAGAGTGCGGCCGCCGCGACCGTCGGCACTGTGACGCTCGACAGCTACACCCGGGTCTGCGACACCGCGTCCGTGGCGCACGCGCTGCGCAACGGGATCGCCCTCAACGGCTACCCGATCGTCAACCACCCGGCCGAGGTCACCCGCGCGATGCTCGACGGCCTCGAAGGCCCGGACTTCCCGGTGCAGGTGCGCCACGGTTCGGCGCGGCCCGCGGACATCTTCCGCGCGATGATCGCCGCCGGCCTGCACGCCACCGAGGGCGGCCCGGTGTCCTACTGCCTGCCCTACAGCCGGACGCCCCTCGACGAGAGCGTGCGCAACTGGGCGGAGTGCTGCGACCTCCTGCTGGCCGCCGGTGGCCGGCCGCACCTGGAGACGTTCGGCGGCTGCATGATGGGCCAGCTCTGCCCGCCGAGCGAGCTGGTGGCGCTGTCGGTGCTGGAGGCGTTGTTCTTCTACCGCAAGGGTGTGCGCAGTATTTCGGTGAGCTACGCGCAGCAGACGAACATGACGCAGGACCAGGAGGCGGTCTCCGCGCTGCGCCGGCTGTGCGCCGAGCTGCTGCCCGAGGCCACCTGGCACGTCGTGATCTACGCCTACATGGGCCTGTTCCCGCGGACGTCCGACGGCGCGCGGAGCCTGCTCGGGACGGCGGCGGAGCTGGCCGTGAGCACCGGGTCGGAACGGCTGATCGTCAAGACCACCGCCGAGGCGCACCGGATCCCGACCGTCGCGGAGAACGTCGCAGCGCTGGAACACGCGGGCGCGGCGGCGCGGACGGTCTCCGGTAAGGCCACTGTGGACAGTGACAACCAGGTCTACCGCGAGGCGTACGCGCTCGTCGACGCCGTGCTGAACAGCCATGCCGACCTGGGCCGCGCGATCGTGGTCGCGTTCAAACGCGGCCTGCTCGACGTCCCGTACTGCCTGCACCCGGACAACGCCGGGCAGGCACGCAGCTACCTCGACCCGGCGGGCCGGCTCGGCTGGTCCCAGCTCGGGTCGCTGCCGCTGCGCCGCGTGGTGGAGAGCCACCACGCGGGCCGGATCACCTCGTCGACGCTGATGTCGGCGCTTTCCCACGTCCAGAACACCTTCGACGCCGAGGCGCTGGAGCAACCGATGAGAGCGATTGGGGGCGAGTCGTGACGAGTTCACGCCGGACAGTCCGTGCGTATCCGTTCGACATGCACGAGATCTCCGTTTCCGAGCAGTACCACGTCCTGCAGCGCGAAGAGCCGATGAGCCGGGTGCAGCTGCCCTTCGGCGAACCGGCGTGGCTGGCGACGAAGTACGCCGACGTCAAGCTGGTGACGACCGACCCGCGGTTCAGCCGGGAGCTCGCGCAGGGCCTCGACCAGCCGCGGATGCGCCGCCAGCAGATGGGCGACGGCATCATGGGGATGGACCCGCCGGACCACTCCCGGCTGCGCCGCCTGGTGAGCAAGGCGTTCACCGCGCGTCGCCTCGAGCAGATGCGCGACGGCGTGAAGGACCTGGTCAACCGCCTGCTCGACGACATGCAGACGAAGGGTGACAGCGCCGGCGGAGTCGATATCGTCGAGGAACTGGCGCGGCCGCTGCCGGTCACCGTGATCTGCGACCTGCTCGGGGTGCCGCAGGAGGACCACAAGATCTTCCGCGAGTGGACCCAGGCGCTCGTCAGCGACGCCACGGCCAAGGGCGACGTGCTCGACGTCTACGGCGACCAGCTGGACAACTACGTCGCCGAGCTGGTGGCCCAGCGGCGCGAGGAGCCGACCGACGACCTGCTCGGCGCGTTGGTCTACGCCCGCGACGCGGGGGACAAGCTGACCGAGAACGAGCTGATCTCGATCGCCGGGGCGGGGTTGCTGACCGGTGGCGTCGAGACGGTGTCGACAGCCTTGCCGAGTTTCGTCTTCACGTTGCTGACCCAGCCGGAACTGCTGGCTCAGCTGCGGGCGAACCCGGACATCATGCCGACGGCGATCGAGGAACTGCTGCGGTACGTGCCGATCAACACCGCGGCGATGTTCGCCCGCTACGCCACCGAGGACATCCGCTTCGGCGACGTCGTGGTGCGCGCGGGCGACCCGGTGCTCCCGGCGCTGCACGCGGCCAACCGCGATCCGGAGGTGTTCGCCGACCCGGACCGCATCGACCTGACGCGCAAGCCGAACCCGCACGTGGCGTTCGGCCACGGCCCGCACCACTGCATCGGCGCGCAGCTGGCGCGGCTGGAACTGCAGGAGGCGCTGAAGGCGATCCTGGCGCGGTTCCCGGACCTGCGGCTGGCGGACGGGCGCGAGGGCGTGAAGTGGGAGTACGGCGTCATCGTGCGCGGGCCTTCGCTGCTGCGCATCGCCTGGTGACTTCCCGCCCCTAGAACGCTTTTCAGGGGATCCGGCCGCGCAGCGCGCCGACCTACGATCGAAAAAGACGACCATGAGTGCTGGCTCGCTACAGCGGTGGAGTGCGGAATGCGTGAGTTTGAAACCGAATCGAATCGGGCGTCCGGGTTCGCGGAGCGGCTGACCGAACTGCCCTCCGGTGACCGCGCGGCATTCCTGGCCGACGTCGTCCACGACGCCACGCGGGCCGCGCTCCTGGCGGCCCGCCCGGACGTCCCGGCGGTGCTGGATCCCGAAAAGGCGTTCTCCGACCACGGGTTCGACTCGCTGGCCGCGGTGGAGCTGCACGCGCGGCTCACCGAGGCCACCGGGCTGGAGCTGCCGGTCACCCTGGCCTTCGACCACCCGACGCCGGTCGCCGTCGCGCGCTTCCTGCACGCGGCGGTGTTCGGCGCCGAGGTCGTCCACAGTGGACCTTCGGTCGCGGGTGACCCGGACGAGCCGGTCGCGATCGTCGGCATCGGCTGCCGCTACCCGGGCGGGGCCGCCTCGCCCGAGGACCTCTGGCGGCTCGTCGCCGACGAGGTCCACACCATCACCGGGTTCCCGACCGACCGCGGCTGGGACCTCGACGGCCTCTACGACCCGGACCCGGACCGCCCGGGCAGCAGCTACGTGACCGCGGGCGGCTTCCTGCCCGACGCGGGCGAGTTCGATGCGGGCTTCTTCGGCATCGCCCCGCGCGAGGCGTCCGCGATGGACCCGCAGCAGCGGCTCGTTCTCGAGACGGCGTGGGAAGCCCTGGAGCGCGCCAAGATCGACCCGACGACGCTGCGCGGCACGCCCGCCGGCGTCTTCATCGGCGCCGAGGCCCAGGAATACGGCCCACGCCTGCACGAGGCCCCCGACGGTCTCGACGGCTACCTGCTCACCGGCAACGCACCGAGCGTCGTCTCCGGCCGCGTCGCCTACGCGCTCGGCCTCGAAGGTCCGACGCTCACCGTCGACACCGCGTGCTCCGGCTCGCTCGTCGCGCTGCACCTCGCCGTGCAGGCCCTGCGTCGCGGCGAGACCCCGCTCGCCCTCGCCGGCGGGGTCGCCGTCATGGGCGGACCCGGCACGTTCACCGCCTTCAGCCGCCAGCGCGGCCTCGCCGAAGACGGCCGCTGCAAGGCCTTCGCCGCGGCCGCCGACGGCACCGGGTTCGCCGAAGGCGTCGGCGTCCTGGTGCTGGAACGCCTCTCCGACGCGGTCGCGAACGGCCACACCGTGCTCGCGGTCGTCCGCGGCACCGCCATCAACTCCGACGGCGCGTCCAACGGCCTCACCGCACCCAACGGCCCGTCGCAGCAGCGCGTGATCCACCGCGCGCTCGCCGACGCGCGGCTCGAAGCGTCCGAAGTGGACGCTGTCGAGGCGCACGGCACCGGCACCCGGCTCGGCGACCCGATCGAGGCGCAGGCGCTGCTCGCCACCTACGGCCAAAGCCGCGAGACGCCGTTGCTGCTCGGCTCGATAAAGTCCAATATCGGCCACACCCAGGCCGCGGCCGGCGTGGCCGGCGTGATCAAGATGGTCGAGGCGATCCGCCGCGGCCGGCTGCCGAAGACCCTGCACGTCGACGCGCCGACCCCGCACGTCGACTGGACCGCGGGCGAGGTCGAGTTGCTGACCGAGGCCCGCGAGTGGCCCGCGGTCGAGCGGCCGCGCCGCGCGGGTGTCTCGTCGTTCGGCGTCAGCGGCACCAACGCGCACGTCATCATCGAGCAGGCACCCGCGACCGCGGAGGAGGGCGTCACCGAGCCCGTTCCGGTCGTGCCGCTCGTCGTTTCGGCCCGCAGCGAGGAAGCTCTGCGGGCGCAGGCGGCCAAGCTCGTGTCCACTGTGGAGTCGGCGGACCTCACCGAGGTCGGCTTCTCGCTGGCCGGGACCCGCGCCGCGCACGACCACCGTGCCGTGGTCGTCGCCGAGAGCGCCGAGGACGCCGTCCGCGGCCTGCGCGCGCTCGCCGCGGGCGAGCAGGACTCCTCCGTCGTCACCGGTGAACGCACGCCGGGCAAGCTCGCGATGCTGTTCACCGGCCAGGGGTCGCAGCGGCTCGCCATGGGCAAGGAGCTGTATCTCGCCTACCCGCTCTTCGCCGAGGTCTTCGACGAGGCCATCGACCACCTCGACGTGCAGATGGACCGCCCGCTGCGTGACGTCCTCTTCGGCGACGACGCCGACGAGCTGAACGGCACCCAGTACGCGCAGTGCACGCTGTTCGCGGTCGAAGTCGCGCTGGCCCGGCTGCTGGAGTCGTGGGGCGTCAAGCCGGACGTCCTGCTCGGCCACTCGATCGGCGAGCTGGCCGCCGCGCACATCGCGGGTGTCTGGTCGCTCGAGGACGCCTGTCTGGTCGTCGCCGCGCGTGGACGTCTCATGCAAGCTCTTCCCGAGGGTGGGGCGATGGTCGCGATCGCCGCGACCGAGGACGAGGTCGGCCCGCTGCTCACCGAGGGTGCGAGCATCGCCGCGATCAACGGCCCGACGTCGGTCGTGGTGTCCGGCGAGCGCGCCGAAGTCGACGCCGTCGCCGAGGTGTTCCGCCTGCAGGGCCGCAAGACGAGCGAGCTGCGCGTGTCGCACGCGTTCCACTCGCCGCTGATGGAGCCGATGCTCGCCGAGTTCCGGGAAGTACTGGCGGTCGTCGAGTTCGCGCCGCCGTCGATCCCGGTCGTCTCGAACGTCACCGGCCGCCTGGCCACCGCCGAAGAGCTGTGCTCGCCCGGCTACTGGCTCTACCACGTGCGGCGGCCGGTCCGGTTCGCCGACGGCGTCGCCGCGCTCGCCGCGGCCGGCGTCACCACCGCGCTCGAGGTCGGCCCGGACGCCGTCCTGGCGGCCATGGCCGCCACCGGTCCGCACGGCCCCGACATCGCCTTCGTGCCCGCGCAGCGCCGCGGCCACGCCGAGGTCCCGGCGCTCGCCGGCGCGCTCGGCCGGCTGCACACCCGGGGCGTCGGGATCGACTGGACCGCGTTCTTCGGCCCGGCCAACGCCGTCGACCTGCCGACCTACGCCTTCCAGCGCAAGCACTTCTGGCTCACCGCGTCCGGCGCCGCCGACTTCGGGCAGCTCGCCTCCGGGCACCCGCTGCTGGCCGCCGAGATCGGCCTGGCCGACCACGACGGCCTGGTCCTGACCGGCCGGATCGGCCTGCGGTCCCACCCGTGGCTCGCCGACCACACCATCGCCGGCACGGCCCTGCTGCCCGGCACCGCGTTCGTCGAGATGGCCCTGCACGCCGCCGAGCGCGCGGGCTGCGACGTCGTCGACGAGCTGACCCTGCAGGCACCCCTGTCCGTCCCGGACGGCCGCGGGGTCGAGGTGCAGGCCGTGGTCGGCCCGGTCGAGGACGGCCGCCGCACCATCGAGTTCTACTCGCGGACCGAGCAGGACGCGGCTTGGACCCGCCACGCCGTCGGCGTCCTCGCCGAAGCCCCGGCCGCCGAGCCCGCGCCGATCACCGAGTGGCCGCCGTCCGGCGCCGAGGTCGTCGCCACGAACGCGCTGTACGAAGAGCTGGCGGCGCACGGCTACGGCTACGGCCCGCTGTTCCAGGGCCTGCGTACCGCGTGGCAGCGCGATGACGTCGTGTACGCCGAGGTCGCCCTGCCCACTCGGGACGACTCCTTCGGCATCCACCCGGCACTGCTCGACGCCGTTCTGCACGCCACCGACTTCGCCCCGGGCGAGGCCCGCGAGGCCGACGAGATCCGGCTGCCGTTCGCGTGGACCGGTGTGCGCCTGCACGCCTCCGGCGCGGCCGAGGTGCGGGTGCGCATCACGTCGCCCGCCACCGGCGGCGTCGCCTTGGAGGTCACCGACGCGGCCGGGACACCGGTGCTCTCGGTGGAGTCGTTCCGCTCCCGCCCGGTCCGCGGCGCCGACCTGGGCCCGCGAGCCGGGGACCTGCTGCACACCGTCGAATGGACGCCGGTCGCGGCCGCCGAAGGGCACATCCCGGTCGCCGAGGTGACCGGCTTGGCCGAGCTGACCGAGGTGCCGGACACGATCGTCGTGCCGGTCGCCGCGAAGGGCCGCAGCATCCCGGCGGCGGCGAAGCAGGCCGCCCACCGCGTGCTGGCCCTCCTGCAGGAGTTCGCTGCCGACGAGCGCTTCGCCACCGCCAAGCTGGTGATCCGGACCCCGGGCTCGCTCGCCGACTCCGTCGTGCGCGGGCTGGTGCGCTCGGCGCAGGCCGAGCAGCCGGGCCGGATCGTCCTGATCGAGGGCGAGACCACGGCCGCGACGCTGACCACCGCGCTCGCGTCCGGCGAGCCGGAGCTGCGGGTCGACGGCGACCGGGTGCTGGCCCCGCGGCTCGTCCGCCTGCCCGCCGACGCACCGGCCTGGCAGCCGGACGGCACCGTGCTGATCACGGGCGGCACCGGCGGCCTCGGCGCGCAGGTCGCGCGCCACCTCGTCACCACCCACGGCGTCCGGCACCTGGTCCTGCTCAGCCGGCGCGGCAGCGACGCTCCCGGCGCGGCCGAACTGATCGCCGAGCTGGGGACGAGCGCGACGGTGCAGGTCATCGCCTGTGACGTCACCAAGAAGCGGTCGCTCTCGGCCGCGCTCAAGAAGATCGAGCAGCCGCTGACCGCGGTCGTCCACACCGCCGGCGTGCTCGACGACGCCCTGATCGGCTCGCTCACCGAAGAGCGCCTCGACGCCGTCCTCGCCCCCAAGGTCGACGCCGCCTGGGCGCTGCACGAGCTGACTGCGGACCTGGCCGCGTTCGTCCTGTTCTCCTCCTCGGCCGGGCTGGTCGACGGCGCGGGCCAGGCCAACTACGCGGCCGGCAACACCTTCCTCGACGCACTCGCCGAGCACCGCCGTGAGCAGGGCCTCCCCGCGACGTCGCTGGCCTGGGGCCTGTGGACCGACGGCGGCGCCGCGCTCGGCATGAGTGCCGGACTGTCGGAAAAGGACCTGAGCCGGATCGGGCGGCTGGGCCTCGCCCCGCTGACCGCGGCCGAAAGCCTGGCTGCGCTGGACGTCGCGATCACCTCGGGGACGGCCACTGTCGTGCCGACCCGCGTCGACCGCGCCGCCCTGAGCGCCCGCGACGACGTCCCGTCGCTGCTGCGCGGCCTCGTCCCCGCGAACCGGCGTCGCATCGCCGCGACCGCGGGCGAACTCACCCCGGAGCGGCAGTTCGCCGAGCGGTTCGCCTCGCTGTCGGAGGCCGACCGCGACCGCGCGGTGCTCGACCTGGTGCGCACCCACGTCGCGGCCGTGCTCGGCCACGACGGCCCGTCGGCGATCAGCCCGTCCCGCCCGTTCGGCGAGATCGGCTTCGACTCCCTCGCCGCGGTGGAGCTGCGCAACATCCTCGACTCCGTCACCGGTCTGCGGCTGCCCGCGACGCTGGTCTTCGACCACCCGACCCCGCGCGCGCTGGCCGAATACCTCGTCACGCGCGTCGCCGGGCTGGCCCCCACCACGCCGGTCGCGCCGGTGACCACGGCCGACCCGGAGGAGCCGATCGCCATCGTCGGCATCGCCTGCCGCTATCCCGGTGGTGTCGCGACGCCGGAGGACCTGTGGCGGCTCGTCGCGGACGGCGAAGAGGCGTTGACGCCGTTCCCAGCCGACCGCGGCTGGAACGTCGACGCGCTCTACGACCCCGAGCCCGGCAAGCCCGGCCACAGCTACGTCAAGCACGGCGCGTTCCTGCACGACGCCGCCGAGTTCGACGCCGACTTCTTCGAGATCAGCCCGCGCGAGGCGGCCGCGATGGACCCGCAGCAGCGGCTGCTGCTGGAGGTGTCCTGGGAGGCGTTCGAGCGGGCCGGGATCGACCCGGTTTCCCTGCGCGGCAGCGCGACCGGGGTGTTCGCCGGCGTCATGTACCACGACTGGGGCACCCGTCTCGGCACGGTCTCCGACGACATCGCGGGCTACCTCGGCAACGGCAGCCTCGCCAGCGTCGTCTCCGGCCGCGTGTCCTACGCCCTCGGTCTGGAAGGTCCGACGGTCACCGTCGACACGGCGTGTTCGTCGTCGCTGGTCGCCCTGCACTGGGCGGTTCAGGCACTGCGCCGCGGCGAGTGCACACTCGCACTGGCGGGTGGCGTCACGGTGATGTCCACTCCGGACACCTTCGTCGACTTCAGCCGCCAGCGCGGCCTGTCCGCCGACGGCCGCTGCCGCTCGTTCGCCGACTCGGCCGACGGCACCGGCTGGGGCGAGGGCGCGGGCATGCTGCTCGTCGAGCGGCTCTCCGACGCCCAGCGCAACGGCCACCCGGTCCTCGCACTGCTCAAGGGCTCCGCGGTCAACCACGACGGCGCGTCCAACGGCCTCACCGCCCCGAACGGCCCCTCGCAGCAGCGCGTCATCACGAAGGCACTGGCCGACGCGGGTCTCGAACCGTCCGAAGTGGACGCCGTCGAGGGCCACGGCACCGGCACCACGCTCGGCGACCCGATCGAGGCACAGGCCCTGCTCGCCACCTACGGCCAGGACCGCTCCGAGGACGAGCCCCTGTGGCTCGGCTCGATCAAGTCCAACATCGGCCACACCCAGGCCGCCGCGGGGGTCGCGGGCATCATCAAGATGGTCATGGCGCTGCGCAACGAGCAGCTGCCGCGGACCCTGCACGTCGACCGTCCGTCCACTGTGGTCGATTGGGACACCGGTGCGGTGCGGCTCCTGACCGAGTCGCGCGACTGGTCGCCCAACGGCCACCCGCGCCGGGCCGCCGTCTCGTCGTTCGGCATCAGCGGCACCAACGCCCACGTCATCATCGAACAGGCACCGCCCGCCGCCGAGCACCCCGCCGAGCCGCAGCCCGAAGCGGTCGTCCCCGTCGCGCTCTCCGGCCGCACCCCGGCCGCGGTCCGTGGCCAGGCCGCCCGGCTGCGCGCGTACCTCGCCGACCACGAAGACGTCACCGTCGCCGAGCTGGCCCGCTCGCTGGTCTCGACCCGGTCGGCGCTGGAGCAGCGGGCAGTGGTGATTGCCGGGACCGCCGCCGAACTGGCTGACGGCCTCGACGCGCTGGCCACCGGCGAGCAGGGCGGCGACGTCGTCACCGAGGGCAAGCTGGCGTTCCTGTTCTCCGGGCAAGGCGCCCAGCGCGTTGGCATGGGCCAGGCGCTGCACGCCACCTACCCGGTGTTCGCCGAAGCCTTCGACGCCGTCTACGCCGCGATCGACCCGCTGCTCGACATCCCGCTGCGCGACGTCGTCTTCGGCACGACGGCACTGGCCGACCGCGGCCTGCTCGACCAGACGCAGTACACGCAGACCGCGCTGTTCGCGGTCGAGGTCGCGCTCTTCCGGCTCGCCGAGTCGTGGGGGATCGTCCCCGACGCGCTCGCCGGGCACTCGATCGGCGAGCTGGCCGCGGCCCACGTCGCCGGGGTGCTGTCGCTCGAGGACGCCGCGACCCTGGTCGCGGCTCGCGGCCGCCTGATGGGTTCGCTGAGCGAGCCGCCGGGCGCGATGGTTTCGCTGGCGACGTCCGAAGAAACCGCGCGGGAGCTGCTGCGCGGGCACGAGGACGAGGTCAGCGTCGCCGCCGTCAACGGCCCGGAGTCGGTGGTCGTCTCCGGTGTCGCCGAGGTCGTGGCGCGGATCGAGCGGGCGGCGTCGGTCGCCGACATTCGGACGCGCCGGCTGCGCGTGAGCCACGCCTTCCACTCGCCGCTGATGGCCCCGATGCTCGACGAGTTCCGCGAGATCGCCGCCGGACTGACGTTCCACGCACCGCGGATCCCGATCTTCTCGACGGTTTCGTACGGCGGCGACCTGACGTCGCCGGACTACTGGGTCACTCACGTCCGCGAAGCCGTGCGCTTCGGGGACGCGGTGGCCGCCTTGGTCGCCGACGGCGTGCGGACGTTCCTCGAACTGGGACCCGACAGCGTGCTGACCGCCCTCGGTCCGCAGATCGAGCCCGACGCCGCGTTCGTGCCCTTCGGCCGCCGCGACCGGGACGAGGTCCGCACCGCGCTGGCCGCGCTCGGCCGCCTCCACACCCGCGGTGCCGCCAAGCTCGACCGCGTGCTCGGCGACGGGCCGGTCCGGCTCGACCTGCCGACGTATGCCTTCCAGCACAAGCGTTTCTGGCTCGACGCGACGCCGTCCAGCGACGTCACCTCGGTCGGGCAGCAGCCGCTGCCGCACCCGATGCTGGGTGCGGTCGTGCCGCTGTCCGGTTCGGACACCACGGTGCTCACCGGCCGGCTGTCGGCCGGGTCGGTGCCGTGGCTGGCCGACCACGTCGTCAAGGGCGCAATCCTGGTGCCCGGCACCGGGTTCGTCGAGCTGGCCATCGCCGCCGGCGACCAGGTCGGGCACTCGACGGTCGAAGAGCTGACGCTGCAGGCGCCGCTCGTCCTGCCGCCGGACGGCGCGGTCGCGCTGCAGGTCGTGGTCGGTCCCGCCGACGGCGACCGCCGCCCGGTCACCGTGTTCTCCCGCGCGATCGATGGGGACGAGTGGACCCAGCACGCCATCGGCACGCTCTCCGCGGCGCCGCGGCCCGAGCCCGCCGGGCTCACCGAATGGCCGCCGCCGGGGGCGAACCCCGTCGTCGTCGAGGGTGCTTACGACCTGCTCGAAGAGCGCGGGTACGGCTACGGTCCGTCCTTCCAGGGGCTCACGGCCGCCTGGAAGCGGGGCAACGAGGTCTTCGCCGAGGTCGCGCTGCCGGAACCGGCGGCGTCGACGGCGAGCGCGTACGGGCTGCACCCGGCGTTGCTCGACATCGCGATGCACGCCGACCTCCTCGGCGACCCGGGTGGCGCGACGCTGCTGCCGTTCGTCTGGAACGGCGTCACGCTGCACGCCGCCGGCGCTTCGGTGCTGCGGGTGCGGATCGAGCGGCTGAACGGCGACGAGGTGTCGGCCATCGAGGTGGCCGACAGCGAGGGCCGTCCGGTCGCGACCATCGACTCGCTGGTCTCACGCCCGGTCCGCCGCGAGCTGACGGCGTCGTCCGAAGTGGACGGATCGCTGCTCAAGATCGCCTGGCCGCCCGTGTCCGTGCCGCAGTCCGACGCCGCAGTGGTCGCCGTCGGCCGCGGCCGGGTTGGGGTGGCCGCCACCTACGCCGGGTTCGCCGACCTCACCGCGGCGATCGACCGCGGTGAGCCGGTGCCGTCCCTCATCACGCTGACCGTGCCCGAGCGCACCGGCGACGTCCCGGAGGCGGCCCGCGAGAACGCCGCGTGGCTGCTCGCCGAACTGCAGGCCTGGCTGGCCGACGCCCGCTTCGGGATCACCAAGCTGGCCGTGGTCACCCAGGACGCAGTGCCCGCTGGCGAGTCCACTGTGGACGTCACGCAGGGGTTGCTGTGGGGCCTGGCCCGCGGGGCGCAGGCCGAGCACCCCGGGCGGGTGTTCGTCGTCGACGCCGACGCGGACACCACGGCCGCGTCCGTCGCGGCGGTCGTCGCCTCCGGTGAGCCGGAGGCCGCGATCCGCGACGGCGCGACGCTCGTGCCTCGCTACGCCAAGACCGTCGTGAGTGAGAAACAGGGTTCTAACCCTGTTTCTCACTCACGACCCTGGGGCGGCGGCACCGTGCTGATCACCGGCGGCACCGGCGGGCTCGGCAGCCTGCTGGCGCGCTACCTGGTGGCCGAGCACGGCGTCACCGACCTGGTCCTCACCAGCCGCCGCGGGCTCGGCGCGCCGGGTGCCCGGCAGCTGGTCGAAGACCTGACCGACCTGGGCGCGACCGTGACCGTCGCCGCGTGCGACGTCACCGAGCGCGCCGCCGTGGCCGAGCTGCTCGGGACGATCGGCAACCTCACGGCCGTGGTGCACGCGGCGGGCACGGCCGACAGCGGCGTCTTCGACTCGCTGACCCCCGAGCGGCTCGACTCGGTCCTGCGGGCCAAGGTCGACGCCGCCTGGCACCTGCACGAGCTGACGCAGGATCTCGCCGCGTTCGTGCTGTTCTCCTCCGCCGGTGGCCAGGTGCTGCCCGCGGGCCAAGCGAACTACGCGGCCGCCAACGCGTTCCTCGACGGGCTCGCCGAGCACCGCAAGGCGGCCGGGCTCAAGGCGACGGCCCTGGCCTGGGGGCTGTGGGCCGAGAACACCGGCCTCGGCGGCGAGCTGGCCGAGGCGGACCTCGCCCGGATGGCGCGGCTCGGCCTCCCCGCGGTCACCGCGGAGCAGGGACTCGCGCTGTTCGACGCGGCGACCGCCACCGAAGACGCCGTGATCGCCCCGCTGCGCGTGGACGTCGCGGCGCTGCGGGCCCGGACCGACGACCTGCCCGCGTTGCTGCGCGGGTTCGTCCCGCCGAAGGGCCGCCGGACCGCCAAGGCGGTGAAGGCGGCCGACAACGCGCTGGCCGCGGAGCTGGCCGGGCTGGCCGACACCGAGCGTGACCGCGTGCTGCTCGACATCGTCCGCACCCAGGTGGCCACCGTGCTCGGCTACGCGGACAAGTCCGAAGTGGACGGCACCCGCGCGTTCAAGGAGCTCGGTTTCGACTCGCTGGCCGCGGTCGAGCTGCGCAATCTGCTCGGCACCGCGACCGGCCTGACCCTGCCCGCGACGCTGATCTTCGACCACCCGACCGCCAAGGCGGTGGCCGACTTCGTCAAGGGCAAGCTGCTCGGCGCGGTCGCCAAGGTCCCGGCCACCACGACCCGGACCAACGCGTCGATGCAGGAGCCGATCGCGATCGTCGGCATGGCCTGCCGGTACCCCGGCGGCGTCCGGTCGCCGGAGGACCTCTGGCAGCTGCTGGTCGACGAGGTCGACGCCGTGTCGGAGTTCCCGGCCAACCGCGGCTGGGACATCGACAGCATCTACGACCCCGAGCGTGGCAAGCGCGGCAAGACCTACGCCCGCGAAGGCGGTTTCCTCCACGAAGGCACCTTGTTCGACCCCGCGTTCTTCGGCATCGGCCCGCGCGAGGCGCTGGCCATGGACCCGCAGCAGCGGCTCCTGCTGGAGACCGCGTGGGAGGCCATCGAGCGGGCCGGCATCGACCCGACCGCGCTGCGCGGCAGCATGACCGGCGTCTTCACCGGCGCGATGTACGACGACTACGGCAGCCGCGTCCCCGGCGCGCCCGCCGACGTCGCCGCCTACATCCCCAACGGCAGCTCGGGCGCGGTCGTCTCCGGCCGCATCTCCTACCTGCTGGGGCTGGAAGGCCCGTGCATGACCGTCGACACGGCGTGCTCGTCTTCGCTGGTCACGCTGCACCTCGCGGTGCAGGCGCTGCGGGCGGGGGAGTGCGGGCTGGCGCTCGCCGGCGGTGTCACGCTGCTCTCGCAGCCGGATCTCTTCGTCGACTCGAGCCGCCAGGGCGTGCTTTCGCCCAACGGCCGGTCGAAGTCCTTCTCCGCGGCGTCCGACGGCGTCGGCTGGGCCGAGGGCGCGGGCCTGCTCCTGCTGGAACGGCTCTCCGACGCTCAGCGCAACGGCCACGAGGTGCTAGCCGTGGTCCGCTCCAGCGCCGTCAACCAGGACGGCGCGTCCAACGGCCTCACCGCACCGAACGGGCCGTCACAGGAGCGCGTGATCCACGCGGCCCTCGCGGCGGGCGGCCTGACACCGTCCGAAGTGGACGCCGTCGAGGCGCACGGTTCGGGCACGAAGCTGGGTGACCCGATCGAGGCGCAGGCGCTGCTGGCCACCTACGGCCAGGACCGTGACCAGCCGCTGTACCTGGGCTCGGTGAAGTCCAACATCGGCCACGCGCAGGCTTCCGGTGGCGCGGCGGGCGTGATCAAGGTCGTGCAGGCCCTGCGGCACAACACGCTGCCGAAGACGCTGCACGTCGACGCGCCGTCGCCGGTCGTCGACTGGACCACGGGTGACATCGAGCTGCTGACCGAGGCCCGGCCCTGGCTGCCCAACGGCCGCCCGCGCCGTGCGGGTGTCTCGTCGTTCGGCATCAGCGGCACGAACGCGCACATCATCATCGAAGAGGCGCCGCCGTCCACTGTGGAGCGTCCGCGTCGGACGGCGCCGCCGTTGGCGTCGGTGCCGCTGCCGATCGCCGGGGCCACGGCCGCCGCGCTCGCCGACCAGGCCGCCCGGGTCGCCGCGCACCTGCGGGCCAACCCGGCCCTCGATCTCACCGACGTCGGCTACTCGCTCGCCACCGGCCGGGCCGCGCTCGACCACCGCTCGGTGGTACTGGCGGCCGGCCGGGACGCCGCTTTGAAGGCGCTCGACGGTCTCGCCACCGGCGGGACCCCGGCGGGCACGGTCACCGGCACGACCAGCGCGGCCGACCTGACCGCGTTCCTCTTCACCGGGCAGGGCGCGCAGCAGCCGGGCATGGGCCGCGAGCTGTACGAGGCCTTCCCGGTCTTCGCGGGCGCCTTCGACGAGGCGTGCGGCCTGTTCGACACCGAGGTCCCGCTGAAGGACGTCATCCGGGACGGCAGCCCGCTGCTCAACCAGACCGCCTACACGCAGTGCGCGCTGTTCGCGATCGAGGTCGCGCTCTACCGCCTGCTCGAGTCGTGGGGCCTCACGCCGGACTACGTCGCCGGGCACTCGATCGGCGAGCTGGCCGCGGCGCACGTCGCCGGGGTCTTCTCGCTGGCCGACGCCTGCGCACTGGTCGCCGCCCGCGGCCGCCTCATGCAGGCCCTGCCCGCCGGGGGAGCCATGGCGGCGATCGCGGCCACCGAGGACGAGGTCCGTGCGGCGCTCCCGGCCGAGGTCGACATCGCGGCAGTCAACGGTCCGCGCGCCGTCGTCATCTCCGGTCCCGAGGCCGCGGTGCGGGCCGCGATGGCCGCCTTCAAGGAAGCCGGACGGCGTGTGAAGCAGCTGGTCGTCTCGCACGCCTTCCACTCCTCGCTGATGGAGCCGATGCTGGCCGACTTCGCCGTGGTGGCGGAGAAGCTGACGTACTCGGCGCCGGGCATCCCGGTCGTCTCCAACGTGACCGGCCGGATCGCCACCGCCGACCAGCTCTGCTCGCCGGAGTACTGGGTGAACCACGTGCGCGAGGCGGTCCGGTTCGCCGACGGCGTCGGCGCGCTGCTCACGGCCGGGGTCACCCGGTTCGTCGAGCTGGGCCCGGACGCGGTGCTGACCGGCATGGCCCGCGAGTGCGACACGTCGGCCGCCGACCGGCCCGACCGCGTCGTGGGCGTGCCCGCGCTGCGCCGGGGCCGCGACGAGGTGCCGACGCTGTTCACCGCGCTGGCCACGCTGTACTCGCGTGGTGCGAAGCCCGACTGGGCGGCGGTGTTCGCCGGGCGCGGTGCGTCCACTGTGGACTTGCCGACCTACGCCTTCCAGAACAAGGAGTACTGGCTCAACGCGACTAAGCGGGCCGGTGACGTCGGATCGCTGGGCGCCAAGTCCGCCGGGCACCCGCTGCTGGGCGCGCTGGTGGAGCTGCCGGACGGCGGTGCCGTGCTCACCGGCCGGCTCGCCGTCGACCGCCAGACGTGGCTGGCCGACCACGTGGTGCTGGGCCGGACGATGCTGCCGGGCACCGCGTACGTCGAGCTGGCCCTGCACGCCGCCGACCAGACCGGCTGTGACGTCCTGGAGGAGCTGACCCAGCAGGCCCCGCTGCTGCTGCCCGAGGAGGGCGGCGTCGACATCCGCGTCGTCGTCGGCGCTCCCGGCGCGGACGGCCGTCGTGACCTGTCGGTGCACTCCCGCATCGAGGACGTCTGGACCCAGCACGCGGCCGGCATGCTGGCCACCGGGGCACAGCCGGCGGAGTTCGACCTCTCGGTGTGGCCGCCGGAGGGCGCCGAAGTCGTCGACCTCACCGGGCTCTACGACGACCTGGCCGGGCTCGGCTTCGGCTACGGCCCGGTGTTCCGGAACCTGCGCGCGGTGTGGCTGCGTGACGGGGAGGTGTTCGCCGAGGTGGCGCTGCCCGAGGGCACCGCGGCAAGCGAGTTCGGCCTGCACCCGGGCCTGCTCGACTCGGCGCTGGGCGCCACGGACTTCCTCGTCCCCGGCGGGCCGAAGGCGCTGACCGAGACGACGATCCCGTTCGCCTGGAACCAGGTCTCGCTGCACGCCGCTGGGGCCACCACCCTGCGGGTGCGGGTCCGCAAGGAGGGCACGGCGGGCAAGGACGCTTCGCTCGCGCTGGCCGACGGGACCGGCTCGCCGGTCGCTTGGATCGAGTCGCTGGTGACGCGGCCGGTGTCGGAGGGGCAGCTGGGCGCGAAGGTGCCCGACTCGCTGTACCGGATCGACTGGCAGCCCGCGGCGGGGGTCCGGCTGGTCAAGTCCCTGGAAGGCTGGGCGGTACTGGGCTCCGACGACCTCGGCTTGGGCGTCCCGACCCACGAGCAGCCAGTGGCGGCCGACGTCCTGGTCCTGCCGGTGGGCTCGGCCGAAGGCGATGTCCCGGCCCGGGTCCACACGACCGTCCAGGAAACCCTGCGGCAGCTGCAGGCCTGGCTCGAGAAGTTCGAGGGCAAGCTCCTGCTCGTCACGCGCAACGCCGTGGCGGAGAGCCCGGACCTCGCGCAAGCCCCGGCCTGGGGTCTCGTGCGGGCCGCGCAGGCGGAGAACCCCGGGCGGCTCCAGGTGGTCGACGTCGACGACCTGGCCCAGTCGATGCGGGCGCTGCCCGCGGTGGTCGCGTCCGGTGAGCCGGAGGCGATCGTCCGGGTCGGCGAGGTCCGCGTGCCGCGGCTGGCCAAGGTCACCACGGTCGGCGACCCGGTCGAGTGGGACGCCGACGGCACGGTGCTCATCACCGGCGGCGCCGGTCTCCTCGGCGGGCACCTCGCCCGGCACCTGGTCGCCCGCGGCGCCCGGAAGCTGGTCTTGACCAGCCGTCGCGGTCTCGACGCGCCGGGTGCGCGTGAGCTGGTCGAGGAGCTGGGCGCTTCGGTGACCGTCGCGGCCTGCGACGTCACCGACCGGGCCGAGCTGGCGTCGCTGATCGAGTCGCTGCCCGACCTCACCGCCGTGGTGCACGCCGCCGGGCAGATGGACAGCGCGGTGCTGAGCGCACTCACCCCGGCGCAGGTCGAGAACGTCCTGCGGCCCAAGGTGGACGCGGCCTGGCACCTGCACGAGCTGACCGCTTCGCTGGGCCTCAAGGCGTTCGTCCTCTACTCCTCGGCGGGCGGGCTGCTGCTGGCCGCCGGGCAGGCGAACTACGCGGCGGGCAACGTCTTCCTCGACGCGCTGGCCGAACACCGCGCGGCGCTGGGGCTCCCGGCGACGTCGCTGGCCTGGGGTCCGTGGGAGGGCAGCGGCGACGCCGTCGACCTGACGCACATCGCCCGGTCCGGGGTCGCGGAGCTGACCGTCGCCGACGGGCTCGCGCTCTTCGACGCCGCGCTGGCGGCCGGTGAGCCGACGCTGGTGCCGGTGAAGCTCGCCGACCTGCGGGAGGCCGACCGGATCGCGCCGCTCCTGCGCGGCCTGGTCACGGCCACTCCGCGCCGGGCTGCCGCCGCGGCCGGCCCGGTGGCGGCGGCGCCCGAGGCGGGCTTCGCCGAGAAGCTGACCGGGATGTCGGCCGACGAGCGGGAATCCGCGCTGCTGCAGCTGGTCTGCGAGCACGCGGCGGCCGTCCTCGGCTACGACGACGCGTCGGCGGTCGGCGTCGAGAAGGGCTTCACCGACCTGGGCATCGACTCGCTGGCCGCGCTGGAACTGCGCAACCGGCTCGGGGCGGCCTGCGGGCTGCGCCTGCCGGCGACGCTGATCTTCGACTACCCGAGCCCGCTGCCGCTGACCCGGTTCCTGCTCGGGGAGCTGCTGCCCGAGCTGGGCGAGCCGGTCGAGGAAGTGGCCGAGGCGAACGGAACCGACGAAGTGGCCGCCATCGCCGGGATGGACCTGGCCGACCTGGTCCGGTCCGCGCTGGCCGGCACCCAGACCGACGACCGAGGGGACTCCCAGTGACCGGCCCATCGAAAAGCGCGCCGTCCACCGAGCAGATCGTCGCCGCGCTGCGGCAGTCCATGATGGACAACGAGCGGCTCAAGGCGGACAACCAGAAGCTCACCGCGGCGATGAGCGAGCCGATCGCGATCATCGGCATGGGCTGCCGCTACCCCGGCGGCGTCACCACGCCTGCAGAGCTGTGGGACCTCGTCGCGGGCGGCACCGACGCCGTCGGCGAGTTCCCGACGGACCGGGGCTGGGACACCGCGTCGCTCTTCGACCCCTCGGGGCGGCCCGGGACGACGTACTCGAAGGAGGGCGGCTTCCTCCACGACGCCGCCGACTTCGAGCCGGAGTTCTTCGGGATCTCCCCGCGCGAGGCCCGCACGCTCGACCCGCAGCAGCGGATCGTGCTGGAGACGGCGTGGGAGGCCGTCGAACGCGCGGGCATCGTGCCGTCGACGTTGCGCGGCAGCAAGACCGGCGTCTTCGCGGGCGTCATGTACCACGATTACGGCGCCGGGAGCAGCGACGGGAGTCTCGTTTCGGGCCGCATCTCCTACACCCTCGGCCTCGAAGGCCCGTCGGTGTCGGTGGACACCGCATGCTCGTCGTCGCTGGTCGCGCTGCACTGGGCGGCACAGGCGCTGCGCCGCGGCGAGTGTTCGCTGGCGCTGGCCGGCGGCGTGACCGTGATGGTGACGCCGGACATGTTCGTCTACTTCAGCGAGCAGCAGGGCTTGGCGCCGGACGGCCGGTGCAAGGCGTTCGGCAGCGGCGCCGACGGCGTCGGCTGCTCCGAGGGCGCCGGAATGTTGTTGCTGGAGAAGCTGTCCGACGCGCGTCGCAACGGCCACCACGTGCTGGCCGTGCTGCGCGGCAGCGCGGTGAACTCCGACGGCGCGTCCAGCGGCATCACCGTGCCGAACGGGCCCGCGCAGCAGCGGGTGATCCGCGCGGCACTGGCCGACGCCGGGCTGGAACTGTCCGATGTGGACGCCGTCGAGGCGCACGGCACCGGCACCAAGCTGGGTGACCCGATCGAGGCGCAGGCGCTGATCTCGACCTACGGCAAGGCGGCCACGCCCGAGCGGCCGCTGTACGTCGGGTCGTTCAAGTCGAACGTCGGCCACACGCAGGCGGCCGCCGGCGTCGGCGGCGTGATCAAGATGGTGGAGGCGCTGCGGCGCGGCGTCCTCCCGCGCACGCTGCACGCCGAAGAGCCGTCGCCGCACGTCGAGTGGACCGACACAGTTTCGTTGCTCACCGCGGAACGGCCGTGGCCGGAGACCGGGCGGCCGCGGCGGGCCGGGGTGTCGTCGTTCGGCATCAGCGGCACCAACGCGCACGTGATCGTCGAGCAGGGCGACCCGGTGGCCGTCTCGTCCGCGGACGATGGTCCGGTGACCTGGCTCTTCTCCGCCAACGACCCGGATGCGTTGCGGGCGCAGGCGGCCAGGCTGTCCACCGTGGAAGCCTCTGCTGTGGACATCGGCTATTCACTGGCGACCACGCGCACCCTGGCCGAGCACCGTGCCGGGGTCGTGGCCGCCGATCGGGCCGGTGCGATCCGCGCGCTCACCGAGTACGCGGCGGGCCGTCCGGCGGGCGTGGTCGAGGGTGTCGCCGGGGCGGGGCGCACGGCGTTCCTGTTCACCGGCCAGGGCGCGCAGCGCGCTGGGATGGGCCTGGAGCTGGCGGCGGCGTTCCCCGCGTTCTCCGAGGTCTTCGACCTGGTGGCCGCCGAACTGGACAAGCACCTGGACGTGCCGCTGAAGACCGTGCTCGGCTCGGCCGAAACCGGGTACACGCAGCCCGCGCTGTTCGCCGTCGAGGTCGCGGTGTTCCGCCTGCTCGAATCCTGGGGCGTCCAGCCGGACTACCTGCTGGGGCACTCGATCGGCGAGCTGGCCGCGGCGCACGTCGCCGGGGTGCTTTCGCTCGAGGACGCCTGCACGCTGGTGACCGCCCGGGCTCGCTTGATGCAGGCGTTGCCCACCGGCGGCGCGATGGTCGCCGTAGCGGCCGCCGAAGCGGACGTTCTTCCCCTGCTGACTGATGGCGTGTCGATCGCGGCCGTCAACGGACCCGCGTCCGTGGTGCTCTCCGGTGACGAGGATGCGGTGCTCGCCGTCGCTGAGAAGTTCGAGAAGACTTCGCGGCTGAAGGTTTCGCACGCGTTCCACTCGGCGCTGATGGAGCCGATGCTGGCCGACTTCGCGTTCATCGCCCGGAATCTGACCTACCGCACGCCGGAGATCCCGATCGTCTCGACGGTTTCGCCGGACGCCGATCTGACCTCACCGGAGTACTGGGTGAGCCAGGTGCGTGACGCCGTCCGGTTCGCCGACGGGATCCGCACGCTGCTCGACGCGGGCGTCACGACGTTCGTCGAGGTCGGCCCGTCGGCGGTGCTCACCGCGATGGGCCAGACGTGTCTGGGCGCCGACGACCACGCGACGTTCGTCCCGGTGCTGCGCAAGGACCGGCCCGAAGCCGAGTCGGCGGCCGCCGCGGTCGCGTCGCTCTTCGTCCATGGGTCCACTGTGGACTTCTCGGCGTTCTACGCCGGCGGCTCGGTGGTCGAGCTGCCGACGTACGCGTTCCAGCGCAAGCGGTACTGGCTGGAGAATCCGACCGGCGCCCGCGTCCGCGGCGTCGCCGAGGTCGGGCAGCGCGACGCGGAGCACCCGCTGCTGGGTGCCGTCGTCGTCGCGGCCGACTCGGGTGGCGTCGTGCTGACCGGCCGGCTTTCGGCGAAGGCGCAACCGTGGCTCGCCGACCACGTCGTGCAGGGTTCGCTCGTGTTCCCCGGGACGGCGTTCGTCGAGCTGGCGGTCCGCGCGGGCGACGAGGTCGGCTGCGGGCGGCTCGACGAGCTGACCCTGGCCGCGCCGCTGATTCTGCCTCCGGACGGGGCGGTGCGGCTGCAGGTCGTCGTGGGCGCTCTCGAGTCGGAGCAGCGCTCTCTTGGCATCTTCTCGCAGTCCGAAGACTCTTCGGAGTGGGTGCAGCACGGCTCCGGGCGGCTGTCCGCTTCGGCTGGTACCCCGGCCGCAGTGGCCGAGTGGCCGCCCGCCGGGGCGACCGAGATCGACGTGACCTCCCGCTACGACGACCTCGCCGCGCAGGGCTTCGACTACGGGCCGGTGTTCGCCGGGCTGCGCCGCGTGTGGCAGGACGGCGACCGGCTGGCCGCCGAGGTGGCGCTGCCGGAGGATGCGGACGCCTCGGCGTTCGGCCTGCACCCGGCCCTGCTCGACGCCGCGCTGCACACGATCGGCCTGGCCGGGCCGACCGAGGACAAGCCGGTGCTGCCGTTCGCGTGGTCGGGCGTGTCGCTGCACGCCGCCGGAGCGGCCGAACTGCGAGTGCTGATTTCCTCGGACGTCGAGAACACCGTGTCGCTGACCGCGACGGACGCCACCGGCGCGCCGGTGCTCAGCGTCGAATCGCTGTCGCTGCGGCCGATCGCGGCCGACGCGTTCCGCGCGACGCGCTCGGCGGTGGACGACTCGCTCTTCCGCGTCGAGTGGCAGCCGTTCGCAGGTGACGCCGTTTCGGGTGTCTCGTCCGCGGTGCTCGGTTCCGGTTTCGGGCTGCCGGGACAGTCCTATGTGGACCTTCCGGCGCTCGTTTCCGCCGGGGTGGCCCCGGATGTGGTGTTCGTGCCGTTCGTGGCGCCTGAGACGGCGTCCCCGCTCGCGGCTCGCGAGGCGACGCATCGGCTGCTGGCCCTGGCCCAGGCCTGGGTCGCGGAGGAGTCGCTGGCGTCGTCCCGGCTGGTCGTCGTGGCCCGCCGGGCGATCGGGACGCGCCCCGGCGAGGGCGTCGACGACCTGACGCACGCCGCGCTGTGGGGCGTGATCCGGACGGCGCAGCTGGAGTACCCCGACCGGTTCATGGTCGTGGACGTCGATGGTGGTGACGTGCCGCTGGACGCGGTGCTCGGGGCGATGTACGCCGACGAGCCGGGTGTCGCGGTGCGGGACGGCGCGGTGCTGGTGCACCGGCTGGCCAAGTTCGTGCCGACGCCTGGCGTGGCCGAGCTGGACCCCGACGGAACCGTGCTGGTCACCGGCGGTACCGGCGTGCTGGGTCAGCTCATCGCGCGGCACCTCGTGACCGACCACGGCGTCAAGCACCTGCTCCTCACGAGCCGTCGCGGTGCTTCGGCGCCGGGTGCCGCGGAGCTGGTTTCGTCGTTGACCGAGCTGGGTGCGACGGTCTCCTTGGAGGCGTGTGACCTGGCGGATCGGGACGCGGTGGTCGAACTGCTCAACGGGGTCGACCTGGCGGCGGTCGTGCACACGGCGGGCGTCGTCGACGACGGCGTCCTGCTCGCACTGACGCCGGAGCGCGTGGACGCGGTGCTGCGGCCGAAGGTCGACGCGGCGTGGAACCTGCACGCGCTGACCGCTTCGCTGGACATCCCGTTCGTCCTGTACTCGTCGGCGGGCGGCACGCTCGGCGCGGCGGGACAGGCGAACTACTCGGCGGCGAACGTCTTCCTGGACGCGCTGGCCCACCACCGGGCCGCCCAGGGGCGGCACGCGGTGTCGCTGGCATGGGGCCTGTGGTCCGAAGGCGGCATGTCGAACGAGCTGGCGGACACCGACCTGATCCGGATGGCGCGCTCGGGTGTGCTGGGCTTGTCGTTCGCGGACGGGCTTGCGCTGTTCGACGCGACTTTCGGGACCGAGCAGCCGGCGCTGGTGCCGGTGCGGCTGGACATGGCCGGGGTGCGGGCCGACGCGCACAGCGTCCCGGCGATGCTGCGCGGCTTGGTCCGCGGCGGCGTCCGTCGCCGAGCCGAAGTCGTGGACGACGCGTGGGCCCGGGTGGTCGCCCTCCCGGCGGCCGAACGCGGTCGCGCGCTGCTGGACCTGGTGTGCGGCACGGCGGCGGTGGTACTGGGCCACGAGCGCCGGGACGCGATCGACCCGCGCAAGGGCTTCATCGAGCTGGGTTTCGACTCGCTGACGGCGATCGAGCTGCGCAACCGCCTGGAGTCCGTGACGGGACAGCGGTTGCCGGCGACGCTGATCTTCGACCACCCGTCGGCGGCTGCGCTGGCGGAGTTCCTCGGTGCCGGGCTGGCTGACCCGCCGTCCGCGGTGGAGGTCCGGCTGACGGACCTGGAGACCGAGCTGCGCGCACTGGATGCCGACTCGCGCGCCGCGGTCGTCGGCCGCCTCCGGGAGCTGGTGGCGACGTTCTCCCCGGCCGACCGGGACCTCGAGGAGGCCGGTGCGGACGAGCTGTTCGCGCTGCTGGACGAGGAACTGGAGTCACCAGGCTGAGCCTCCCGGCTGCCTCCCCCGGCCGGGATCAGGGACCGCTTCCGCCAACGGCGTCGGAGGCGGTCCTTTTCGTTGCCCAGGTGAAGAATTCGGGGACGTCTCGCGGAGCGCCACGCTCGACGCGAGCCGGGAACGAACCCCGGACGAACGCCCCCAGGCGTCCGCCGCGGGGCGATCACACCTCGGCGAGCAGTCCCAGGGAGCACAGTGACCCGGCCAGCAGCATCATGTCGTACCGCGTGTCGTCGACGTCGGTCTCCCACAGCGCCGCCAGTACCGCGCTGGCCCGGTCGACGTCGCCGTGGTGCTGCTTCAGCGCGATCCACATCGCCGCGGCCACCGGCTCGCAGTCGACCTGGCGGCTGGTGCCGCGGCAGCTGAGCTGGAGGTGGCCGTTGGGGAGCATCCGCTGGGTGACACCGGGAACGGTCTGGATCGCCATCATGACTACCTCCGAGGGGCGGGTCGGTTTTCTTCGCTGTACCCAGTTTCGCGGACCGGGCTCGGCCGGACCATGGGGTCCGCACCTGAACTCCGCCTGGGGTTTCCCCACCCCACCCCTAGGGGGCCCACGCACGCACCCGCGCCGCCACGCTCGTCAGGACGCCCTCCAGCTGCGCGTTCAGGTAGAAGTGCCCACCGGGGAACACCTCCACGACGCACTCGCCCGTCGTGTGGGCGCGCCAGGCGTCCGCCTCGGCGATCTCCGTCACCGGGTCGTCGTCGCCCACCAGCACGTGGATCGGGCACGCCAGCTCCCGCCCGGGGCGGTGGCGGTACGTCTCCACCGCCGTGTAGTCGCCGCGGATCGCCGGCAGCACCATGCGCAGCAGCTCGTCGTCGCCCAGGACCGCGCTGTCGGTGCCGCTGAGCTCCTTGAGCGCCGCGATCAGGCCGTCGTCGTCGCGCTGGTGGACGTACTCGATCCGCTGGGCGGACGGCGCCCGGCAGGCCGACGCGAACAGGCCCAGCGGCCGCACGCCCCGCGCCTCGAGCCGGCGGGCGACCTCGTAGCCGAGCGTCGCGCCCATGCTGTGGCCGAACAGCGCCACCGGCCGGTCGAACCACGGCCCGAGGTCGTCGGCGATCGCGTCGGCCATGGCGTCCACGTCGTCGTAACAGGCCTCGCTGAGCCGGTCCTGACGGCCGGGGTACTGGACGGCGACGACGTCGGCGTCCAGCCCGGCGCCGGCGGCCGCGCGCGAGAACGGGAAGTACGCCGTCGCCGACCCGCCGGCGTGCGGCAGGCAGACCAGCCGCACCGCGGCGTGGTCGGCCGCGTGGAAGCGCCGGATCCACCGGCTCGTTCGTTCGTTCAGGGCAGTCACAGTTTCCGAAGTGTTCGGGGCTTTCCGGGCGCTGGCAACCCCTACCGAAGCTGTGTGCGATTCACTCCGTTGGGTGACTTTAGGTTGCGGTTGGCCCTGCTTAGGCGCCTGCTGCGAACGTCGTCAGGGCAGGAAGACAACCGCCTGCTTCGAGGAGCTTGCGATGGGCGTGATCTGGGGGCAGAACCGCCGTGAAAATCCGCAGGGGGCCTTGGCTTTTCTCGAGGACCTCCTGATCGAATGCGACGCCGGGGTGGGGGAGACGGTGCTGGTGGGCGGGGGACCCGCCAGCGGGAAGACACACTTGCAGCACCAGGTGGTGGTGCGGGCGAAGGAACTGGGCATCGTCACGCTGACCGCCGCCGGCGCCGCCGACGAACGGGCCGTGGACGGTGGCGTGATCGACCAGCTGCTGGCGAGCCCGCTGCTGCCGCCGTCGCTGACCGGGCACCCGGGGAGCGACGGCGTCGACGACCGGATCGCCGGGCTGTGCAGCGCGATCCACCGGCTGGCCAGGGAACGCCCGGTGCTGGTGGCCGTCGACGACGTCCACCACGTGGACGAGACCTCGGCGCGGCTGCTGCTGCGCCTGCAGCGGCGGGCGCCGTCCGCGGCGTTGCTGCTGGTCCTCAACCACGCCGACGGGTCGTACGCCGATTCGCCGTTCACCTCGCTGCCGCACCGGCACGTCGAGCTGACGCCGTGGTCGGTCCAGGCGATCGCCGAGCTGGTGCAGGGCGACGGGCTGCCGGAGCGGATCCACGAGCTGAGCGCCGGCAACCCGCTGCTGGTCCGGGCACTGGTCGACGCCCACCGCGGCAGCGCGGACACCGGCTCGGCCTACTCCGAGGCCGTGCAGCGGCTGCTGCACCGCTACGGCTCGCCGCTGCGGGAGGTGGCGACCGCGATCGCCGTGCTGGACAGCGACGTCACGACCGAGGCCGTCGCCATCGTCGCCGGGGTCGACCCGCTGGAAGCCGAGACGTCCACCGGACGGCTCGCCGACGCGGGCCTCGTCGCGGGCGTCCGGCTCCGGCCGTCGGCCGCGGCCGCGGTGGTGGGCGGGCTGCGCGGGCCGGAGAAGGTCCGGCTGCACGTGCGGGCCGCCGAGGTGAAGCACGCTCGCGGGCTGAGTCCCGCCGAGGTCGCGCGGCACCTCGTCGCGGCCGGTGAGACGGCGGCCGACTGGGCGCTGCCGGTGCTGGTCGCGGCGGCGGAGCAGGTGATGCTCGGCGACGACATCGAGTTCGCCACCCGCTGCCTCAAGCTCGCCGCGTCGGTCGCGAAGGCCCGGTGGGAGCAGCAGACGATCTCGCAGCTGCTCGCCAAGATCACCTGGCGCGTCAACCCGGCCGCCGCCGCACCGCACCTGCGGTCGCTGCGCGAGGCGGGCTCGCTGGACCGCTCCGACCGGATCGGCCTCGCGCGGCAGTCGCTGTGGCTCGGCGACCGCGACACCTTCGAGCGCTCGTTCGCCGCGCTCGAGCACGACGGCGAACCGCTCGACCCGCGCACCTCGGCCGAACTCGTCCTCGCCGGCCACTGGCACTACGGCGTCTCGACGACGACGGCCGAACCGGGCGATCCCTGGCTGCACACGGCGAACTCGCTGGCCGCGGTGTGGCGCACCGGAGGCACCGAGGCGACATCGGCGTGCGCGGAACGGATCCTGCAGAACTGCCGGCTTTCGGACACCTCCCTGGAGGCGCTGGCGACGGCGATCCTCGCGCTGGCTCACGACGACAAGGCCGACCGCGCGGAAGGCTGGTGCACGTCGCTCAGCGAGGAAGCCGAATACCGCGGCGCGATCACGTGGAAGGCGATGCTGGACGCGATCGGCGCGAGCCTGCGGCTGCGGCGGGGCGACGTCCCGGGCGCCGTGGACCTCTCGAACCGGGCGCTGGGCATGCTGGACGCGCCGAACTGGGGCGTCGCGATCAGCTACCCGCTGGCCACGCTGCTGATCGCGCACACCGCGTCGGGAGCGTTCAAGGACGCGGCGGCGGTGCTGCGGCACCCGCTGCCGGACGCGGCCTGGACGACCCTGGGCGGTGTCCGGTACCTGCGGGCCCGCGGCCACTTCCACCTGGCGACCAACCGCGGCCTGGCGGCCGTGAGCGACCTGCAGCAGTGCCGCCGGATCCTGCGCGAGCAGGACCTGGAGCTGCCGGGGGTGCTGCCGTGGCAGGCCGACCTCGCGGAGGCGAACCTCGGGCTGGGCAACACGGCCGTCGCGGTCGAGCTGGCCAAGCAGGCACTGGCCGCCCCGGGTGACGCGTACTCGCGCGGGTCCGCCCTGCGCGTGCTGGCGCTGGCCGGTGACGCGGCGGCGCGCCCGGGGCTGCTGAACCGGGCGGCGGAGGCGTTCAAGGCGGCCGGCGACCGGCTGGAGCTGGCGAAGACCCTGCGCACGATCAACCACCTGAGCCAGCGCGCCGAACGCGCCGGCAGCCTGGTGAAGCAGGTGCACGTGCCGCGCCAAGGCCGGTCCCGGCCGGCCGCCGCGCCCCGCCCGGTGGCGCGCCCGGAACCGGCGTCGCCGTCGGCGTCCGTGCTGAGCGAGGCGGAGCTGCGGGTGGCCGAGCTGGCCGTGGAGGGGCGCACCAACCGGCAGATCGCGGAGACGCTGTACATCACGGTGAGCACGGTGGAACAGCACCTGACCCGCGTGTACCGCAAGCTCGGCGTGGCCGGCCGGGCCGCGCTGGCCGGCGAGTTCGCCGACGCCGAGGGCGCGCAGTGACCGTGCTGCTCACCGAGGCCGAGCTGCGGGTGGCCGAGCTGGCCGCGGACGCGACGGCGCTCGACGCGATCGCGGAGGCGCTGGGCATCCCGCCGGACGAGGCGGCCGGGCTCCTGGAGACGGTGTACCGCAAGCTCGGCCCGGCACAGCCGTGAAACGACGGAAGGCCACCCCGGGGGACCGGGGTGGCCTTCCGCGTCGACGAAAAGAAGCTCAGGAGCCGCGCTGGTCCGCGACGACCGCCGCGATGATGTCGTCCAGCGTCCGGGTCGGCGCGAAGCCGATCTGGCCCAACGCTTTCGTGCAGTCCGGGATCCGGCGCTGCATGTCCTCGTACCCGTCGCCGTACGCCTCCTCGTACGGCACCTTCGCGATCGTGCTCGTCGAACCCGTCGCCGAGATCACGCGCTCGGCGAGCTGGGCGATCGTCGTCTGCTCGGTGCTGCCGAGGTTGAACACCTTGCTGTACGCCGTTTCGTCGGACAGCAGGGCCACCAGCGCCGGGACGACGTCGTGGACGTGGCAGAAGCAGCGCGTCTGCTGGCCGTCCCCGAAGACCGTGATCGGCTCGCCCGCCAGCGCCTGCTTCACGAACCGCGGGATGACCATGCCGTAGCGGCCCGTCTGGCGGGGGCCGACCGTGTTGAACGGGCGGACGATCACCGTGCGCAGGCCGTGCTCGACCGCGTACAGGTAGGCGAACGTCTCGTCGAGCGCCTTCGCCTCGGCGTAGGACCAGCGGTTCTTCAGCGGCGAGCCGATGATCCGGTCGGCCTCCTCGGTGAGGCCGTCGGCGGTGTTCTTGCCGTAGATCTCGCTCGTGGACGCGACCAGGATCGGGACGTCGTGCTGCAGCGCCGCGTCCAGCATGGTCTCGGTGCCGTGCAGGTTGGTGCGGAGGCTTTCCATCGTCTTGTCCAGGATGGTGAAGACGCCGACCGCGGCCGCGAGGTGGAAGATCGCGTCGATGCCGGCCATGCACGCCTCGACCGCCGCGGGGTCGGTCACCGAGCCGCGCACGAAGCGGAAGCCCGGGTGGTCCCGGACCCCGGCGAGGTTGTCGAGCGTGCCGGTGCTGAGGTTGTCGAGCGCGACGACCTCGTGGCCGCGCTCCAGGAGGTGCTCGGTCAGGTGGGAGCCGATGAAGCCGGCGCCGCCGGTGATGAGGTAACGCACGTCGGATGTCCTCTCAGTTCGCGAAGAGCGCGGGGTCGAAGCGGTAGGTGGCGTCGATGACGATCGCGCACCGCGCGAGCCAGTCGTAGTCGTGGCCGCCCTGGACGGTGTGGATCAGCGCGACGTCCCAGTCGCCGGGGTCCGGCGCGGCGACGTTGTCCAGCTGGCCGCCCGTGACGCGGATGGTCGGCACCAGCGGGTCGTGGTAGCCGACCTTCGCGCCCTTCGCCGTCAGCAGGTCGATGATGTCCAAAGCGGACGACGACCGGACGTCCTGGACACCGGGCTTGTACGTCACGCCGACCACCAGCACCCGGGTGCCCGCGAGGCCCTTCCCGTTGCGGGACAACGTGCTCACGACCCGGTCGACGACCTGCTTGGGCCGCTCGGCGATGGCGTGCATGGCCTGGGTGACGAGCGGCGCGTTGTGCTGCGTCGCGCGCAGCTGCCAGAGCAGGTAGTGCGGGTCGCACGGGATGCAGTGCCCGCCGACGCCGGGGCCGGGGTGGAAGGCCATGAAGCCGTAGGGCTTGCTCGCGGCGGCGTCGATGACCTCGATGGGGTCGATCGAGAAGCCGTCGCTGATCTCCGCGAACTCGTTGGCCAGCGCGATGTTCACCGCGCGGAAGGTGTTCTCGTACAGCTTCGTCAGCTCGGCGACCTCGGCGGAGCTGACGCAGTGCACCTTCGGCGTCAGCAGGTTGATCACGCGCTGCGCCATCGCGGTGCAGGCCGGCGTCACGCCGCCCAGGACGCGCGGGGTCTCCTGCTGCGTGTGCGTGACGTTGCCGGGGTCGATGCGCTCGGGACTGGACGCGACGAAGATGTCGCGGCCGATCTTGAAGCCCTTGGCGACCAGCGGCTTCACCAGCAGCCGCCCGGCGGTGCCGACGTAGCTGGTCGAGGTGAGGATCAGCGTCTGGCCGGTCCGGGCGTGCGCGATCAGCGCCGCGCACGCGCTCTCCAGCGGCCCGAGGTCGGGCATCAGGTACTCGTCCAGCCCGGTCGGCACGCACACCAGCACCGCGTCGGCCTCGGCCAGCCGCGCCAGGTCGGCGGTGAGCTGGAAGTCCTCCTGGTGCACGGCCTTCTCGAGCCGGCGGTGGTCGGCCTCGATCAGGTCGACCGCGCCGGAGCGGATCGCGTCGAGGCGGTTCTGCGAAAGGTCGATGCCGATGATCGCGACCCCGCTCTCGTGCAGGCCGAGCGCGGTCGGCAGGCCGACGTAGCCCATCCCGATCACCGCGACGGAGGTCAGTTCGTTCAGCTCGGCCAGGATTTCGTGTTCAGCGACAGTACTCGTCATTGCGGTTCACCCGTCTCTTGCACGGTGGAAGGGTCAGTGCACGACCCGGACGATTTCGAAGGCTTCGGCGAGCTCGGTGGAGATCTGCGAACCGCGGTATTCGGCGAGGGCGCGCACGCCCCGCTCACTGCGCGGGTGGGGCCACGGCTCGAGTTCCTTGCCGTACGCGCGCAGCGCCTCGATCTTGCGCTCCACGTGCGTCTCCTCGAGGCGCTGCCAGCAGTTGGGGCGGAAGGTCACCGGTAGCCCGGACGCCTCGCCGACGTCGGTGGCGGAGCGGATCTCGAAGGTCCGCACCTCCTGCACGCTGCCCTTGCCCGGCCGGCCCGCCACCCGGGCGGCGCGGCTGACCAGCGCGTGGTCGGTGCTCAGGTCGCACATGCTGGTGGTGAGGATCGTGTCGGGCTCGAAGTCCCGGACCTCGTTCTCCACCACGCGGTTCAGCTCGAGGTGGCTGACGGTGTCGAGGCGGTTGTCGCCGAATTCGTGGATGCGCACGCGGTCGATGCCGAGCGTCTTCGCGGCCAGCTCGATCGCGGCGGTGCGGTTGACGACCCCGGTGCCGGTCGCCGAGCGCGAGCCGTCGTCGTTGGTGAGGATGCAGAGCGAGATCGTCACGCCCTCGTCGGCGAGCCGGGCGATGGTGCCGCCCGCGCCGAGCGTCTCGTCGTCGCCGTGCGCTCCCACGACCAGCAGCTTGCTAATTTTCCTGTGCATACCGGATCCCCAGTCTTGGTGCTGATGGAAGTGCCGTCGCACGGCATCACGAGCAGGAATGTCTCCCGGAAATCTGACATCCGCCGGTCGCGACCGACAACCCCTAAAGACCGTCTAAAGCGGACCTTGGCGGGGCGCGGACCGACGCCCTAGGGGCGCGATTCCCGCGTGGTCCGGGGCCATTAGGGGTGGGTGCGCCCGCGGTGCGCTCGTATCGTCAGCCGTATTGCTGTGGGGGCGCGCACGATCCCCCTTTCCAGCGCAGGCGACGTGGAAGGAAAGAGGACTCGTGGGCAACTCCGAAGAAAAGCTGGTCGGTGCGCTCCGTGCCTCCCTCAAGGAGAGCGAACGGCTGCGCGAGAAGAACCGGCGGCTGACCGAAGCCGCGCGGGAACCGATCGCGATCATCGGCATGGCCTGCCGGTTCCCGGGCGGCGCCACGACCCCAGAGGCGCTCTGGCGGCTGCTGGACGGCGGCGTCGACGCGATCGGCGAGTTCCCCGCGAACCGCGGCTGGGACCTGGACCGACTTTACGACCCGGCCGGGGAGCGCCCTGGCTCGAGCTACGTGCGGGAGGGCGGGTTCCTCCACGACGCCCTGGACTTCGACGCCGACCTCTTCGGCATCAGCCCGCGCGAGGCCCTGCTCATGGACCCGCAGCAACGGCTCCTGCTGGAAACCTCGTGGGAGGCCTTCGAACGCGCCGGCATCGCGCCGCATTCGGTGAAGGGCAGCCCCACCGGCGTGTTCGCCGGCACGATGTACCACAACTACCAGGGCAGCTACGGGTCCTCCGGTGTCATCTCCGGCCGGCTCGCCTACACCTTCGGCCTGGAAGGGCCCGCGGTCACCATCGACACGGCGTGCTCGTCGTCGCTCGTCGCGCTGCACATGGCCGTTCAGGCACTGCGCAGCGGCGAGTGCTCGCTCGCGCTCGCCGGTGGCGTTTCGGTGATGTCGACGCCGCGCACGTTCGTCGAGTTCAGCCTCGACGGCACGCTCGCCCGCAGCGCCCGCTGCCGCGCGTTCGCCGACTCCGCCGACGGCACCGGCTGGTCCGAAGGCTGCGGAATGCTGCTGGTGGAAAAGCTGTCCGACGCCCGCCGCCACGGCCACCCGGTGCTCGCGATCGTGCGCGGCACCGCGATCAACCAGGACGGCGCGTCGAACGGCATGACCGCGCCCAACGGTCCTGCCCAGCAGCGCGTGATCCGCCAGGCCCTCGCCAACGCCCGCGTCAGCCCCGACGAGGTCGACGTCGTCGAGGCGCACGGCACCGCGACCAAGCTCGGCGACCCGATCGAGGCGGGCGCGCTGCTCGCGACCTACGGCCAGGAGCGGACTTCGCCGCTGTGGCTGGGTTCCGTCAAGTCCAACCTCGGCCACACCCAGGCCGCGTCCGGCGTCGCCGGCGTGCTGAAGATCGTCCTCTCCCTGAACAACGGGGTGTTGCCGCAGACCCTGCACGTCGACCAGCCGACGCGCCAGGTCGACTGGAGCGCCGGGCAGGTCGAGCTGCTCACCGAGCGACGGCCGTGGGAGCGCAACGGCCACCCGCGCCGCGGCGCCGTCTCGTGCTTCGGCCTGAGCGGCACCAACGCCCACGTCATCCTCGAAGAGGCGCCGGACCCCGAAGACGCTGTCGAGGCGCCGCGCGACGACGCCGCGATCCCGTTCGTGCTGTCCGGCCGGACGCCGCAGGCCCTGCGCGCGCAGGCTGTCCGCCTGCTCGCCGACCTCGACGAGAACCCCGCGCAGCTGCTCGACGTCGCGGCCACGCTGGCCGCCGGGCGCACACACCTCGACCACCGCGCGGCCGTCGTGGCGCGCGATCGTGACGAGCTGGTCGCCGCCCTGCGCGGGTTCGCGGACGGTGAGCCGGGCGCACTGACCGGTGTCGCCCGCGGCGAGACGAGCACCGCGTTCCTCTTCTCCGGTCAGGGTTCCCAGCGGCCCGGCATGGGCCACGAGCTGGCGAAGTACCCGGCCTTCGCCCAGGCGTACGCCGAGACCTGCGCCGAGCTGGACCGGCACCTCGACCGCCCGATCCGCGAGGTGATCGACACCGACGCGGACGCCCTGTCGCAGACCGGGAACACCCAGGCCGCCCTGTTCGCCTTCGAGGTCGCGCTGTTCCGGCTCGTCGCGTCGTGGGGCCTGGTCCCGGACGCCGTCTGCGGCCACTCCATCGGGGAGCTGGCGGCAGCGCACTGCGCCGGGGTGCTCTCGCTTGCCGACGCGGCGAAGCTGGTCGCTGCCCGTGGCCGCCTGATGCAGGCGCTGCCCGTCGGCGGCGCGATGGTCGCCGTCGAAGGGACGCCGGACGAGGTCGCCGCGTTCGATCCACAAGGGACAGTCGACGTCGCGGCCGTCAACGGCCCGCGCTCGGTCGTCCTGTCCGGTGCCGAAGACGCGGTCATCGCGATCGGCGACAAGTTCGTCGACGCCGGACGGCGCACGACGCGGCTGAAGGTCTCGCACGCGTTCCACTCGCGGCTGATGGAACCGATGCTCGCCGAATTCCGGTCTGTGGCAAAGAGTCTCACGTACGCGCAGCCCGAGCTGACCGTCGTCTCGAGCGTCACCGGCGGCGAGGTGTCCGCCGAGCTGACCGATCCCGAGTACTGGGTGCGCAACGTCCGGCAGCCGGTCCGGTTCGCCGACGCCGTGCGCGCGCTGGCGGCCGAAGGCGTCAACCGGTTCCTGGAGCTGGGCCCGGACGCGCCGCTGACCGCCGCCGTCCCGCAGTCCGCCGACACCGCGGTCGCCGTCGCGGGGCAGCGCCGGGACGTCCCCGAGGACGTCGCCATCGCCACCGCGCTCGCGACCCTGCACGTCCGCGGCGTCGTGCCGGACTGGGCCGCGCACTCCGGCGCCCGCGGCGCGGGCCGGGCCGACCTGCCGACCTACGCCTTCCAGCACCAGCGGTACTGGCTGGAGGTCTCGTCCGAGTCCGGTGACGTCTCCTCGATCGGCCTCGACCCGGTCGACCACCCCCTGCTCGGCGCGGCCACCCTGCTGGCCGACGCCGACGGCCTGGTGCTGTCCGGCCGGATCTCCGCCACCACCCACCCGTGGCTCGACGACCACGTCGTCGGCGGCGCGATCATGCTGCCCGGCACCGCTTTCGTGGAGCTGGCGGTCCGCGCCGGTGACGAGGCCGGCTGTGGCCGCGTCCGCGACCTGACCCTGCACGCCCCGCTGGTGCTGCCCGCGAAGGGCGCGGCGCGGATCCAGGTGCGGATCGGCAAGCCCGCCGCCGACGGGTCCCGCCCGATCAGTGTCCACTCGCGACCGGACGACCTGGCCGTGACCGCGGGCTGGACCCGGCACGCCGACGGCACCCTGGCCCCCGCCACGGCCGCCGCGTCGTTCGACCTGAGCGCGTGGCCGCCCGCCGGTGCCGAGGTCGTCGACCTCGACGGCATGTACGACCTGCTCGCCGAAGCGGGCATGGCCTACGGCCCGATCTTCCGGGGCCTGCGCGCGGCCTGGCGCGCCGGCGACGACATCTTCGCCGAAGTCGCCCTGCCCGAGCAGGACCGGCTCGGCGCCGAAGCGTTCGGCCTGCACCCCGCGGTCTTCGACGCGTCGCTGCACGCCGTCGGCCTGAGCAGTGCCGCGGGAGAGGGCACCACGCTGCCGTACTCGTGGTCGGACGTCGAGCTGCTGGCCGCGGGTGCGGCCGCGCTGCGCGTGCACGTCCGCCCGTCCGGGCCGCAGACGGTCGAGCTGCGCCTGGCCGACTCGGCCGGGGCGCCGGTCGCCCGGGTCGGGCAGCTGGGCCTGCGCCGGATCAGCGACGAACAGCTCGCTGCGGCCCGCGCGAAGCCCGGCGGCACCGACTCGCTCTACCGCGTCGACTGGGTCCCGGCGACACTGCCGGACGTCTCCGAAGCGGACTTCACGGTGTACGAGGTCAAGCCCGGAACGACCGCGGTCGCGGCGAAGAAGGCTGTCCACAGTGCACTGTCCACAGTGCAGGAGGCTGAAGGTCGCTTGCTCGTGGTGACGCACGGCGACCTCGCCGGGGCCACCGTCGCCGGGCTCGTCCGTTCGGCCCAGGTCGAGAACCCGGGTCGGCTCGTGCTCGTCGAGGGCACCGCGACGCCGGAGCAGCTCGCCGCGATCGCCGTCGCCGATGAGACCTCCGTCCGTGTCACCGGCGAACAGGTGACCGTGCCGCGACTGGCCCGGTCAACACCCGAGGCCGGGGAAGCGCCGGACTGGGGCACGGTCCTCGTCACCGGTGGTACCGGCGCGCTGGGCAAGGTCGTCGCGAAGCACCTCGTGCGGCAGCACGGCGTCAAGGACCTCGTGCTCGTCAGCCGTCGCGGTCCGGACGCCGCGGGCGCGCCGGAACTCGTGGCCGAACTGGCCGAGCTGGGCGCCGAAGCGACCGTCGTGGCCACCGACCTCGCCAACCGGGCGAAAGTCCGGGCTCTGCTGAAGAAGTACCCGATCAACTCGGTCGTCCACGCCGCCGGTGTCCTCGACGACGGTGTCTTCGCGTCGATGACGCCCGAGCGCGTCGACGGCGTCTTCGACCCGAAGGCCCTGGCCGCCTGGCACCTGCACGAGCTGGCCGGCGACCTCACCGCGTTCGTGACGTTCTCCTCGGCCGCCGGTGTGCTCGGCGCACCGGGCCAGGCCAACTACGCCGCCGCCAACGCCTTCCTGGACGCGCTCACCGCGGCGCGCCGCGCCGAGGGCAAGCCGGGGCACTCGCTGGCCTGGGGCATGTGGGAGTCGGCGGCCGGGATGGCCGGGGAGACCCACGGCAAGCGCGGCCTCGGCGCCTTCGGCGTCGACGAGGGCCTGGCGTTGTTCGACGCCGCGGTCGGCGGTGCGGGTGCGGAGTACGTCCCGATCAAGCTCGACCTGCCCGCCTTGCGGGACGCGGGTGGCGGGGTTCCCGACCTGCTGCGCGGCCTCGTCCCGGCGGCGCGGCGGACGGTGTCCGGCCGTGCGGCGGGCGCGGACTCGTTGCTGGGCAAGCTGATCCGGCTGCCCGCGGAGAAGCGCCGCGACCACCTGCTCGAGCTGGTCGTGCGGCACTCGGCCGCGGTGCTCGGCCACGGCTCGGCCGACCTGGTCGACGCCGACCGCGCGTTCAAGGACCTCGGGTTCGACTCGCTGACCGCGGTCGAGCTGCGCAACGCGCTCAACGAGGCCACCGGCCTGAGCCTGACCGCGACGCTCGTCTTCGACTACCCGACCGCGGGCGACCTCGCGGCCCACCTGCACGAGTCGCTGCTCGGCGAGCTCGGCGACCCGGCGGAGACCGAAGAAGTCACTGCGAGCACCGACGAGCCGATCGCGATCGTCGGCATGGCCTGTCGCTTCCCCGGCGGCGTCAGCACTCCCGACGAACTGTGGGACCTGGTAGTTGCCGGGCGTGACGGCACTTCCCGGTTCCCGGAAGACCGCTCGTGGGACCTCGGCTACTGGCTCGGCATGGCGGCCGCCGCGGGCAAGGAGCCCAACGGCGGGTTCGTCACCGGCGCCACCGACTTCGACGCCGGCTTCTTCGGCATCAGCCCGAACGAAGCCGTCATGATGGACCCGCAGCAGCGGATGCTCCTCGAAGCGTGCTGGGAGGCGTGCGAGTCCGCGGGCATCGACCCGCTGTCGCTCAAGGGCACCGACACCGGCGTGTTCGCCGGCGTCATGCAGTCCGACTACGACCCGGGCCCGCTCGGCACGGTCGAGCACAACGGCCTGTTCCGCGGCTCCGGCGCGCTCGGCAGCGTCGTGTCGGGCCGGGTCGCCTACACCTACGGGCTGGAGGGCCCCGCGGTGTCGATCGACACCGCCTGCTCGTCGTCGCTGGTGGCACTGCACCTGGCCGTCCAGGCGCTGCGGCAGGGCGACTGCTCGCTGGCACTGGCCGGGGGCGTCGCCGCGCTGGTCTCGCCGGAACCGTTCGTGCACTTCGACAACAGCGGCACCGCCTCCGACGGGCGGTCGAAGCCCTACTCGGCCGCGGCCGACGGCGTCGGCTGGGCGGAAGGCGTCGGCCTGCTCGTGGTCGAGCGGCTCTCCGACGCCCGGCGCAACGGGCACGAGGTCCTCGCCGTGGTCCGGTCCAGCGCGGTGAACTCCGACGGCGCGTCCAACGGTCTCACCGCCCCGAACGGCCCGTCGCAGGAACGCGTGATCAAGCGCGCGCTCAAGCTCGCGGGCCTGACGACGTCCGAAGTGGACGCCGTCGAGGGCCACGGCACCGGCACCACGCTGGGCGACCCGATCGAGGCCAACGCCCTGCTCGCCACCTACGGCCGGGACCGGTCCGACGACGAGCCGCTGTGGCTCGGCTCGGTCAAGTCGAACATCGGGCACGCGCAAGCCGCAGCCGGGGTCGCCGGCGTGATCAAGATGATCCTCGCGATGCGCCACGGCGAGCTGCCGATGACCCGCCACGGCGACGACCCGTCGCCGCACGTCGACTGGTCCGCGGGCGCCGTCCGGCTGCTCGCCGAGACGATCCCGTGGCCGGACCGGGGACACCCGCGTCGTGCCGGTGTGTCGGCCTTCGGCTACAGCGGCACCAACGCGCACGTGATCCTGGAGCAGGCGCCGCCGTCCGAAGCGGTCGAGCCGGTGCGTGCCGCGGGGGAGCGTCCCTCGGTGCTGCCGCCGTGGCTGCTGACTGCGCGCACGCCGGAAGCCCTGCCGCTGCAGGCCGCCGCGCTCCTGACCCACCTCACCGAGAACCCGGACCTGGACCCGCTGGACGTGGGCTTCTCCCTGGCCGTCCGCGAGCCGGTGCTGCCCTACCGCGCCGCCGTCGTCGGGGACGACTTCCTCGCCGGGCTCACCGCGCTGGCCGCGGGCGAGGACTCACCCGCCGTCGTGCGGGGGACCGCCCGTGGCGGCAAGACGGCGTTCCTGTTCCCCGGCCAGGGCACCCAGCGGCCCGGCATGGGCCGCGAGCTGTGCGAGGCGTTCGGCGTCTTCGAGCACTCCTTCACGCAGA
The DNA here is from genome assembly GCF_036227105.1 of Amycolatopsis sp. NBC_01488. Taxonomy (NCBI): domain Bacteria; kingdom Bacillati; phylum Actinomycetota; class Actinomycetes; order Pseudonocardiales; family Pseudonocardiaceae; genus Amycolatopsis; species Amycolatopsis sp. NBC_01488. The sequence goes on along the minus strand of NZ_CP109434.1, from coordinate 858,881 downwards.
CGAGCGCGCTCTTCGACGGCCACCTCGGCCGGTCGCTGCGTCAGGTGATGTTCGCCGAGGAGGGCTCGGCCGACGCCCAGCTGCTCGACCGGACGGCGTTCACCCAGGCAGCTCTCTTCACCATGCAGGTCGCGCTTTACCGCCTGGTCGAGTCGTGGGGCCTGCGTCCGGACGTGCTGATGGGCCACTCCGTCGGCGAGATCGCCGCGGCCCACGTGTCCGGAGTCCTTTCGCTGAAGGACGCGGTGAAGCTCGTCGCGCACCGCGGCCAGCTCATGCAGGAGCTTTCCGGCGGTGCCGTCGTCGCGGTCGAAGCCGCCGAGGCCGAGGTGACGCCGCTGCTCACCGCCGCCTGCGGGATCGCGGCGATCAACGGCCCGACGTCCCTGGTGGTCTCCGGCGCGGAGGCCGACGTGCTCGCGATCGCCGACCACTTCACGGCGCTCGGCCGCCGCACCAAGCGGCTGGCCATCAGCCAGGCGATCCACTCGCCGCTGCTCGACGAGATCCTCGACGAATTGCGCGAGATCGCCGGGGAACTCACCTACGAACCCGCCCGGATCCCGATCGTGTCCACAGTGGACGGCGCCGCGGTCGAGCCGGACCGCTGGACCGACCCGGAGTACTGGGTGGCCAACTGCCGCCAGTCCGTCCGGTTCCTCGACGGCGTCCGCGCCCTCGAAGCCGCCGGAGTCAGCCGGTACGTCGAGCTCGGCACCGACGGCACCCTCGCCGCGATGACCCAGGGCTGCCTGGCCGGGGACCCGCGCGACGCCGTGATGATCCCGCTGCGGGCCAAGACGCAGGAAGAAGTCCGGGGTGCGCAGCTGGCCGCGGGCCGGTTCTTCGCCCACGGCCTCGGCTTGACCGGCGCGAAGCTGTTCCGCGGTGCCGAGCGCGTCGCGCTGCCGCCGTACGCCTTCCACCGCAGCCGGTACTGGCCCGACGTGGACATGGAAGCCCTGCACGCCACCGGCGACCTCACCGCGACCGGGCTCGATTCGACCGAGCACCCGCTGGTCGCCGCCGCGCTCGCGGTGGCGGGCTCGACGCAGGTGGTGCTGACCGGGCAGATCTCGGTGCACACGCACCCGTGGCTGGCCGACCACACCGTCGGCGCCGCGATCGTCTTCCCGGGCGCGGGGTTCGTCGAACTGGCCGTGCGAGCCGGTGACGAAGCGGGCTGCCCGCGGCTCGACGAGCTGACCCTGGAAGCGCCGCTGGTGCTGCCCGAGCTGGGCAAGGTGCGGCTGCAGGTCGTCGTCGACGAACCGGACGCTTCGGGCCACCGCGCGGTTTCGGTGTACTCGCAGACCGACAGCGACGACCCGTGGGTCCGGCACGCGGCCGGTGTGCTGGCCCCTGCCGCCGGCGCCGAGCCGGCCGGGCTGACGGCGTGGCCGCCCGCCGGAGCCGAGCCGCTGAACCTGGACGGGCTCTACGACGGATTCGCCGCCGCCGGACTTGGCTACGGGCCCGCGTTCCAGGGCCTGTCCGCGGCCTGGACCCGCGACGGCGAGGTGTTCGCCGAGGTCGTCCCGGGTGAGGCGGGCACCGCCGGGTTCGGGCTGCACCCGGCGGTCTTCGACGCGGCCTTGCACGCGATCGGCTTGTGCGACACCGTGACGGTCGCGGGCGGCCTGCCGTTCGCGTGGACGGGCGTCGAGCTGCACGCGGCGGGCGCGTCCCGGCTGCGCGTGCGGGTCGTCCCGCTGGGCGCCGACTCCGTGTCGCTCGAGCTGGCGGACCAGACGGGCCGCCCGGTCGCGTCGGTCGGCTCGCTCGTGCTGCGGGCCGGGGCGACGGACCTCTCGGTGGTCCGGCCGCCCAAGTCGCTGCACGGCTGGGCGTGGCAGCCGGTCCCGGTGCCGGCTGCTTCGGGTCCCGACGTCGAGATCCTGGATCTGTCCACTTCGGACTCGGCGGCGGCGACCCTGGCCCACGTGCTCGACCGGGTGCGGGACCGGCTGAGCGGGTCGCGGGCCACGATGGTGGTCGTCACCCGCGGCGCGGTCGCGCTCGACGGCGAGGACGTCACCGACCTGGCCGGTGCGGCGGTGTGGGGCCTGATCCGCTCCGCGCAGTCGGAAAACCCGGGCCGGTTCGTGCTCGCCGACATCGACGTCCACGCCGATTCGGCGGCCCTGCTGCCGCGCCTCGTGGCGGCCGGGGAACCGCAGTTCGTCGTCCGGAACGGCGTGGCGTACGGCGGGCGGCTGACCCGTCTCGCGCCGTCGGCCGAGGCTTCCGCCACGACGTTCGACCCCGACGGCACGACGCTCGTCACCGGCGCCACGGGCGCGCTCGGCGCCCAGCTGGTGCGGCACCTGGTGACCGAGCACGGCGTGCGGAACCTGCTGCTCGTCAGCCGCCGCGGCGCGGCTCCCGGCCAGGTCGACGAGCTGACCGAGCTGGGTGCGGCCGTCACGGTCGCCGCGTGCGACGCCGCCGACGCCGACGCGCTGGCCGGGGTGCTCGCCGCGATCCCGGCCGAGCACCCGCTGACCGCCGTCGTGCACCTGGCCGCGGTCGTGGACGACGCGACCCTCCCGTCGCTGACCCCCGACCGGCTGGCCGCGGTCCTGCGGCCGAAGGTCGACGCCGCGCTCAACCTCCACCGCCTGACGTCGGACCTGGGCGCGTTCGTGCTCTTCTCGTCCGTCGCCGGCCTGCTGGGCAATGCCGGTCAGGGCGCTTACGCCGCCGCGAACAGCTTCCTGGACGGGCTGGCCGCGCACCGTCGCGCCCAGGGCCTTCCCGCGCAGTCCCTCGTGTGGGGGCTGTGGGAGGACACCGCGACACTGTCCGAGGCCGACCGGGCGCGGATGGTGCGCACCGGCCTGTCACCACTGTCCACAGTGGAAGGACTGGCGCTGTTCGACGCGGCGGTCGCCCGGCCCGAGGCGCTGCTGGTGCCGATGAAGGTCGATGGCGCGGACTCCGGCGACGTGCCGCCGGTCTTCCGGGCGCTGGTCCCGCCCACCCGGCGGACGGCGTCGACGGGCGGTCCGACGCTGCAGGAGCGGCTGGCCGGGCTCGAACCGCTGCGGCGGGAACGGGCCGTGCTCGACCTGGTCCTGGACCGGACCGCGGCCCTGCTCGGCTACGCCGGCGGCAGCGCGATCGAAGCGCAGCGGCACTTCCTCGAGTCCGGGTTGGACTCGCTGACCGCCGTCGAACTGCGCAACGGGCTCACCGAGGACACCGGCCTGCGGCTGCCGCCGACCGTCGTCTTCGACCACCAGACCCCCGCGGGACTGGCCGCGCACCTGCTGTCCGAACTGGACGGTGGCGAGGTCGTGGCGGAGCAGCCCGGCGAACCCGACGCGCTGGCGGACGTCTTCGCCGACGCGGTCCGGGCCGGGCGGGTCGAGGACGGGCTGAGCATGCTGGCCGCGGTGGCGAACCTGCGGCCGGCCTTCACCTCACCCGCCGACATCGACGGCCTGCCGGCCCCGGTGCGGCTCAAGGAAGGCGCGGCCGGCGCGGAGCTGTTCTGCTTCAGCACGCCGGTCGCGACCGGGGGCGTCTACCAGTACGCCAAGCTGGCCGCCGGGTTCCCCGAGGGCCGTGCGCTGCACGCCGTGCCGATGCCGGGTTTCCTGCCGGGAGAAGCACTTCCGTCGACCCCGGAGGCGATCGTCGAGGTGCTGGCGGAGAGCCTGCGCAAGTCCGCGGGCGACCGGCCGTTCGCGTTGCTCGGGTACTCCTCGGCGGGCATCCTGGTGCACGCCGTGGCGGAGTGCCTGGAGCGCGGCGGCACCCCGGCGGCGGGCATCGTGCTCCTGGACACGTACGTGATCAACGGCGACGACGCGATCGGCGACGGCGCGGCGGACCTGGCGAAGGGCATGCTGGCCAACGAGTCGCAGTACGGCTCCTTCGACCGGGCGAAGCTGACGGCGATGGCCCGCTACATGGACCTGCTGCCCCGCATCGCGATCAGCGGCCTCGAGACGCCGTCGCTGCTGGTACGCGCGGCGGACCCGTTCGACGCGGACGCCCGCAGCTGGCAGACGACGTGGTCGCACGCCGACGAGGTGAAGATCGCGACGGGCCACCACTTCACGCTGATCGACACCGACGCACCCACCACGGCCGCCACGGTGGCCGAGTGGCTCACCAGCCTGGACTGACCCGGTCGTGAGTGAGAAACAGGGTTAGAACGCTGTTTCTCACTCACGACCGGCCAGCCCGGCGACCCCGGCCAGGACGGGTTCCAAGCCGGCGCTCAGGAACGCTTCGCGGTCCTCGGCGGTGGCCGGGTAGCGGCCGCCGGCGACCAGGGCCGCCAGCTCGTCCGAACCGTGCCGGGGGAGGTGGAACGCGAGGTGGTCTCGCACGGCCGACGCCTCCGCCGGCGTCGCCGGGCTGGCGAGGCGGACGGCCGCGGCGGTGGCGAACCCCGTCACCATCGTCTCGCAGCCGAGCAGGTGCTCGCCGCGGACACCCGCCGCGGCGCACGCCCGCAGGAGCACTTCGGTCCACGCCAAGCGGTTCGGGGTCACCGGGTCGCCGCGCATGGGCAGGTCCAGCAGCCAGGTCCGGGTCAGCAGCCGGTCGACGACCGCGCGCGTCCAGTCGCGGACGTCGGCGCGCCAGTCACCCGAGGACGCGAGTCCCGGCGGCGGCGGACCCCAGCCCGCATCGGCGAGCAGGACCGTCAGCTCCTCCTTCGAGCTGACGTAGCGGTACAGCGCGTTGGTCGTCACGCCCACCTCGTGGGCGATGTTCGGGAGCGAGGCGTTCCCGACGCCGTCGGCGTCGGCGAGTTCGACGGCCGCCGCGACGATCTGCGCCACCGAGTGCGACGGCTTCGGCCCGCGGCGCGGCGGTGGCGCGCCGCCCCACGCGAGGGTCATCCCGGGGGGCAGCTCCGGTGTGGTGTCCCTGTCCAGCATGGTGCGTCTTCCCTGGCGAGTGCTCCGGCAGTAAACTGTGAGAGTCTTACACTGATTTGAGCGGAGGGCGAGCGGACGTGAGCGAGAACAGGCCGGTGGCCACGGCCGTCGGCCGGCTCCTGTGGCCGGAGCGTACGCGGGTCACCGAGCTGGACCGCAAGCTCGCCGTCACGCGGATCGAGCACGCGCGGGCCGAGGGTCGCTGCGAAGACGCCGAGGTCAGGCTCGCCCGCGTCCGGACGGCCACCACGCACGCGGAGCTGGACAGCGCCGTCTCCGGGCGGTCCGCGTCCGCCGTGCCGCCGATCCTGGAGGCCGCCCCGCGGGTCGGGCTGGCGGTCTGGGTCGTGGTCAGCCTGGTCAACCTCGTGGTCTACCTCACCATCGGGATGGTCAGCGGCCAGTGGGACGGGCCGTGGGTGCTGTGGCCGGTGCTCGGCGGCGGCCTGCTCGTGCTCGGCCTGTGGTCCACGCGGGAACGCGACCGCCGGATGCGCCTCGGCGACGGCTGACCGGCACCCCCTGAATCCCGGCGGTAGGGGTCCGGGTTCCCCTGGAGACCTCACTAGGCTAAACTGTGTAATCCATACACAATTCGTCCGTACCTGAGATGGGGGCCGAGATGGCCGAGACGACAGATGGTTCCACGGCCGGCGGCCGCACGGCCCTCAAAGTGATCGCGATCGTGTGGCTCGCCGCGACCGGCATCAACCTGCTGGTCTGGCTGATCATGTGCTTCGCGACGCTCAGCCTGCATTCGCCGTTCTGGATCTGGCCGCTGATCGGCGGTGCGCTCATCGTGGTGCCCTGGTACTACGCGACTCGCAACCGCTCGACCGAACGGATCGCGCGGGGATGACGACCATGACGACCACCGGGTCGCCCGTCCGGCTGGACTCGGTGAAGAAGACGTACGGGCGCGGCGAGAGCGGCGTGGTCGCGCTCGCCGGGGTCAGCGTGGACTTCCCCGCCGGCAGCTTCACCGCGGTGATGGGGCCGTCGGGGTCCGGCAAGAGCACGCTGCTGCACTGCGCCGCCGGCCTCGACCGGCCCGACGAAGGCAGGGTCACGCTCGTCGGCGTCGACCTCAAGGGCCGCAACGAAACCCAGCTGACCGAACTGCGCCGCGAGCACGTGGCGTTCGTGTTCCAGTCGTTCAACCTGATGCCCGCGCTGAACGTCGAGGAGAACATCACGCTCCCGATGCTGCTGGCGGGCAAGGAACCGGACCGGGCGTGGATCGCCCAGGTCGTCGAGCGCGTCGGCCTGTCGCAGCGGGTCCGGCACCGTCCCGGCGAGCTGTCCGGCGGTCAGCAGCAGCGCGTGGCGATCGCCCGCGCGCTCGCCGGCCGCTCGGCGGTCACCTTCGCCGACGAGCCGACCGGCGCGCTGGACACGTCCACCGCGCTCGAGGTGCTCGGGTTGCTGCGCGAGCTCGCCGACGCCGGCCAGACGATCGTCATGGTCACCCACGACCCGGTCGCCGCGTCGTTCGCCGACGAGGTGCTCTTCCTGGTGGACGGGCAGATCGTGACGAAGATGGCCACGCCGGCCGTCGAGATGGTCGCCGCGGAGCTGGCGCGCCTCGGTGCCCGGGCCAAGCAGGCGAGGGGGCGGCAGTGAGCCCGCGGCGGGTGGTCCTGCGGATGGCGCTGGCCAGCCTGCGGTTCCGCGCGGCCGCCTCGCTGGCGACGTTCGTCGCGGTCCTGGTCGGCTGCTCGCTGCTGATCGCGTGCGGTGGCCTGTTCGAAACCGCACTGTCGCTCGACGCCCAGCCGCAGCGGCTGGCGGCCGCGCCGGTCGTGGTGACCGGCTCGGCCGGGTTCAAGCTGCCGGACGAGGAGTCGCAGGTCGTTCCCTACGGCGAGCGCTCGGGCATCCCGGCCGGGCAGCTGGCCCAGCTCGCGTCCGTGCCGGGCGTGCGGCAGGTCGTGCCGGACACCACGTTCGCCGCGGTCGTCGTCACCCCGTCCGGGCCGCAGAGCGCCGACACCCCGCTCGCCGGGCACGGGTGGGACTCGGCCGCGCTCGCGCCTTACTCCCTTGTGGACGGTGTGCAGCCGCGCGCCACGGGCCAGGTCGTGCTCGACGAAGCTTCGGCCGCGAGCGCCGGGGTCCGCACCGGCGGCCAGATCGCCATCGCCGTGAACGGCGCGCAGCCGCGGGACTTCGCGGTCGTCGGCGTCGCGCACGCGGACACGACCGGACCCGCCCTGTTCTTCTCGCCCGCCGACGCCCAGCAGTTCTCGGTGCACCCCGGCACGGTCGACCTGGCCGGGATCTTCCCCGCGGACGGCGTCGACGCCGGTGAGCTCGCCGCCCGGATCGCCGAGAAGGTGCCCGGGCTGAACGTGCTGACCGGCGCGGACCGCGGGTCCGCCGAGTTCCCCGGCATCGACGGCGCCCAGCTGCCGCTGATCCTGCTCGCCGGCGTCTTCGGCGGCATGGTCCTGGTGGTCATGGCGCTGGTGGTGTCGGCCACGATCAGCCTCACCGTGCGCCAGCGGCAGCAGGAGCTCGCGCTGCTGCGGGCCACCGGCGCGACGCCGCGTCAGGTGCACCGCATGGTGCTCGCCGAGACGATGGTCGTGGCGGCGCTGGGCGCGCTCGCCGGGCTGGCCGGCGGCCGCTTCGTCGGCACGGAGATCTTCAGCTTCACCACGGGCAACGGCATGCTCCCGCCCCAGCTGGAGTTCCAGCAGGGCATCATCGGCTTCGGCGGCGGCCTCGTGCTCTCGCTCGGTATCTCGTTCGCCGCCGCGTGGTTCGCCGCGTTGCCCGCGGCGCGGGCCCGGCCGCTGCAGGCGCTCGCCGAGGCGTCCATCCCGCCCGCGAAGGTGAACGACGTCCGCCGCTTCGGCGCGAAGGTGTTCGCCGGGGTCACCGCGCTGCTGGCTGTCGCGACCCTGTTCATGCCGGTGGACATCGCGTCCGCCGTCTGCGGTCCGGCCGTGCTCACCGGCTCGATCGCCGTCGCGCTGATCGGCCCGGAGCTGATGGCGTTCGTCGCCACCCGCTTCGGCCCGCTGATCCGGCGGATCGGCGGCCGGGACGCGGTGCTCGCGGTGATCAACTCGCGCACCCGCGCCGTGGCGTTCGCCGCGGTGCTGACGCCGATCACGCTGGCCACCGCCGTCGCGCTCGGGAACGTCTACGCCGAAACCACGCAGCAGCACGCCATCATCGGCGCCTACGCCGACCAGCTGCGAGCCGACGCGGTGGTGACCAGTGGCACGGGCGCGGTCTCGCCCGCGCTGGCCGACGCCGTCCGGCAGGCGCCGGGCGTCGGGTCGGTGTCGCCGCTGGTGACCAGCCAGGGCTGGATCGAAGAGCCCTACGACGGCAACGGCAGCGACCCGGGCCGGCTGCTCGGCCTCGACGTCCGGGACGCGAACGGCGTGCTGGCGACGCCGGTGACGTCCGGTTCGCTGGCGGACCTCACCGGCGAAACGGTGGCGCTGCCCGAAGGCGTCGCGGACGACCTCGACCTGAAGCTCGGCGACCAGATCACCATGCGGCTCGGCGACGGGGCGCAGGCCAAGGTGAAGATCGTCGCGTTGCTGGACAGCCCGTCGGGTTACCCCAGCATCGTGCTGCCGGCCGCGCTGCTCGCTCCGCACACGACGTCCGGTGTGGCGAGCAGGCTGCTGGTCCGCGCGGCGGACGGCCAGGATGCAGCGGCAGTCGTCTCGGCGGTCACCGCGGCGACGGCGGACTGGCCGGGCGCCACGGTCGGAGATTCCGACGCGGTGACCGAGAGCTTCGCCGCCAGTGCCGACATCGAGGCGATGATCCACTTCCTGCTGGCCGTGCTCGCCATCGCGTACGCGGCGATCGCGGCGGTGAACACCCTGGCCGTGGCGGTGCTTTCACGGCGTCGCGAGTTCGGCGTGCAGCGGCTCGCGGGGGCGCGGCGCGGGCAGGTCCGCTCGATGCTGATGATCGAGGGCGGCATCCTGGCCGTGCTTGGCCTGGTGCTCGGGACGGGGATTTCGCTGTTCACCGTCATTCCGATGGCGATTTCATCCGGCACCATCGTGCCGATCGGCCCGCTGTGGGTGTTCCTCGCGGTCATCGCGGCGGTGTTCCTGATCGTCTGGCCGGTCACCGCGCTTTCCGCGCGGCTGGCGATGCGGCGCAGCCCGATCGAAGCGGTGACGCTGCCGGGGCAGTAGCGATTTGTAGGGGTTAGCGGGCCGGCCCGGTGCGGATAGTGTCGAAAACGACCATCCGCACCGGGCCGGCCCGGTTTCCCTTTTCTGGAGTGGATCCCATGCGCGTACTCCTGGCCGCCGCGCCGTCGCCCGCGCGGCTGCACAACCTGGTGCCGTTCGCGTGGGCGCTGCGCACGGCGGGTCACGACGTGAAGATCGCCGGAGAGGCATCGTTCGTCGACGAGATCCTCCGCACCGGGTGCGTCGCCGTCGACCTCGCCGAACCCGAAGCGCTGGTGGAGTTCGCGAAGCTGTGGCGACCCGACGTCGTGGTGTCGGCCGCGGGGACGCCGGTCGGCGACGCCGTCGCGATCCGGCTGCTGGGCCCGCTCGACGAGCCTGGCCCGTCCGAGGCCCAGACGACGTTCGACACGGTACCGCCGTCGCTGCGCGACGCTTCCGACGCGCGCCCGGTCCGGCACGTGCCCTACTTCGGTCCGGTCGTGGTGCCGGAGTGGTTGCGGCGCAAGGCAAGGCGCAGCCGCGTGCTGCTGTCGCTCACGGACGCGACGCTCGCCGGTCCGGTGTTCGACGCCGTCGCCGGTGTCGACGCCGAGGCGGTGTGGGCGACGGACTCGTCGCGGATCCCGGCCGGGGTGTCGATGCCGCCGAACGTCCGCCTGGTCGACGCGGCACCTCCGGCGGCGCTCCTGCCGACGTGCGCGGCGGTCGTCCACGACGGAGACGCGTCCCTCGCGCTCGCGGCGGTGACGCAGGGCGTGCCCCAGCTTTCCCTGACGGAGACGGCGATCGGTGCGCGGATCGCCGCGGCCGGAGCCGGGTATGTGGGTGCTGCTGAGCACATTCCCGAGCTGGCTTCGCTGAGTACTGCGGCGAACGCGCTTCGGGACGAAATCGCCGCCCTGCCCGCGCCGCGCGAAGTGGTCGCCTCGCTCGGGTAGCGGCAGACCCGGTCGGCTCCCTGAGCCGCTGATTGTGGGGCCGTTAGGGGTGGGGCGGCCCCACGGCCGTCGGTAGCGTTTTCGGCGTGGCACCTTCCACTCTTTTTCGCGGTTAGGTGGGTCGATTACGTGAGTACCGTTCTTCTGGCCGTTTCCCAGGGGGTAATGGCGTGAGCGCCGAAAACGAGCGGAAGCTGCTCGACTACCTCAAGCGCGCGACCGCCGACCTGCGCGAGGCCAAGGGCGCCCTGCAGGAGGTCCGGCGGCGTGACACCGAGCCCATCGCGATCGTCGGCATGGACTGCCGCTATCCCGGTGGGGTCTCGAGCCCGGAGGACCTCTGGGAGCTGGTCGCCACCGGGACCGACGGCATCGGCGCGTTCCCGGCCGACCGCGGCTGGCCCCTCGACCGCCTCTACGACCCCGCGGGCGAACGGCCCGGCACCACGAACACGCGCGAAGGCGGCTTCCTGCGCGACGCCGCCGAGTTCGACCCCGAGTTCTTCGGGATCTCGCCCCGCGAGGCGCTCACGATGGACGCCCAGCAGCGGCTGCTGCTCGAGACGTCCTGGACCGCGCTGGAGCGTGCGGGCATCGTCCCGGACACCCTGCGCGGCAGCAGCACCGGCGTCTTCGCCGGCGTGATGTACCACGACTACCTCGGCCACGCGGCCGCCGGCAGCGTCGTCTCCGGCCGCGTCGCCTACGCGCTCGGGCTGGAAGGCCCCGCGGTGTCGGTCGACACCGCCTGCTCGTCGTCCCTGGTCGCCCTGCACTGGGCCACGCAGGCACTGCGCCGCGGCGACTGCTCGCTGGCCCTCGTCGGCGGCGTCACGGTGATGGCCACGCCCGAGACGTTCGTCTACTTCACCGAGCAGGGCGGCCTGTCCGACGACGGCCGCTGCAAGGCCTTCGCCGCCGGTGCCGACGGCACGGGCTGGGGCGAGGGCGTCGGTGTGCTCGTCGTCGAGCGTCTCTCCGACGCCCAGCGCCTGGGCCACGACGTCCTCGCCGTCGTGCGCGGCAGCGCGGTCAACTCCGACGGCGCGTCCAGTGGCTTGACCGTCCCCAACGGACCGGCGCAGCAACGCGTGATCCGCCAGGCCCTCGCCACCGCTGGACTGTCCACATCGGACGTCGATCTGGTCGAAGGCCACGGCACCGGCACCAAGCTCGGCGACCCGATCGAAGCGCAGGCCCTGCTGGCCACCTACGGCCAAGACCGCGAGCGGCCGTTGTGGCTCGGCTCGCTCAAGTCCAACATCGGCCACACCCAGGCGGCCGCCGGGGTCGGCGGCGTGATCAAGGTCGTCCAGGCCATCCGGCACGGCGTCCTGCCGAAGACCCTGCACGTGGACGCGCCGTCGCCGCACGTCGACTGGTCGGCCGGCGCGGTGGAGCTGCTCACCGAGTCCCGCGCCTGGCCCGCGGTCGAGCGGCCTCGCCGGGGCGCGGTGTCGTCGTTCGGGATCAGCGGCACCAACGCCCACGTCGTCATCGAGCAGGCCGAACCCGCGCCCGAGGAGCCAGCCGCGGCCGAAGTTCCCGTGGTCGCGTGGCCGGTGTCGGCGGACTCTGCCGATGCCGTCGCCGCTCAGGCGCGGCAGCTCGTGGACCACGCCGGAGACCTGGCCGACATCGGGTTCTCGCTGGCCACGACGCGTTCGGCGCTCGACCACCGCGCCGTCGTCGTCGGCTCCGAGCCCGCCGAGCTGCGAGCCGGGCTGAGCGCGCTGGCCGCCGGTGAACCCGCGCCGAACGTCGTCCGCGGCCGCCGCGGCACCGGCCGGACGGCCTTCCTCTTCACCGGTCAGGGCGCGCAGCGCGCCGGAATGGGCACGGTCCTCGCCGCGAAGTACCCGGTGTTCGCCGGAGCACTCGACGCGGTGTGCGCCCGCCTGGACTTGGCCCGTTCCGTCTTCGACGACGCGGAAGCCCTGCAGCAGACCGGGTTCACGCAGCCCGCGCTGTTCGCGTTCGAGGTCGCGCTCTACCGGCTCCTGGAATCGTGGGGCGTGCAGCCCGACCACCTGCTCGGCCACTCGATCGGCGAGCTGGCCGCCGCGCACGTCGCCGGGATCCTCTCGCTCGACGACGCCTGCACGCTCGTCGCCGCCCGCGCCCGGCTCATGCAGGCCCTGCCCGCGGGCGGCGCGATGGTCGCGATCGCGGCCACCGAGGCCGAGGTGACCCCGCTGCTGACGGCCGGGGTGAGCATCGCCGCGGTCAACGGCCCCCGTTCCCTGGTCGTCTCGGGTGCCGCGGACGAGGTCGCCGCCGTCGTCGCGCCCTTCGAACGGCCCAAGGAGCTGCGTGTTTCGCACGCGTTCCACTCACCGCTGATGGAGCCGATGCTGGTCGAATTCGCGGCCGTGGCGGCGAAGCTCGGCTACGCGAAGCCGTCGATCCCGATCGTCTCCACGGTCTCCGCCGACGCCGACCTGACCACGCCGGAGTACTGGGTGGAGCAGGTCCGCGCGACCGTCCGGTTCGACGACGGCGTGCGCGCCCTCGCCGCCGACGGCGTCCGGACGTTCGTCGAGATCGGTCCCGCCCCGGTGCTGACTGCCGCCGCGAGCACCGCCCTGGACGACGAGGCGCTCGCCTTCGTCCCGGCTCTGCGCAAGGACCGCGACGAGGCCCACGCCGTCGTCACCGCGGTCGCCACCCTGCACGCCCGCGGGATTCCGGTGGACTGGCCGGCGTTCTACGCCGGTGCCCGCCGCGTCGAGGTGCCGACCTACGCCTTCCGCCGCACCCGCTACTGGCTCCCGGCCACCACCGCGACCGGCGACGCCACCGACCACGGCCAGCAGCCCGCCGCGCACCCGATGCTCAGCGCGGTCGTCCGGGTGCCCGAGTCGGACACGGTCGTGCTGACCGGACGGCTGTCGGCGGACACCGTGCCCTGGATCGCCGACCACGTCGTCCTCGGCACGATCCTGCTGCCCGGCACGGCGTTCGTCGAACTGGCCCGCGCCGCCGCCGACGAGGTCGGCTGTACCGGCATCGAAGAACTCACCCTGCAGGCCCCGCTGGCGCTGACCTCGGGCGCGGCCGTCCAGGTGACCGTGGAAGCCGAGGAAGCCGGCCGACGGCGCCTGACCGTCCACTCGCGACGGGACGGTGACGACGCCTGGATCCGGCACGCCGAGGGCTTCCTCACGACCGGTGCCGACGCGCCCGCGTTCGACCTCACCGAATGGCCGCCCGCGGGTGCGACCGAGGTCCCGCTCACCGACCCGTACGCCCGGCTCGCGGACCTCGGCTACGACTACGGCCCGGCGTTCCAGGGCCTGCGTGCGATGTGGACGGACGACGACGAAGTCTACGCGGAGGTCGTCCTCTCGGACGGCGCTCGTGAGTACGGCCTGCACCCGGCGCTGTTCGACGCCGCGATGCACGCCCAGCTGCTCGGCCCGGCACCCGAAGCCGGGGAAGCGGCGCCGATGCTGCCGTTCTCGTTCAGCGGCACGACGTGGCACGCCGCGGGCGCCGGCGCCCTGCGCGTCCACGTGGCGCCGACCGGCCCGGAGGCCATCACGCTGCGGATCGCCGACTCGACCGGGATGCCGGTGCTGTCGGTCGGTTCGCTGGCGGCACGGGCGATCTCCCTCGCCAAGCCGGCCCCGAACTCGCTCTTCCGCATGGCCTGGGAGCTGGCCGTCGGAGGCGCACCGGGCACTGCACGGGTGCTCAAAGTGTCCACTTTGGACGGACCAGTGCCGGAGCGGGCTCGCGCGGCCGCCCGGCAGGTGCTCACCGCGATCCGGGAGCTGGACGCCGAAACGCGCTTGGCCGTCGTCACGCGCGGCGCGGTGTCCGTCGACGGCGAGGACGTCGACCCGGCCCTCGCCACGGTGTGGGGCCTGGTGCGGGCGGCCGAAGCCGAGCACCCGGGCCGGTTCGTGCTGATCGACGGCGACGACGTCGAAGCCGCGCTGGCCTCCGGTGAACCCGAGGTGGCCGTCCGCGACGGCCGGGTCCTGGTGCCCCGCCTGGTCGCGGCCGCGCCGGCCGGCGAGCTGGGCTGGAACCTCGACGGCACGGTCCTGATCACCGGCGGCACGGGCGGCCTCGGTGCCGTCGTCGCGAAGCACCTGGTGACGAACCACGGCGTCCGGCACCTGCTGCTGACCAGTCGTCGCGGCATGGACGCACCCGGTGCGGCCGAGCTGCGCGACGAACTCACGGGTCTTGGCGCCGAGGTCACCATCGCGAGCTGCGACGTCACCGACCGCGCGTCCGTCGCGGCGCTGGTCGACGGCGTTCGGCTGACCGCGGTGGTGCACGCGGCGGGCGTCCCGGCCGCGGGCCGCATCGAAAACCTCACCGACGAGGAACTCGACCGCGTCTTCGCCCCGAAGGTCGACGGCGCCTGGAACCTCCACGAGTGCACCGGAAACCTCGACGCGTTCATCCTGTTCTCCTCGGCCGCGAGCACGGTGCTGGCCGCCGGGCAGGCGGGGTACGCCGCGGCCAACGCGTTCCTCGACGAACTCGCCCGCCACCGTCACGCGCAGGGCCTGCCGGCGACGGCACTGGACTGGGGTGCCTGGGCCGAGGACGGCGGCATGGCCGGCGAACTCGGCGAGGCCGACTTCCGCAGGCTGCGTCGCCTCGGCACCCCGCCGATGGCCACCGCCGACGCCCTCGCGCTGTTCGACGCGTGCCTGGTCGCCGAGGACGCCGTCCTCGCGCCGGTGAAGCTGGACGTCGCGGCATTGCGGTCCCGCGCGGACTCGCTGCCCCCGGTCCTGCGTGGCATGGTCCGCCCGGCAGCCCCCCGCCGCGCGGCGGCGAAGGCCGACGGCGCTGTCACGGCCCGGCTCGCGACGCTCCCGGAGTCCGAGCGCGAGGCGTACCTGCTGGAGGTGGTGTCCGCGCAGGTCAAGGCCGTCCTGGGGCTCGGGTTCGTCGAGCCGGAGCGGGCGTTCCAGGAGATGGGCTTCGACTCGCTGACGTCGGTGGAGCTGCGCAACCAGCTCGGCGCCCTGACCGGACTGAAGCTGACGGCGACGATCGTGTTCGACCACCCGACCCCGGCGGCGTTGGCCAAGAGGCTGCACGCCCTGCTGGGCCCGGCCCGCGGCGCGGCCGACTCGCTGCTCGCCGAGATCGACCGCCTCGAAGCCCTCCTGGCCGGCGCGGGATCGCTCAACGGCTCGACGGCGAAGGTCACGGCCCGCCTCGAGGCGCTGTCCCGCAAGTGGACCGAGGCGAACACCGGCGGGCCCGAAGCAGCCGACCTGGACGAAGCCACCGACGACGAGCTCTTTGCCGTGCTGGACGAGGAATTGGGTATCTCATGAGCAACGAGGACAAGCTCCGCGACTACCTGAAGCGCGCGACGGCGGATCTGCAGGCGGCCCGGCGTCGCGTGCAGGAGCTGGAGGCCCAGCACGCCGAACCCATCGCCGTCATCGGCATGAGCTGCCGCTACCCGGGGGACGTCCGCACGCCGGAGGACCTGTGGGACCTGGTCGACCAGGGCCGCGACGTCATCGGGGAGTTCCCCGCCGACCGCGGCTGGGACGTCGAGGGCATCTACGACCCGATCCCCGACCGGCCCGGCAAGACCTACACGCGCCACGGCGGCTTCCTCTACGACGCCCCGGACTTCGACGCCGAGTTCTTCGGCATCAGCCCGCGTGACGCCCGCCGCGCCGACCCGCAGCAGCGGATCCTCCTCGAAGCCTCGTGGGAGGCCTTCGAACGCGCCGGGCTCGACCCGCACGCGCTCAAGGGCAGCCCGACCGGCGTCTACGCGGGCGTGATGTACCACGACTACAGCGGCGGCAGCCCCGACGGCAGCCTCGTCTCCGGGCAGGTCTCCTACACCCTCGGCCTCGAAGGCCCGTCCGTGTCGGTGGACACCGCGTGCTCCTCGTCGCTGGTCGCGCTGCACATGGCCGCGCAGGGACTGCGGGACGGCGACTGCACCCTCGCGCTGGCCGGCGGGGTCGCCGTCATGGGCACGCCGGAGATGTTCGTCGACTTCAGCGGCCGTCGCGGGCTCGCCGCGGACGGGCGCAGCAGGTCGTTTTCGGACGATGCCGACGGGACGTCGTGGGCCGAGGGCGTCGGCGTCCTCGTCCTGGAGAAGCTTTCCGACGCGCGCCGCAACGGGCACCGCGTCCTCGCGTTGCTGCGCGGCTCGGCGGTCAACCAGGACGGTGCCAGCAACGGCTTTTCCGCGCCCAACGGCCCGTCGCAGGTCCGGGTGATCGAGGCCGCGCTGGCCGACGCCGGGCTGTCGCGGTCCGATGTGGACCTCGTCGAGGCGCACGGTACCGGCACCGCGCTCGGCGACCCGATCGAAGCGCAGTCGCTGATGGAGACCTACGGCCAGCGCGCCACCGGCGCACCGCTGCTGCTCGGCTCGATCAAGTCCAACATGGGGCACCCGCAGGCCGCGGCCGGCGTCGCCGGGGTCATCAAGGTGATCCAGGCACTGCGCCACGGCAAGGCGCCGCGCACGCTGCACGTCGGCACGCCGTCGACGCACGTCGACTGGACGGCCGGCGCCGTCGAGCTGCTCACCGAGCCGCGCGACTGGCCCGAGGTGAACCGGTCGCGCCGCGCGGCGGTCTCGTCGTTCGGCGTGAGCGGCACCAACGCGCACGTCATCCTGGAGCAGGCGCCCGAAACCGACGCCGTCGAGCCGCCCAAGCCCGCGGTCACGCCGCTGGTCCTGTCGGCCAAGACCCCCGCCGCGCTGGCCGAGGCGGCCGCCCGGCTGGCGTCCCGAGTGGACGGTGACCTTGCCGATGTGGCCTACACCTTGGCCACCGGACGCGCGAAGCTCGACCATCGCGCCGTGGTGGTATCAACGGACGCCCGACAGGCCTTGGAGGCGCTGGCCGTGGGCGGTTCGCGACCGGACGTCGTCACCGGGACCGCGGACGTCCGCGGCAAGACCGTGTTCGTCTTCCCCGGCCAGGGCTCCCAATGGACCGGCATGGCGATCGACCTGATCCGGCAGTCGCCGGCGTTCGCCGCGCGGATGGCCGAGTGTGACGCCGCCTTGCACGAGTTCACGGACTGGTCGGTGCTCGCGGTCCTGCACGGTGAGCCCGGCACGCCACCCGCGGACCGCGTGGACGTCGTCCAGCCGATGCTGTGGGCGGTGATGGTCTCGCTGGCCGCGCTGTGGCGCGCGCACGGCGTCGAGCCGGACATGGTGATCGGGCACTCGCAAGGCGAGATCGCCGCCGCGACCGTCTCCGGTGCACTGTCCCTTCGGGACGGTGCACGCGTGGTCGCGTTGCGGAGCAAGGCGATCGGGGACGTCCTCGGCGGCCGTGGCGGCGGCATGCTGGCCGCCGGGCTGCCCGCCGCCGAGCTGCTGACGCGGCTCGACGCCTGGGACGGCCGGATCTCCCTGGCCGCCGACAACGGCGCCACGTCGGCGGTGCTGTCCGGCGACGGCGACGCCCTCGACCAGCTGCGTGACCAGCTCGTCGCCGAGGGGTTCCGCGCCAAGCGCGTGCCGGTGGACTACGCGTCGCACTCCGCGCACGTCGAACACCTCGCCGACCGCCTGCTGGCCGACCTCGGTCCGATCACGCCCGGCGCGGGGAGCGTCGCGATGACCTCCACGGTGACCGGAGAACCAGGGTCCACTATGGACGCCGAGTACTGGTTCACCAATCTGCGCACCACGGTCCGGTTCGCGCCGGTGGTGGCGAAGCTCGCCGACGCGGGATACACGCGGTTCGTCGAGGTCAGCCCGCATCCGGTGCTCGCGATGAGCATCCAGGAAACGCTCGACGAAGGCGGGCACCACGGGTCCGTCACCGGCACCCTGCGCCGCGACGAAGGCAGCCTCACGCGGTTCGCGACCTCGCTGGCCGAGCACTCGGTCCGCGGTGGCGCGGCGGACTGGGCGTCGCTGGTGCCCGGCGGCCGGATCACCGACCTGCCGACCTACCCGTTCCAGCACAAGCGCTTCTGGCTCGAGGAGGAAGCCGCGCCGGTGCCCGTCCATGGTGCCGACCAGGACTTCTGGCAGGACGTCACGAGCGGCGACGTCGACGCTCTGGCCGCCCGGCTCGGCGTCGAAGCCGCCCCGCTGGCCGAGGTCGTCCCGGCCCTGGCCACCTGGCACGGCCGCCGCACCGAGCTGTCCACTGTGGAGTCCTGGCGCTACCGCGTCTCCTGGGCGCCGGTGAGCGTCACCGGCGGGCTGACCGGCACCTGGCTGGTCGTCGTGCCCGCGGACGTCCCCGCGGCGGCCGAGCTGGCCGACGCGCTCGCCGAGCAGGGCGACGTCGTGCGCGTCATCGCCACGGCCGACCGCGAAGCCCTGACCGGGCTGCTCACCGAAGCCACGGCGCTGCGGCCGTTCGACGGCGTGCTGTCGCTGCTCGCCCTGGACACCCGCGAGCACCCGGAACACCCCGCGCTCAGCACCGCCGTCGCCGCCACGATCGCGCTGCTGCAGGCCCTGCGCGACACCGGCGTCGACGCGCCCACCTGGGTCGTCACCCGCGGCGCCGTCGCGGTGGACGCCTTCTCCGACGCCGACCCGGCCGCCGCGGCGGTGTGGGGCCTCGGCACGGTCGCCGCGCTCGACCTGCCCGCCACCTGGGGTGGCCTGGTCGACGTCGACGGCCCCGCCGACGCGCCCCGCCTGGCCGCGATCGTGTCCGGTGTGGACGGAGAGGACCAGGTCGCGATCCGGTCGTCCGGGGTGTTCGCCCGGCGCATGGTCCGCGCCCCGCTGAAGGGCACCGCGGAGGAGTGGCGGCCGCGGGGCACGGTCCTGGTCACCGGCGGCACCGGCGCGGTCGGCGCGCACGTCGCCCGCTGGCTGGCCGGCCGCGGCGCCGAGCACATCGTGCTCACCAGCCGTCGCGGGCTCGACGCCGAAGGCGCGCGTGAGCTGGTCGACGAACTGGGCGTGACCGTGGTGGCCTGCGACGTTTCCGACGAGCAGCAGCTGCGGGCGCTGCTGGAGGAGTACCCGCCGACCGCCGTGGTGCACGCCGCCGGCGTGCTCACCGCCGAGTCGCCCCTGGCCGACGTCACCCCAGCGGAGTTCGCCGCGGCCACCCGAGCCAAGGTCACCGGGGCGGCGCTGCTCGACGAGCTGCTCGGCGACACCGAGCTGGACGCGTTCGTGCTGATGTCCTCCGGCGCCGCCGTGTGGGGCACCTCCGGCCAGCCCGCCTACGCCGCGGGCAACGCCTACCTCGACGCGCTCGCCCGCCGCCGTCGTGCCGCGGGCCGCGCCGCGACCGCGATCGCCTGGGGCTCCTGGGGCGGCGGGGGCATGGTCGACGCCGAGGCGTCCGGCCTGCTGCGCCGCATGGGCCTCGCCGAGATGGCGCCGGAACTCGCTGTCCAAGCACTGGGCCAGGCCCTCGACCACGACGAAACCCACCTGGTCGTCGCGGACATCGACTGGGCCGCGTTCGCCCCGGTG
This sequence comes from Amycolatopsis sp. NBC_01488, assembly GCF_036227105.1. NCBI lineage: Bacteria > Bacillati > Actinomycetota > Actinomycetes > Pseudonocardiales > Pseudonocardiaceae > Amycolatopsis > Amycolatopsis sp. NBC_01488. Next base: position 839,434 of record NZ_CP109434.1, on the reverse strand, counting down.
TACCAGCTCGCCCGCCCGCGGCCACTGCTGCGCGCGCTGCCCGAGGTCGCCGAGGACAAGACCGAAACCCCGGCGGACAACGGCGACCTGAAGGCGAAGCTGGCCGCGCTCACCCCCGCCGAGCAGCAGCGGACGCTGCTGGAGCTGGTCCGCGGCCAGGTCGCCGTGGTCGCCGGCTACGACGGTGGCTCGGCGGTCGACCCGGCCCGCGCGTTCAAGGAGCTGGGCTTCGACTCGGTGACCGCGGTCGACCTGCGCAACCGGCTCGGCGCCGCCACCGGCTTGAAGCTCCCGGCGACCGTCGCGTTCGACCACGTCAACCCGCAGGCGCTCGCCGAGCACCTGTGGACGCGGCTCGGTGGCGAGGCCGCGGTCCCGCTGGAAGCGGAACTGGACCGGCTGGAGGCCGTCGCGTCCACTTTGGACGCCGCCGAGATCGACCGGTCCCGGATCGTCGCCCGGTTGCAGGCGATGGTCACCACCCTGCACAAGACCCTGTCCGGCACGAAGGCCACCGACGTGCTGGAGACCGCGACCACGGATGAGCTGTTCGCCCTCATCGACAACGAGCTCGGCGCCTGAGAGGTATCCCCACGATGACTGACGAAAGCAAGCTGGTCGACTACCTGAAGCGGGTGACCGCCACCCTGCAGGAGACGCGGGAGCGGCTGCGCGAGGTCGAAGCCGCGGACGCCGAGCCGATCGCCATCGTCGCGATGGGCTGCCGGTACCCGGGCGACGTCCGCTCGCCGGAGGACCTCTGGGACCTGGTCGCCGAGGGCCGCGACGCGATCGGCCCGTTCCCCACCGACCGCGGCTGGGGCCTGGACTCGATGTTCGACGCCGACCCGGACAGCCCCGGCACGAGCTACGTGAGCGAGGGCGGCTTCCTTCACGACGTCGCCCAGTTCGACGCGCCCTTCTTCGGCATCTCGCCGCGCGAGGCGCTCGCCATGGACCCGCAGCAGCGGCTCGTGCTGGAGCTGGCGTGGGAGACCTTCGAGCGCGGCGGCATCGCCCCGCATTCCCTGGCCAAGCAGCAGGTCGGCGTCTTCCTCGGCAGCGGCGACCAGGACTACTACGACGAACTGCCGCCCTCTGTGCTCGCCGGCGAGGTCCAGGACTACCTGAGCACCGGCAACGCCGGGTCGGTCATCTCCGGCCGCATCGCCTACGCGCTGGGCCTGGAAGGCCCGGCCGTCACGATCGACACGGCCTGCTCGTCTTCGCTGGTCGCGCTGCACCTGGCCGTGCAGGCGCTGCGGCAGCGCGACTGCGCGCTGGCGCTGGCCGGCGGCGTGATGGTGATGTCGCGCCCGGGCCCGTTCGTCGCGTTCAGCCGCCAGCGCGGGCTCGCCGCGGACGGCCGCTGCAAGCCGTTCTCCGACAGCGCCGACGGCACCGGCTGGGCCGAGGGCGCGGGCACGCTCCTGCTGGAGCGGCTGTCCGACGCGCGCCGCAACGGCCACCCCGTCCTCGCGGTCGTGCGCGGTTCCGCGGTCAACTCCGACGGCGCGTCCAACGGCCTCACCGCGCCGAACGGCCCGTCCCAGCAGCGGGTGATCCGCCAGGCCTTGGCGAACGCGCAGCTCGCGGCGTCCGATGTGGACGCTGTCGAAGGCCACGGCACCGGCACCACGCTCGGTGACCCGATCGAGGCACAGGCCCTGCTCGCCACCTACGGCCAGGACCGCGACCGGCCGCTGTGGCTCGGCTCGATCAAGTCGAACATCGGGCACGCCCAGGGCGCGGCCGGGGTCGGCGGCGTGATCAAGGTGGTGCAGGCGCTGCGCAACGGCGTCCTGCCGAAGACCCTGCACGTCACCGAGCCGACCACCGAGGTCGACTGGACGGCCGGGAACGTCTCGCTGCTGACGGAGGAGCAACCGTGGGTCGCGGGCGAAAAGCCGCGTCGCGCCGGGGTTTCCTCGTTCGGCGTCAGCGGGACCAACGCGCACGTGATCGTCGAAGAGGCACCTGCGGTCGACGTCGAAGAGCCGACGCCGAGCTGGCCCGCCGAAGTGCCGGTCCCGTGGCCGCTTTCCGGGCACGGCACCGCGGCCCTGAAGGCGCAGGCGGCCCGGCTGCTGTCCGTTGTGGACGGTTTATCGCCGCTCGACCTCGGGTTCTCGCTGGCGACGTCCCGCTCGCCGCTGTCCCACCGCGCCGTGGTCCTCGACGGGAAGGCCGGAGTCGCCGCCCTCGCCGACGGTGAGCCGTCGTCGAACGTCGTCACCGGCACACCGGTCGAGGGGCTCACCGCGTTCCTGTTCTCCGGCCAGGGCGCCCAGCGCGCCGGCATGGGGGCCGAGCTGGCCGCCGCGTTCCCGGTCTTCGCCGCCGCGTTCGACGAGGTTTGCGCGGAGCTGGACCAGCACCTCGACCGTCCACTCAAGACGGTCGTCTTCGACAAGCCACGCCTGATCAACCAGACCGGCTACACCCAGCCTGCGCTGTTCGCGATCGAGGTCGCGTTGTTCCGGCTGCTGTCGTCGTGGGGCTTGAAGCCCGACTTCCTGCTCGGCCACTCGGTCGGCGAGCTGGCCGCCGCGCACGTCGCCGGGGTGCTGTCCCTGGCCGACGCGTGCACGCTGGTCGCCGCCCGCGCGAAGCTGATGCAGGCGCTGCCCACCGGTGGTGCCATGGTCGCGCTGCAGGCCACTGAGGACGAGGTCGCGCCGCACCTGACCGACGGCGTCAGCATCGCGGCGATCAACGGCCCGGACTCCGTCGTGCTCTCTGGTACCGAGGGCGCCGTCGCGGCTGCGGTCGCGGAGTTCGACGGCCGCAAGTCGTCGAAGCTCAAGGTGTCGCACGCGTTCCACTCGCCGCTGATGGAGCCGATGCTGGCCGAGTTCGCCGAGGTCGCCCGCACGCTGACCTACGCCCAGCCGACGATCCCGCTGATCTCCAACGTCTCCGGGGCACTGGCCGGGGAAGAGGTCGCGACGCCGGAGTACTGGGTCTCGCACGTCCGCGCGGCCGTCCGGTTCCACGACGGGCTCACCGCGCTCGGCACCCAGGGCGTCTCGCGGTTCGTCGAGGTCGGCCCGGACGGCGTGCTGTCCGCCCTCGCCCGTCAGAGCTTCGACGCCGTCATCGTGCCGGTCCTGCGCAAGGACCGTCCTGAGCCGCGGGCCGCGCTCACCGCGCTGGCCGAGCTGTACGTCAGCGGACTGGCCCCGGACTGGGCCGCGGTGTTCGAGGGCCGCGGTGCCCGGCGCGCCGACCTGCCGCCGTACGCCTTCCAGCGCAAGCGCTACTGGCTCGACGCCCGCGCCAACCGCGACGAGGTGACCGCCGCCGGCCTCACGTCCGCCGGGCACCCGCTGCTCGGCGCGGCCATCGCGCTCGCCGACACCGACGGCGTCGTGCTCACCGGCCGGCTCTCCCTCGAGACCCACGCGTGGCTCGACGGGCACCGCCTCGGCGACGTCGCCACCGTGCCCGGCACGGCGTTCCTGGAGTTGGCGATCCGTGCCGGTGACCAGGTGGGCTGCGGCCGGATCGAGGAACTCACGCTTGGCAGCCCCCTGGTCGTCCCGGAGCGCACCGGCGTCCAGGTGCAGGTGACCGTCGGGGCCGCGGACGAGAACGGGGTCCGCGCGGTCCAGATCCATTCGCGCCCGGAGGACACCGACGAGCCGTGGCTGCTGCACGCGGACGGCACCGTCGCCCCGCAGACGCACCGAGGTACCGAACTGACCGAGTGGCCGCCTGCCGGTGCCGAGCCCGTCGCGATCGAGGGCGTCTACGACGACTTCGCCGACACCGGCCTCACCTACGGCCCGCTGTTCCGCTCCCTGCGCGCGGTCTTCAAGCGCGGCCGCGAGATCTTCGCCGAGGTCGCCCTGCCTGAGGACAGCGACGCCGAACGCTTCGGCCTCCACCCGGCCGCCCTCGACGCCTGCACGCACGCGCTGCGCGTCGCGGGTGGGGGAGACGGCGGGGTCGGCCGCGTCCCGTTCTGCTGGACCGGCGTCGAACTGCACGCCACCGGCGCCTCGGCGCTGCGGGTGCGGTTCACGCCGACCACCGAGGACGGCTTCTCGGTCGCCCTCGCGGACACCACCGGCGCACCCGTCGCCACCGTCGCCGAGACCGTGTTCCGCGCGTTCACCGCGCCGGTCGCGGCCGAAGCCCCGCTCTACCGGATCGAGTGGCAGCGGACCCCCGCCGAGTCCGCTGTGGACGCGTCGGCCGTCGAGGTCTTCGAGTGCGCAAGCACGGACACGCACGAGCTGACCCACCGCGTGCTCGCCGCACTGCAGAACTGGCTCGCCGAGGAGCACCCGGAGGACGCGCGCCTGGTCGTCGTCACCCGCGGCGCCGTCGCGGCCGCCGGGGGAGTCACCCACCTCGCCGCCGCCGCGGCCTGGGGCCTCGTGCGCTCGGCGCAGGAGGAGAACCCGGACACGTTCGTGCTGCTGGATCTCGACGCGGAAAGCACCGTGGCCGAAGTCCTGCCCCAGGTCCTCGCCACCGGGGAGCCGCAGGCGGCCGTCCGGTTCGGCACCGTCCTCGTCCCGCGGCTGGTCCGCACCGCGGCGGCGGCCGAACCGGCGTACTTCCACCCGGGCGGCACGGTCCTGGTGACCGGCGCGTCCGGCGCGATCGGCGGCGCGCTCGTCCGGCACCTGGCCGGGCAGCACGGCGTCCGGCGGTTCCTGCTGGTCAGCCGCCGCAGCACGCCCGAATTGGCGAGCCTGGGCGCCGAGCTGGACGTCCACGTCGACATCGCGCTGTGCGACGTCGCCGACCGCGCCGCCCTCGCCGCCGTGCTGGCCGGGATCCCGGCCGAGCACCCGCTCACGTCCGTGGTGCACGCGGCCGGCGTCCTCGACGACGGCGTCGTCACGGCGCTCACGCCCGAGCGCGTCGACACCGTGCTGCGGCCGAAGGTCGACGGCGCCCTGAACCTGCATGAACTCACCCGCGACACCGCGCTTTCGGCGTTCGTCCTGTTCTCCTCGGTCTCCGGCGTGCTCGGCGCGCCGGGCCAGGGCGGGTACGCCGCCGCGAACGCGTTCCTCGACGGCCTCGCCGCCCACCGCGTCGCACACGGCCTGCCCGCGCTGTCCCTGGCCTGGGGCCTGTGGGGCGAGGTCGGCGGCATGGGCGGCACCCTGACCGAGGCCGAGATCGCGCGTCTCGGGGCGGGCGGCATCGTGCCACTGTCCACTTCGGACGCTCTCGATCTCTTCGACCGCGCGCTGGCTTCCCGCCAGGCCGCCGTCGTGCCGGTGCAGCTCGATCTGCCCACGTTGCGGAAGCTGGACCGGATCCCGAAGACCCTGGAGGAGCTGACCGGACGACCCACCCGGCGCGTCGCGGCCACGGCGATCGCGACGGAAGACTCCTTCGCGGCCCGCGTCCGGGCCCTGCCGGAGGCGGACCGGGCCGACGCCGTCCTGGACCTGGTCCGCGGCCACGCCGCGACCGTGCTCGGCTACGGCGGCGCGCACGAGATCGAGCCGTCCGCGCAGTTCCAGTCGCTCGGCTTCGACTCGCTCACCGCGATCGAGCTGCGCAACGGCCTCACCGCGGCGACCGGGCAGCGGCTGCCCGCGACCCTGATCTTCGACCACCCGACGCCGTCGGCGCTGGCGGCGCACCTGCTCACCGAGCTGACCGGTACCGCCGACCGGATCGCCGGGGTGACCTCGGTGGCGTCCGACGAGCCCATCGCGATCGTCGGCATGGCCTGCCGCCTGCCCGGCGGGGTCACCTCGCCCGAGCAGCTGTGGGACCTGGTCGCCAACGGCCGCGACGCCATCGGCGACTTCCCCGCCGACCGCGGCTGGGACGTCGACGGCCTGCTCGACCCGACCGGCCGCCGTCCCGGAACGACGTACGTCGCCCGCGGCGGGTTCGTCCACGACGCCGGCGACTTCGACGCGACGTTCTTCGGGGTCTCGCCGAAGGAAGCCCCGGCCATCGACCCGCAGCAGCGGCTCCTGCTGGAGGCGTGCTGGGAGGCCCTCGAGCGCGCGGGCATCGACCCGTCCTCGCTCAAGGGCAGCCCGACCGGCGTCTACGCGGGCGTCCAGTACCACGACTACGTGGGCGCGAACAGCGCCGGCTCGATCGTCACCGGCCGGGTGTCCTACACGCTCGGCCTGGAGGGCCCGGCGGTCAGCGTCGACACGGCGTGCTCGTCGTCGCTGGTCGCGATGCACCTGGCCGCCCAGGCCCTGCGCGGCGGCGACTGCACCCTGGCCCTGGCCGGCGGCGTGACCGTGATGGCGACACCCGAGACGTTCGTCGAGTTCAGCCGCCAGAAGGGGCTGGCCGCCGACGGCCGCTGCAAGGTCTTCTCCGACGACGCCGACGGCACCACCTGGTCCGAAGGGGTCGGCGTGGTCGTGCTGGAACGGCTGTCCGAGGCCCGCCGCCTCGGCCACCCGGTGCTCGCGGTGCTGAAGGGCAGCGCGGTCAACCAGGACGGCACGTCCAACGGCCTCACCGCCCCCAACGGCCCGGCGCAGCAGCGCGTGATCCGGGCGGCGCTGGCCGACGCGGGCATCACCGCGGCCGACGTCGACGCCGTCGAGGCGCACGGCACCGGCACGAAGCTGGGCGACCCGATCGAGGTCCAGGCGCTGCTGGCCACCTACGGCAAGGAGACCTCGGCCGACCGTCCACTGTGGATCGGCTCGGTCAAGTCGAACCTCGGCCACACGCAGGCCGCGGCCGGCGCGGCCGGGGTGATCAAGATGGTCATGGCCATGCGCCAGGGCGAGCTGCCCGCGACGCTGCACGTCGGCCGTCCTTCCCGGGAGATCGACTGGTCGTCCGGCGCGGTCCGGGCGCTGGTGGAGCCGGTGAAGTGGCTGCCCAACGGACACACGCGCCGGGCCGGTGTCTCGTCGTTCGGCGTCAGCGGCACCAACGCCCACGTGATCCTCGAAGAAGGCGACCGCCGCGAGGTCACCGGCGGCCACGACTACGAGGGCCCGGTCGCCTGGCCGGTCTCCGGCCGCGGCGCCGCCGCACTGCGGGCCAAGGCCGAGCAACTCATGTCCTATGTGGACGAAGAGCCGGAGGGCAGCCTCGCGGACATCGGGTTCTCGCTGGCCACCACGCGCAGCGCGTTCGACCGGCGGGCCGTGGTGATCGGTCAGCGGTCGCCGCAGTTCGTCCGCGGCCTCGCGGCGCTGGTCGACGAAGAAGAGGCACGCGGCGTCGTCAGCGGCATCGCGACGGCGGGCGGGCGCACGGCGTTCCTGTTCGCGGGCCAGGGTTCGCAGCGCGCCGGCATGGGCACGCGGCTCGCCGAGCAGTTCCCGGCGTTCGCCGCCGCGTACGACGAGGTCTGCACGGAGCTGGACCGCCACCTCGACCGCCCGATCCGCTCGGTCGTCGAGGAACTGGACGAAACCCGCTACACCCAGCCCGCGCTGTTCGCGCTGGAGGTCGCGCTGTTCCGGCTGGTGCGGTCGTGGGGCGTCAAGCCGGACGTCCTGCTCGGGCACTCGATCGGCGAGATCGCCGCGGCCCACTGCGCCAGCGTGTTCTCCCTGGAAGACGCGGCGAAGCTGGTGGTCGCCCGTGGTGCGCTGATGCAGGCGCTCCCCACCGGCGGCGCGATGGTGGCGATCGAAGCGACGCCCGGCGAGGTGCGCGACGACCGCGTCGACATCGCCGCGGTCAATGGCCCGAACGCCGTCGTGATCTCGGGCGCGGCCGACGCGGTGGCCGAGGTGGCGGCGAAGTTCGAGCGCACCAAGCAGCTGAAGGTGTCGCACGCGTTCCACTCCCGCCTGATGGACCCGATGCTCGACGAGTTCCGCGCGGTCGCTTCGGACCTGACCTACGCGTCGCCGCGGATCCCGATGGTTTCGACGGTCAGCGAGTCCGCGGACCTGACCTCGCCGGAGTACTGGGTGTCGCAGGTTCGCGAAGGCGTCCGGTTCCTGGACGCGGTCACCCGTGTTGCGGCCGACGGCGTCACCCGGTTCCTCGAGCTGGGCCCGGACGCGACGCTGACCGCGATGGCCGCGGGCTGCTTCGACGAACAGCCGGAGGTGCTGGCCTCGATGCTGCACAAGGAGAACGACGAGGCCGTGGCCGCGCTGACCGCCGTCGCGCAGCTGCACGTCAGCGGTGTCGACGTCGACTGGGCCGCGATCTACGAGCCCACCGACGCCCGGCCCGTCGCGCTGCCGACCTATCCGTTCCAGCGTCAGCGTTTCTGGCTGGAGAGCACCACCGGCTCGGTGAGTCAGGAGGACCACCCGCTGCTCGGGGCGGCCCTCGAACTGGCGGGCGCCGACGGGCTGCTGTTCACCGGACGGCTGTCCGTGGGCACCCACCCGTGGCTGGCCGACCACGTCGTCGGCGGCGCGATCCTGTTCCCCGGTACCGGGTTCGTCGAGATGGCGATCCGCGCGGGTGACGAGGCCGGCTGCCCGCGGCTCGACGAGCTGACCCTGGAGTACCCGCTGGTCGTGCCGGAGCGGACCGGCGTCCGCGTCCAGTTCGCCCTCGACGCACCGGGCGCCGACGGCACCCGCGCGTTCAGCGTCCACTCGCGGCCGGAAGGCTCGAGCGCCGCGTGGACGCGGCACGCCACCGGCAAGCTCGCCAAGGCCGTTCAGAAGGCGGACTTCGACCTGACGGCCTGGCCGCCCGCCGGCGCCGAGCAGGTGCGCCTGGAGGGCACCTACGAGGAGCTGGCCGCCGACGGCCTGGCGTACGGGCCGGCGTTCCGCGGGCTCGTCGCGGCCTGGAAGCGCGACGGCGAGGCGTTCGCCGAGATCCGGCTCCCGGCTTCGGTGTCCGATGTGGACCGTTACGGCGTCCACCCGGCCGTGCTCGACGCCGCGTTGCACACCATCGGCGTCTCGGGCGCGGCGGGCAGCGAACCGGCCCTGCCGTTCGCGTGGGAGGGCGTGCGGCTGCACGCCGTCGGCGCGACGACGCTGCGGGTCCACGTCCGCCCGGTCGGCACCGGCGCGGTCGCGCTGGACGTCGCCGACGGTGCCGGGGCTCCGGTCGCGTCGGTGGAGTCGTTGCTGCTGCGTCCGATGTCCGCCGTTCCGCAGGCCGCGGCTTCCGACGGCGGCGACTCGTTGTTCCGCGTCGCCTGGGAACCCGCCGAGCTGGACGCGGTCGCCGAGGTCACCGACTGGTCCGTGCTGGGTCCCGACTCCTTCGGCCTCACCGAAGCCTTGGGCGCCAAAGCGGTTTCGGCCGCGGAGGCGACTGGCTTGGCCGTGCTTCCCGTGGGCGGCGAAGACGTCCATGCCGAGCTGCACCGTGTGCTCGGCGAGCTGCAGACCTGGCTGGCCGGCTCCGGCGAGTCGCTGATCGTCGTGACCCGGGGTGCGGTGGCCGCCGAGGCGGGGGAGAACCCCGACCCGGTCGGTGCCGCGGTCGCGGGCCTGGTCCGCTCGGCGCAGGCCGAGCACCCGGGCCGGATCGCCCTGGTCGACCTCGGCGCGGGCACCCCGACCGGCCGGACGCTGGCCGCGGTGGCGGCTTCCGACGAGCCGCAGGTGGCGCTGCGGGCGGGCGCGGTGCTGGTGCCGCGGCTGGCCCGGGCGGCCGACGCGGCGGCCGCGCCGGTCTGGGACGCCGAGGGCACGGTGCTCGTCACCGGCGCCACCGGCGCGCTCGGCACGGCCGTGGCGCGCCACCTCGTCGCCGAACACGGCGTGCGGCACCTGCTGCTGGTCAGCCGCCGGGGAGCCGACGCTCCCGGCGCGGCCGAACTTGCCGCGCTCGACGCCGACGTCACCCTGGCCGCCTGCGACGTCGCCGACCGCGACGCCGTGGCCGCGCTGCTGGCCGGGATCCCGGCGGAGGCGCCGCTGCGGGCCGTCGTGCACGCCGCGGGCGTCCTCGACGACGGTGTCCTGACGTCCCTGACTCCGGAGCGGCTCGACACCGTGCTGCGGCCGAAGGCCGACGCGGCGTCGGTGCTCGACGAGCTGACCCGAGAGCTGGACCTCACCGCGTTCGTGCTGTTCTCCTCGGCCGCGGGCGTCCTCGGCGCGCCGGGGCAGGGCAGCTACGCCGCGGCCAACGCGTTCCTGGACGCGCTGGCGGCCCGGCGCCGGGCCGAAGGCCTTCCGGGCACCTCGCTCGCGTGGGGCCTGTGGGCCGGCGGCATGGGTGAGGCACTGGAAGACGCGGACGCGCACCGCATCGGCGAGACCGGCATCACCGCACTGTCCACTGAGGACGGACTGCGGCTGCTGGACTCGGCGGCCGGTGCCGCGGAAGCGCTGCTGGTGCCGATCGCGCTGGACACCCGGGTGCTCACCTCGTCGGGCGACGACGACCTGCCCGCCGTCCTGCGTGGACTCGCGGGCACGCCCGGCCGCCGCGCGGCGCAGGACGCGGCCGAGGACACCGAGACGCTGGCTCGCAAGCTCGCGGGCCTGCCGGTGGCCAAGCGCGTCCCGACCGTGCTGACCCTGGTGCGCACGCACGCCGCGGCGCTGTTGGGCCACGCCGGGCCGGAGGCGGTCGAGCCGGACCGCTCGTTCAACGAAGTCGGCTTCGACTCCTTGTCCGCCACCGGGTTCCGCAACAAGCTCAGCCTCGTCACCGGCCTGAAGCTGCCGGTGAGCCTGATCTTCGACTACCCGACCCCGCGGATCCTGGCCGAGCACCTGGTCGGCGAACTGGCGCCGGCCGAGGTCGAGGTGCCCGAGCAAGCCGTTACCGAGCAAGGGGTCCGCGACGCGCTGGCGGGCATCCCGCTGGAGAAGCTGCGGGCCGCGGGGCTCCTGGACGGGCTGCTGGAGCTGGCCGGCGTGCGCTTGCCCGAAGAGGAAGAGGCCGAAGCCGTCGAAGAGGCCACGATCGACGACCTCGACACCGACGCCCTGATCAGCATGGCGATCGGCGGTGGGGACGACGACTAGCCCCGGCGCCACCCCTATCCGGACCCGACCCGGCCATTATTGCCCGGCCCCAACGGGTTGTGGCCCACTGGAAGAGACCCCGGCTTCACCGACAAAGCTCGACCCGAATGAGGAGAGGTAACCGATGGTCACCGGCTACGCAATCGAAGCACGGGGGCTGCGCAAGTCCTATGGCGACGTGGACGTCCTGGAAGGCGTCGACCTGAGCGTTCAGCGCGGCACGATGTTCGCGCTGCTGGGCCCGAACGGCGCCGGGAAGACCACGACCGTGCGGATCCTCAGCACCCTGCTGGACGCCGACGGCGGCACCGTGACCATCAACGGCCACGATCTCGGCGGCCCCAAGCGGAAGGTGCGCGAGCAGATCGGCCTCACCGGCCAGGACACCGCGGTCGACGAGCTGCTCACCGGCCGCGAAAACCTGCGGATGATGGCCCGCCTGTTCCACCTGGGCGCGGCCGAGGCGAAGACCCGCGCCACCGAGCTGCTCACGCAGTTCGACCTGACCGAAGCCGCCGACCGCCAGGTCAAGACCTACTCCGGCGGCATGCGCCGCCGGCTCGACCTGGCGATCAGCCTGATCACCTCGCCGCCGGTGCTGTTCCTCGACGAGCCCACCACCGGCCTCGACCCGCGCAGCCGCTCGGCGATGTGGGACGCGATCCGCGAGCTGCTCGACGGCGGCACCACGATCCTGCTCACCACGCAGTACCTCGAGGAGGCCGACCAGCTGGCCGACCGGATCGCGGTGATCGACCAGGGCCGCGTCGTCGCCGAGGGCACCGCGGCCGAGCTGAAGCGCAAGGTCGGCACCGAGCGCCTCAAGCTCACCTTCGCCACCGCCGCCGAGGCGGAGCGCGCGTACGGCGTCGCCGGCGGCGTGCTGATCGACGACACGGTCAGCGTCGCCATCGACCAGCCCGGCCAGGTCCGGCGGGTGCTCAACCAGATCGCCGACGCGGGCCTCGAGACCACTGGCCTCGAGCTGTCCGAGCCGACCCTGGACGACGTTTTCCACACCCTTACCGGAACCGCGGGAGAGAAGCGATGACCCAGACCCTGTCCAGGGAGGTCGAGGGAACGCAGCTCCCCGACACCCCGAGCCGTTCGTCGTTCGCGCTGGCGTTGTCCGACTGCCGGGTGCTGATCGGGCGCAACGTCAAGCACATCGCGCGCAACGCGGAGATGCTGATCCAGGCGGTCTCGCTGCCGATCGTGCTCCTGCTGCTGTTCCGCTTCATGTTCGGCGGCGCGATCACCGTGCCCGGCATGGCCTACGTCGACTACCTGCTGCCCGGCCTGCTGGCCATCAGCATCGCCTTCAACTCGACGTCCACGGTGGTCGGCGTGGCCGCGGACCTCACGCAGGGCCTGGTCGAGCGGTTCCGGTCGATGCCCATGGCGGGCCCGGCCGTGCTCGTCGGCCACGTCGTCTCCGGCGTGCTGCGCAGTCTGCTTTCGTTCGTCGTGATGGTCGCGGTCGGCCTGGCCGTCGGGTTCCGCCCCGCGGCCGGCGTGCTCGGCTGGCTCGGCGCGATCGGCCTGCTGACGTTGTTCGCGACCGGCGTGTTCTGGCTGGCGACACTGCTGGGCTCGATCGCCAAGACCGTCGAAGGCGCGGGCGGCCTCGGCATGATCCTCGTCTTCGTCCCCTACGCCACCAGTGCGTTGGTGCCCACGGCGTCGATGCCCTCGGTGCTGCGGGTGGTCGTCGACAACCAGCCGGTGACCGTGCTCATCGACGCCGTCCGCGGGCTGGTGAACGGCACGGACCTGGGCTCGACCGGCTGGCTGGCGCTGGCCTGGTGGACCGTCATCACCGTCGGGGCCGCGTATCTCGCGATCCGGAAGTTCCACCAGCGCTCCCGCGGCTGAGCACCTCCCGGCAGAAGGCGGCCCGTGCTCCGGCACGGGCCGCCTTTCGCGTGCGCAAGGTCGACTTTAGGTCGGTCCGGCACTCTGCGTAGAGAGCATCCGACCAGTCCGTGAGAGGTGGCCCCGATGCCGACCCGCATCGCCGAAAAGCCGGCCGTGACCCTGGACGCCTGGTTCGCCCCGCTGGCCGCCGATCCGGCCGGCGCGGCGGCGTTCCTCGCCGAGGTCGCCGACCGCGTCGCCCGCCGTCCTCGCGTGCTCGTCCCGGGCGGTGGCCCGGTGGCGGACGCGCTCGCGGCCGACGGGTACGCCGTCACCGACGCGGGCTTCGACAGCCTGCCTGCCCAGCGCTTCGACGTCGTCTACGCCGGTTCGGACGTCCTCTCGCGGCTGCTCGTGCAGCGTGAGCAGGTGCGCACGGTCCGCAGGCTTGCGGCGCTGCTGCGGCCCGGCGGTGGCCTGGTCGTCCACGGCTTCCACCCCGACCCGGCCCGCTGGGCGGCGCACCCGCTCGTCACCGGGCACGACTGCGCCCGCCAGACGCTGTTCCTGGCCGACGGCGTCCCGCTGCGCTACGTGTGGCCCGCGGAGCTGGACCTGATGGCCGAGCTGGCCGACCTCGCGCTCGACAGTCGCTGGGGCGGTTGGTACGGCGAGCCCGCCGCGTGCGGTGCGCAGGTCGTTTCCCTCTACCGAAGCTGAAAGGCCCGGTCCCCGCCGGTGGCGGTGGACCGGGCCCTGGGCCGGACGTGGTTCAGACCGCGTCCGACAGCTCGCCGACGAGGATGCTGTGGTGCAGCTTCCGCAGGGAGCTGCCGGGCTCGATGCCCAGCTGCTGGACGAGGTGGTTGCGGGCGGAGGCGAACGTCTCCAGCGCCTCGGCCCGCCGGTTCGACCGCAGCAGGGCCGTCATCAGGTACTCGTAGAACGTCTCGCGCAGCGTGTGTTCCTTCGCCAGCGCGGAAAGCTGCCCGACGACCTCGCGGTGCCGTCCGATCAGCAGCTCGGTCTCCATCAGCAGTTCCAGGCACTCCAGCCGGGTCTCCTCCAGCAGAGCGGCGTAGGCCTGGACGTCGGGGGAGTCGGTGAAGCCGCCGAACGCTTCGCCGCGCCATAGATTCGCGGCCTCGCGCAGGACGGCCGCGGCCTCCTTGTAGTTGCGGTCCCAGTACAGGGCCCGGCCCCGCTCGTAGTGGCGCGTGAAGCGGTCGGCGTCGAGCTCGCCGTCGGTGACGTGCAGTGAATAGCCGCGCGGGCTCGTCACGACGGGGCTGTCGTCCGCGTCGTCTCCCGTGCCGCGCAACAGCTTCCGCAGCTGAGAGACGTAGACGTACAGGGCGGCGCTCGCCCGGGCCGGCGGGTGCTCTCCCCAGAGCTCGCCGATCAGGTGCTCGGTCGTCGCCACCTGGTTGCGTTTGACCAGCAGCACGGCGAGCAACGTCTCGATCTTGCGTGCCCGCGGGGCGCTGACCCCGGGCCGCCCGCCGACTTTCAGCTGCCCCAGTATCTCGTAGTCCATGTCCAGTGCCCTCCGGTGTCCGCGTCGATCGGATCTGCCCGGCCCGGCGCCCCCAGTGTGTCCTCCAGCGCCCATCTGCCCGGTCCCACTCCGGCAGCGTACTAAACCGACCACCCGGTTTTCAAGACAAAACCGGGAGGTCGGTCGGTTTGTTTGCCGGTGGGGCGGCGACTTCGTTGCTACACGCGGGTTCTAGGGGTTTCGCTCGTTGTAAACCGGGCGGTTGGTATGTAAACTGACGGCAAGGCGCCGGGCTCCCGCGTGCCGGACGGCACGACCAGGGGGACCGACGGGTGACCAAGCAGGCACGCTCGGAACAGACGCGGCGCCTGTTGCTGGAGGCCGCGGCCGAGCTGCTGCACCGGGACGGCTACGCGGCCACCAGCATGGTCGGCATCGCGCAGGCGGCGGGGGTCACCAAGGGCGGCCTGTACTTCCACTTCTCCTCCAAGGACGAGATCTGCGACGAAGTGCAGGTCGCCGCGACCGGCGTGCTGCGCGCGCACGTGGGCAGGCAGCTCGCCGCGTCGCGCCCGGCCCTGCGGCGCCTCGCCGAGCTCAGCCGCGCGCTGATGCACTGGCTCGACACCGACCCGAAGGTCGGCGCGAGCTTCCGCATGGCGCGCGAGATGGGGTCCGTGGACGAGCGGTTCGTCGTGTTCTCCCGATCCTGGCTGGCCCAGGTCCACGAGTACGTGGCCGAGGCGATCGACGGCGGCGAGCTCGGCGCCGACGTCCCGCTCGACACCGCGGAGCTGCTGGTGGTGGTCACCTGCGTCGGCCTCGAATCCGTGGTGTCCAGCCGGATCGTCGTGCCGGACAGCGACCTCGCGGCGACGCTGGGCAAGCTGTGGCGGCTCATCGAGCCGGCGGAGCGCTCCCCGCGGCCGACGGCGGGTGCCGGAGCGTGACGGAACGGTGAAAGAGGGCGGTCCGGCGTGGTGCCCGGCCGCCCGTCGCCGTGGTGCTCAGACCGGAGCCGGCTCGTGGAGCGAACCCTGCGGCAGGAACCGGTGCAGCCGCCGCGGCGGGACCACCGCGGCCAGGATCATGTTCCACATGAACGTGATCCGCTCCAGCAGGTCCGCCCGCCCGGTGAGCACCTGCGAGCTCAGCTGGATCCCGGTGAACGACGCCTGCACGAACTGCGCGAGGTCGTGCGCGTTGATCTCCTTGCGCAGGTCACCCGCCGCCTTCGCGGCGAGCAGGCAGCCGTGGATCGTGTCGACCCAGCGCTTGTAGGCGTTGTTCGCGGGCGTGATGAACGAGCCCTGCTCGATGACGAGCCGGATGCTGGCGCGCACCCGGACGTCGGACTGCAGGCTGGCCGCCATGCCCTGGGTGAGGTCGATGACCGTCTGCAGCCCGGGGTCTTCGATCTCCGCGAGCGGGTCCGAGACCGTGAACTGCTCGTCGATCAGCGCGTCGGCCAGGTCTTCTTTCGACTTGAAGTGGAAGTACAGCGCACCCTTCGTGACACCCGCTTCGGTCAGGATGTCCGACAGGCTCGCGCCGAGGAAGCCGACCGCGTCGAACCGGGAGGCCGCCGCCTCGAGGATCGCGTTCCGCGTCTGCTCCGCACGCTCTTGGCGAGCCACACCCAGCCCCTCTCGCTCGTGGCCGGCCGGTCCACAGTAGACCATTCGGCGGTACCTCATGCGTCAGCGGCCAGTCTACGTCCCGGCACGAGGGAAAGCCACTAAAAAAAACCGCTCGGTTGGTATGGTTTTAGGTGTCCGATTCCGCTACAACTGGTGCGGGGGAGTACTGGGGTACTGGGGTAGTTCATTCTAGGAGGACCGTCATGGTCGGCACCATCCTTCAGGAATCTGCGCGCGAAACACCGGAAACCAAGATCATCGGCACGCCCGCGGCGCGAGCCGTCGACTTCCAGCAGACGATCCCGCGGAGCCTCGTGCACCGCGCGGCGGTCTCGGAGGTCTTCGTCACCGACCTGAACATCCTCGGCGAAGGCCGGTTCGAGGTGGGTGCGCAGTGGCCGCGCCGGCACAGCTTCTTCGGGCCGCGGACGCCGGTGTTCCACGACCCGATGCTGTACGCGGAGACGATCCGCCAGGCGGCGCTGCTGATCGCGCACCGGGCGTACGGCGTGCCGCTCAGCCACAGCTTCCTTTCCGACCGCAAGGACTATTCGGTCGTCGAGACCGGCCTGGCCACCCTGGGCCGTCCCGTCGACGTCGTCCTGCGGGCCGGCGCGCACGACGTCGAGTACCGCGGCAAGAACGTCGGCGGCATGCGCCTGGACTTCGACTGCTTCCGCGACGGCCAGCGGATCGGCACCGCGTCGGAGCGCTGGCGCTGCGTGTCCTCGGCGGTCTACCGCCGCGTGCGGGGCGACCACTTCGCGGCGACGCCGTTCCAGGCCGCGGTCCTGCCCGCGGTCGCCCCGGCCTCGGTCGGCCGCGACCGCGCCGAGGACGTCCTGGTGGCGGCGACGCCGAGGGACGGCACCTGGGCACTGCGGTTCGACCCGGACCACGCGGTGCTCTTCGACCACCCGGCCGACCACGTGCCGGGCATGGTGCTGGCCGAAGGCGCGCGGCAGGCGGCCCTGCTGGCGCTCGGCGACCCGTACGCCCTGCCGGCGAGCGCGGAGTTCCGGTTCGACACGTACGTGGAGTTCGACTCGGAGTGCCTGCTGGTGGTCGACGTCGACCCGGTGGGACCGGACCCCACCCGGACGGTCCGGGTCGAGGTCCGCCAGAAGGGCGCGACGGCGGCGCGCGCCACGCTGGGAATGCGCTTGTCGTGACGGCCGTCGGGCCGGACATCCTGGTCACCGGCGCAACCGGCTTCATCGGCACGGCAGTGCTGCGGGAGCTGGCCGGGCGAGGAATGGGCCCCCGGGTCCGCGTCCTCGCCCGGAGACCGGTGCCGGGCTGGATGACGCAAGCGGGCGTGACGACGTGGCCCGGCGACCTCACCGACGCGGCGAGCCTGGCGGGGCTGTGCACGGGCATCACCACGCTGCTGCACCTGGCATCCCAGGTCGGCGGCGACCCCGCCCGGTGCCGGGCGGTCAACGAAGGGGGAACGGCAAAGCTCCTGGCGGAGGCCCGAAGGGCGGGCACGGAGAAGGTCCTGTACCTGAGCACGTGCGCGGTCTACCGCGACGGCGTGCACCGGGGAGCGGCGGTGCCGGGGACGGGGCCGGCGGGGGATCGCGGGTCCCGGATTCGCGGGAGCGGGCCGGTGGGCATGCGGCAGGGAAGCGGGTCCGGGCTGGTGGTGGATCTGGGGCCGTCGGCCGGCCGGAGCGGGTCGGTGGTCGTGCGCCAGAGGTGCGGGGCGGCTGCGGATCTGGGGCCGTCCACCAGCCGGAACCGGTCGCCGGATGAGCGTCTGCCGAATGGGCCGGAGCCGTCGACCGGCCGCAACCTGGCGGGCGAACACAGGCACGTCAAGCCGGGGGTGGCCGTCGCCCCGGGGGGATCGACCGGCCGGAGCGGGTCGGCGGGCGATACATCGACCCGCCGGAACGAGCCGTCCGGCGAGCGCCCGCGGGATCCCGCGACCACGGGCGCCGAGCTGGTCACGGACCCGGCGTCGCCCACCAGCCGGAGCCGGCTGGCCGGGGAGCGGCTGGTGCTGGCCGCCGGGGGCACCGTCCTGCGGCCTCATCTGGTGCACGGTCCCGGTGACCGGCACGTGGTGCCGGCGCTGGTCCGCTGGGTGCGGGCGGTTCCGGCGTGGGCGGCGGGCGGCGTGGCGCGCACGTCGCTCGTGGCCGTGGCCGATCTCGCGGCGGCGATCGCCGTGCTGGCGCTGAGTCCGCGGCTCAGCCGGGCTGGTGAGGTCCTCCACGTGGCCGATCCCCGCCCGGTGCGGATGCGCCGGCTGGTCACGGCGGTGTGCGAGCTGCTCGACCTCCCGGTCCCGCTGGCGGACCTGCCGCTCGCCGAGCACCACGCCCGCACGCGCGCGGCGCTCCCGTCGCTGACCGACCACCAGTATTCCCTGCTCACGCGGGATCACTGGTACGACAGCGACCGCATCTGGCACCTCACCGGCGTCTCGCCGGGCCCGGGCTTCGGCCCGCGCCTGACCGAGGCGGCGGACTGGTACCGCGAGTCACTGGCCTGACGGCCGGGGTCTGCGGCCCGACCGGCCGCAGACCCCGCGCCGCGAACAACTCCAGCGACACCAGCGCGGCCAGCCCGGCACCGGCGGTGTTGAGCAGCACATCGTCCACAGAGGACACCCGATCCAGCCGCAGGACGTACTGCGCGGTCTCCACCAGTACCGAACAGCTCGCCGCGAGCACCAGGACCCGCGGGACCGACGCCGCGAACCGCAGCGGGACGAAGAACCCCAGCGCCGCGAACACCAGCAGGTTGCCGACGATCTGGCTCACCGGCATCGTGGCCAGGTCCCGCAGCGGCACCAGGCTCACCCGCCCGGTGACCTGACCCGCCCGGCTGCCCGGCAGCAGCGTCAGCCACACCCACGGCACGGTCCCGTACACGATGCCGACGTCGGCCAGCGACGTGCGCCACGGCGCGAAGCTCCGGCGGCGCGCCAGAAACCACACCGTCAGCGCGGCCAACGGCAGTGCGCACACCGAGAGCACCGCGACGCCGGTGAACGTGCCGAACCAGCCGTGCCGCATCCCGCCATCCCAGCCGCACGACGGTTGCGGCGGCGTATCCGGTTTTCGATACGCCCGCGATACCCGCCGAGCCGGCGTCTGGTCACCGGCCCCGAAAAGTGGTACGTCACTCGCGAACCGATCCGAGAACGCGAAGGACAGGGCAGAACATGACTTCCACCAGGCGCGACGGGGACACCTGGGACCTCGCCTCCAGCGTCGGCGCGACCGCGACCATGGCCGCGGCGGCCCGGGCGATGGCGACCCGCGCGGACCGTCCGCTCATCGACGACCCGTTCGCCGAACCGCTCGTCCGGGCGGTCGGCGTCGACTTCCTCATCCGGCTGGCGACCGGCGAAGCGGTCCCGGACGACCTGGTCGGCGACGTGTGGATCGACATGGCGCAAATCCGGGGCCGCTTCTACGACGATTTCTTCCTCGACGCGGCGAGCGCGGGCATCACGCAGGCCGTGATCCTGGCTTCGGGACTGGATTCCCGCGCCTACCGGCTGCCCTGGCCGGCCGGGACCGTGGTGTACGAGGTCGACCAGCCGCCGGTCCTGGAGTTCAAGACCCGCACGCTGGCCGAGCTGGGTGCCGCGCCCACCGCCGAGCGGCGAGTGGCCGCGGCCGACCTGCGCGACGACTGGCCGGCCGCGCTGCGCACCGCCGGGTTCGACCCGGCCCGGCCGGCCGCGTGGAGCGCCGAAGGCCTGCTGAGCTACCTGCCACCCGAGGCCCAGGACAGCCTGCTGGACACGATCACCGAGCTCAGCGCGCCGGGAAGCCGGGTGGCCACCGAAAACCGGCCCAACCCGCGACCGGGCGACGACGACCGGACGAAGGACAGCCTGAACCGCCTCTCCGAACGCTGGCGTGACCGGAACTTCGACACGGACATGGCCAAGCTGCGCTACTTCGGCGAGCGCAACGAAGCGGCGCCCTACCTGGCGGACCGCGGCTGGACGATGAGCGGGACCACCGTCCGTGACCTGCTCGCCGCGAACGCCCTCCCACCCCTCGTGGACGACGACCTGCGCATGGGCGACGTGCGCTACGTCAGCGGTGTCCTCGAGGCGAAGCCACGGTGATCGGGACGACTGCGCGGAGCCGGAACGGGCTGTCCGGCAGCTCACCCGGCTTCGCGCGATCAACGAGCCAGGGTGAGGAGTTCGCCGATCGCCTGCTCCGGACCGTCATGGGTGAGGTAGGCGATGGCGAACAGGGGAGCGATCACCCGGCTCCACGCGTAGAGCCTGTCCCCATCGAGCCCGCACGCGGCCGCCACCCGCTGGCAACGGGCCTCGACGCCCTCGTGCCCGGCACCCGCCACCACGTAGTCGACGGCGTCGAAGCACGGATCGCCGACGCACGCCTTGGGGTCGATGGCGATCAGGCCCCGCGACGGCCCACCGTCCAGGACGTTGCCGAGATGCAGATCGCCGTGCACCAGCACGAGCCTGGTTTGCGCGTCCAGCAACGCCTCGCAGCGCCCGATCGTCCGCCGCCACGTGGCCTGGTCGATCCGTGCGCGGATGGCCGGTTCGGACAGCCGCCGGCCGATCCGGGCGAAGGCCTCGTCGCACCGACCGCGCAGATCCCACGGCCAGTCCGCGGGCGGGGCCACGGCGTGCAGTGCGCTGAGCAACTCTCCCCACTGCCGGGGTAACGACGTCTGAGGCAGGTCTTCGGCCTCGGTGCCAGGCCGGACTTCCTCCAGCACGGTCGCGCCCGCCTCCGCGTCCATGGCGAGCACGGCCGGCACCCGGCCCGATGCCGCGAAGACGCGCAGCATCTCCACCTGCCTGGTCAGCAGCACCCGATCCGGACTGAGCTTGAGGACCGCCGGCGTCCCGTCCGGCCATCGGCACCGCACGACAACCGAGGACGCGCCACTCGCGAACGGCTCACCGAGCAGGAGTCCCCACCGGGACGCCAGCCGCCCGGCGAGAGCCGGAACCCCCTCGAGCCACGCCACGACGTCGGGACCGAACCGGCTCACCAACCGTGCGCCGAGCTCTCCGATGTCCATCCCGGCAGTCTGCCCCCGGAACGCCGCCAGGCGGGTATCGGCCCGCGGACGGGCCGATACCGCTGACAGCCGCCGGTCAGGCGTCAGGACGCCGCGAGCCGGCTGGGGCCGCCGCCGCTGCCGCGGTCGTCGAGCACCAGCGCCGCGTGGCCGGTGACCGTGTACCGGGTGTGCGTGACCTGGGGCGTCGGCACGACCCGGGTCGGGGTGAGCTCGATGGCCTCCTTCGCGTCGAGGCCCAGGTCGGGCTCGAGCAGGCGCATGCCGCCACCCAGCACGACCGGGACGACGTGCAGTTCGAGCTCGTCCAGCAGCCCTTCCTCCAGCACCTGCCGCACGAGGTCGCCGCCTCCGGCGATGGCGACGTTCTTGCCGTTCGCCACGGCGCGGGCCTGCTCGATCGCGTCGGCGACGCCGTCGGTGACGAACGTGAAGCTCGTTCCCCCTCGGCGCGCCAGCTTCTGGCGAGGACGATGCGTCACGACGAAGACCGGCGCGCGGAACGGCGGCTCGTCGCCCCAGGGCACCTCCCCGCCCTCGAACATGCGCCGTCCCATGACGTACGCGCCCGCCGCCTCGAACGTTTCCGCGATGATGTCGGAGTTGGTGTCCCGCTCGCCGCCGGCGAAGCCGATCCGCTCCCGCCAGGCCATCGCGTCGATCAGCCACCGGGTGACCCGGAAGAAGCCGGCGGCCTCCGCCGAGTCCATCCAGCCACCCTGGCCGTCGTGCCGGGGTCCGGCGTAGTAGCCGTCGAGTGACACGGACATCTGCGCTGTCACCTTGGTCATGCTGGTCCTCCGCTGTCGTGGCGCCGCCCGGCGGGGGCGCTCACGGGGGATCGGAGCCGCGGTGGCGGTTTTCTACATCCACGCGGAAGAAAATCACCCGGCCGCGCACCGGGCCGCCCGCCGGAGCAGGAACCGCTGCTCGGGCACGCTGCCGGCCAGCCGCGCGGCCTCCTGGAAGGCGGTGGCCGCGCACGCCCGTTCGCCGGCCTGTTCCAGCAGGTGGGCCCGGACGGCCAGCAGCCGGTGGTGGCCGGCGAGCACACCGGTCTCCAGCTCGCGCAGGGCAGCCAGGCCGGCCTGGGGCCCGCGCACCATGCCCAGCGCGACCGCCCGGTTGAGCGACACGACCGGGTTGGGGGCCGAACGCTCCAGGATGTCGTACAACGCCAGGATCTGCCGCCAGTCGGTGTCCTCGACCGAGGCGGCTTCGTCGTGCAGGGCGGCGATGGAGGCCTGGACCTGGTACGGGCCGAGGGGCAGCGTCGCCATGGCGCGGGTGAGCAGGTCGGTTCCCTCGGCGATCGCCGCCCGGTCCCAGCGCGCCCGGTCCTGCTCGGCCAGCGGGACCAGCTCGCCGTCGGGACCGATGCGGGCCGCGCTGCGCGCCTCGGTCAGCAGCATCAACGCGAGCAGGCCCGCGGCCTCCCCGGAACCGGGCAACCGCTCGTGCAGCCGCCGCGCCAGGCGCACGGCCTCCCGGGTGAGGTCGGCCCGGTGCAGCGTCGTCCCGGCGCTGGCGCTGTAGCCCTCGTTGAACACGAGGTAGAGCACGTGCAGCACCACCCCCACCCGGGGGCCGCGCTCCGGCTCCGGTGGCAGCTCGAACCGCGCACCCACCTCCCGCAGCCGCTGCTTGGCGCGGGAAATCCGTTGTCCCATGGTCTTGTCCGGCACGAGGAAGGCCGCCGCGATCTCCGGTGTGGCCAGTCCGCCCACCGCGCGCAGGGTCAGCGCCATCTGCGCGGACGCGGTCAGCGCGGGGTGGCAGCACAGGAACAGCAGCTCCAGCAGATCGTCCCGCGCCGGCTCCAGATCCGCCGGCGCCGCGGCCAGCACGTCGCGCGGCAAGGCGTCGGCGACCGCTCGTTCCCGCCGTGCGCGGGCGGTGTCGACGCGCACCTGATCCACGTAGCGCCGCGCGGCCACCGTGCTCAGCCACCCCACCGGAGACGCCGGGACGCCGGCCTGCGACCACGCGTCCACCGCGGCGATCAGCGCCTCCTGGACCGCGTCCTCACACCGTGCGAAATCCCCGTACCGCCGCACGAGCGTGCCCAGCACCTGAGGCACCAGCGCACGGAGAAGATCCTCGACCGGTTCCTCGAGCGTCACAGATCGCCGCCACCCCGCTCCATCAACGGCCACACCTCGACGCCGCCGCCGAGACCACGGCTGTGCCGCAGCGCCGGGTACGACCGCGCGATGTCGAGCGCCCGCTCCTCGCTGTCGACGTCCACGATGAAGTACGACCCGACGTACTCCTTCGCCTCCAGGTAAGGCCCGTCGGTGACCACCGGCGCGTCCGGCCCCATCCGAACCGACCGGGCGCGCGGAACCAGCCCGTTGAGGGCGACCAGCTCGCCCGACTCCCGCAAGCGTTCGTTGAACGCGTCCACCTCGCCGATCAACGCGGCCAGCCCGGCCGGCTCGGTACCGTTCCAGATGCGCTCGTTGCCGTAGATCAACATCAGGTACTTCACCGCGAACCTCCGCTGCTCAGTCGTGGTCCCCCTACCTGGTCAGAGTGCCGGCTTGCCCGGCTGGTAGAGCCAGGTGTGGAAGAACGAGCCGAGGTTGCGGTGGGTCAGCCGCTCGACGAACTGGATGAACTGCGGCGTCGAGACGTTGCCGTATCGGTGCGCCGTCGGCCAGAGCGAGAGCACCTCGAAGAAAGCGCGGTCGCCGATCTTCGTGCGCAGCGCCTGCAGTGTCATCGCGCCGCGGGTGTAGACCAGGTCGTCGAAGATGTGATCACGTCCGGGGTCGGCGACTTCGCCGCTCCAGTCCTTCTCGTCGGCGTAGGCCTTCGCGA
Organism: Amycolatopsis sp. NBC_01488; assembly: GCF_036227105.1. Classification (NCBI taxonomy): domain Bacteria; kingdom Bacillati; phylum Actinomycetota; class Actinomycetes; order Pseudonocardiales; family Pseudonocardiaceae; genus Amycolatopsis; species Amycolatopsis sp. NBC_01488. The sequence continues at coordinate 815,699 of NZ_CP109434.1, read as the reverse complement.
AGGTCTGTTGCACGGGGACGTTGTTGAATTTCTCCTGGTAGAGCCACTCCGAGTAGGTCGCGAAGCCTTCGTTGAGCCAGATGTCCGACCAGTGCACCGGAGTGAGGCTGTCGCCGAACCACTGGTGGCCGAGTTCGTGGGCGAGCAGGTCGCCGTCGACGTCGCTGGTGCTCTGGTCGTAGACCGGCCGGCTCTGGGTCTCGAGGGCGTAGCCGACGCCGACGTCGGCGAGGATGCCGCCGGTCGAGTCGAACGGGTACTGCCCGTACATCGAGGATTCCCACTGGATGATCTGCGCCGTGGTCTGGTTGAACACCTCGCCCTGACCGGGCCGGGTGTCGATCGACTTGCCGATCGCGGTGATGTCCGGGAGGCCGCCGGCCGTCACGCCGCGGGTGACGTCGTAGTCGCCGATCGCGAGCATGCTCAGCTCGCTGGCCATCGGCCGGTTCATGGACCAGCGGAAGGTGGTCAGGTGATCGTGCGTGGTGGTCGGCCCGGGTTCGCCGTTGGCCAGCACGGTGAGCCCGGTCGGCACGGTGATGGTCTGGGTGTAGGTCGCTTTGTCGTCGGTGGTGTCGTTCACCGGGTAGTAGGTCGCCGCGCCGATCGGCTGGTTGAGCGCGACCGCGCCGTCCTTGGTGGCGACCCAGCCGGAGAGGCCCAGCGCGGGGTCGTCGATCTTCTGCGGGACGCCGGAGTAAGTCACCGAGACGACGAACGGGCTGCCCTTCCGCAGACCGTACGGCGGGGTGATCACCAGCTCCTGGGCACCGCTGCGGGTGAAGGCGGCGTTCAGGCCGTTCACCGAGAGCCTGCTGATCGTCAGCGGCCCCTGGAAATCCAGGTCGAAACGGGAGAGATCCTGGGTGGCCGTGGCGAGAATCGTCGTCGTCGCGTTGATCGCTTTGGTGGCGGGGTCGAACGCCAGCCGGATGTCGTAGTGGCTGACGTCGTAGCCGCCGTTGCCCATGTCGGGGAAGTACGGATCCCCGGCGCCTGGCGCACCGGGGGAGTACAGCGGCGCCGGCGCCGCGTCCGCTGCCGGGCTCGTCACGGCCAGCAGACCGGCGGACAGCGCACAGGAGATGATCACCAAGTGGCCACGGCTACGGTGGGCGCCTCGCATGGGTCCTCCTCGGCAAGCATCGACGCTGAAGAGTAGGACCGATCCGACACGCGGATCAAGCGTTCGGCCCCGGATCCCCGGCCGGCGCCCCACGACCGTGGGGGCCGGCGAACTTGGCGTGGGAATCCAGCGCCGAAACGCGGCGAGATGCCGCCTTTCTGCGCGGAGCGCGGTGTCACCGCCGACGTGGAGGTGCTCCCGTCGGCGCGCGTGAACGAGGCGTTCGACCGGTTGCGGCGCAACGACGACCGATTTGGCGAAGCGAGGACCGGCCGCAGCGCGGCGTCGGTTCAGTCGGTTTCGGGCTGTTCCGGCTTGCGCCCCGCCTGCTCCGCGGCGTGGCGCACCTCGTCGCCGACCTCGCGCCAGTCCTGTTCGGTCGGATCGCCGGAGTGGACCTGACGGCGTTCCGGGTTCGCGACAGGGCCGTCTTCGTCCTCGCGGGGCGAGTGCAGATCGCTTTCTCGGCGCATCAGAACCTCCTTCGGGCCCTGGTAACAGGCCTCGCTTCTGCGGCTACCCGCTCGCCGGGACCGGAAACTCTCCGCTCGTGCCTCGTTTCGGTGTCGCGACGCCGGGTACCTGATCGGGATGTCCATGCGAGCGGTGGTGATGACGGAGTTCGGCGATCCGGACATCCTCTCGGTCGAGGACGTCGACCGGCCCGAGCCGGGGCCCGGCGAGATCCTCGTCCGGGTCGTCGCGTCGGGGACGAACCCGGTGGAGGCGAAGATCCGGCAAGGGGTGGCGATGCCCGGGCTGGAGCTGCCCGCCGTGCTCGGCGGTGACGTGTCGGGCGTGGTCGAGGCGGTCGGCCCGGGCGTCCGCGAATTCTCCGTGGGCGACGAGGTCTTCTACACGCCCGAGCTGACGACGCGGTCGGGCAGCTACGCCGAGCTGAACGTCGTGGCGGCGGCCATCGTGGCGCCGAAGCCGCGCGGGCTGAGCCACGTGGAGGCGGCCGCGATCCCGCTGGCCGGCGGCACGGCGTGGGAGGCGATCGTCCGCAGGCTCGCGGTCCGTCCCGGTGAGACGGTGCTGGTGCACGCCGGCGCGGGCGGCGTCGGCACGTTCGCCGTGCAGTTCGCGATCGCGGCGGGTGCCCGGGTGCTGGCCACGGCCGGCCCGGACAACCAGGACCTGGTGCGCGAGCTCGGCGCGGAGCCGATCGACTACCACCGGGACGACCCGGTCGACGTGGCGTTCGAGCGGACCGGTGGCGCGGGCGCCGACGCGGTGCTGGACCTGGTCGGCGGGGAGAACCTGGTCAAGAGCTGCGCCGCGACCCGCGCGTTCGGCCGGATCGCGACCGTCCTGCCGCCCAAGGGCGAGCTGACCCCGCTCTACCAGCGCAACCAGCAGCTGCACGGGATCATGCTCACCCGGGAACGTCGCCGGCTCGAGGAGCTGACCCCGGTCTTCGAACGCGGCCAGGCCCGCCCGGTGGTGCAGGAAGTGCTGCCGCTCGACCAGGTCCGGAAGGTCCACGAACGCCTCGACTCCGGGCACGGCCGCGGGAAGACGATCCTCGACCTCACCTGACCGGGCGCTAGGAGCGGTTATGACGACCACCGAGACCGCGGGTGCTTCCCGCACGATCGAGCTGCGGGTCGACGGCACGGCGTACCGGCCGGCCGTCGATCCGCGGCGCACCCTGCTCGACCTGCTGCGCGAACAGCTCGGCGTGACCAGCCCGAAGAAGGGCTGCGACCACGGCCAGTGCGGCGCCTGCACGGTCCTGCTCGACGGCCGGCGCGTGCTCGCCTGCCTGGTGCTGGCCCTGACCTGCGACGGTGCCGACGTCACGACGGCGGCCGGGCTGGCCGACGGCGACGACCTGCACCCGCTGCAGCAGGCGTTCCTGGAGCACGACGGTTTCCAGTGCGGCTATTGCACTCCCGGCCAGATCTGCTCCGCCGCCGGTCTGCTGACCGAGTTCGACGCCGGTGCGCCCAGTCACGTCACGGCGTCCGTCTCGGACACTCCACAGTGGACCGACGACGAGATCGCCGAACGGATGAGCGGCAACCTCTGCCGCTGCGGAGCCTACGTCGGCATCGTCGCCGCGATCCGGCAGGCGGGAGAGTCGCGATGAAACCCTTCACCCTCGACCGGCCGGAGTCCGCGGCCGACGCGGTGCGGGCCGTCGCGGCCGATCCGACCGCCGTGTACCTGGCCGGCGGGACCAACCTGGTCGACCACCTCAAGCTGGGCGTCGCGGCGCCGGACCGGATCGTCGACGTGAAGACGCTCACCTCCGCGGAGATCCGCGAACACGACGGCGAGCTGGTGATCGGCGCGGGCGTCCGCAACAGCGACCTCGCGGCCGACTCCCGCGTCCGGGAGCGGTACCCCGTGCTGGCCGAGGCCTTGCTCTCGGGCGCGTCCGCGCAGCTGCGGAACATGGCGACGACCGGCGGGAACCCGTTGCAGCGCACCCGGTGCTCCTACTTCCAGGACGTCACGACGCCGTGCAACAAGCGGTCGCCGGGCGCCGGCTGCTCGGCGCTGGGCGGCGCCACCCGGTACCACGCGATCCTCGGCGCGTCCGAGCACTGCGTCGCGACCCATCCATCGGACATGGCGGTGGCCCTGCTCGCTTTGGACGCCCGGGTGCACGTGCTCGGGCCGGCGGGGGACCGCGTCGTGCCGTTCGCCGACCTGCACCGCCTGCCGGGGGACCGGCCGGACCGCGACACCGTGCTCGGCCACGGCGACCTGATCACGGAGATCACGCTCCCGGCCGCGTCCTGGGCTCGCCGCTCGCGCTACCGCAAGGTCCGCGACCGCGCGTCCTACGCCTTCGCGCTGGTCTCGGTCGCCGCCGGAGTGTCTCTTGTGGACGGTGTGCTCGACGACGTGCGGGTGGCGCTGGGCGGGGTCGCGCACCAGCCCTGGCGCGCGTACCGCGCCGAAGAGGTGCTGCGTGGACAACGGCCATCGGTGGAACTGTTCCGGGCGGCCGCCGACGCGGAACTCGCGGACGCCCGCCCGCTCGACGGTGTCGACGGGGGAAACGCTTTCAAGATCCCGCTCACCCGGCGCACGCTCGCCGCGGTGCTGCGCGACCTGACCGCCGATCCGACTGCCGAGGAGCCGGGCCGATGACCGAACTGCTGGAACCGGCCGCGATCGGCCGGTCGCACACCCGCCGCGATGGACCCGCGAAGGTCACCGGCACGGCGCCGTACGCCTTCGAAGTGCCGGTCGACAACCCGCTGCACTGCCACCCCGTCCAGGCCACCATCGCGCGGGGCCGCTGCAGCCGGGTCGGCACCGTCGAGGCGGAATCCCTCGACGGCGTGCTGCGCGTCCTGACGCCGTTCACGAGCGAGCGGCTCGCCGACACCGAAGACGCCGAACTCGCCGTGCTGCAGGACCGCGAGATCCCGTTCCGCGGCCGGGTGATCGGGCTCGTGGTCGCGGAGACCTCCGAAACCGCGCGGCACGCCGCGGACCTCGTCGAGGTCGAGTACGACACCGAGACCGCCGACGTCACGTTGTCCGCCGAGCGCGACGACCTGTACAAGCCGGACAAGGTCAACCCGTCGTTCCCCACCGACAGCGCGGAAGGCGACGTCGACGCCGCCCTCCGCGACGCCGACGTCACGGTGGAGCAGACCTACACGACGGCGATGTACCACAACAACCCGCTCGAACCGCACGCGACGACGGCGCTCTGGGAGAACGGGACGCTGACGCTGTGGGACTCGACGCAGGGCGTCCACCCGGTGCGGCAGACCGTCTCGAAGCTCTTCGGCCTGCCGGCGGACCACGTCCGCGTGATCGGCCCGTACGTCGGCGGCGGGTTCGGGTCGAAGGGCACCGCGCACGCCCACGTCGTCCTCGCGGCGCTGGCCGCCCGTGCGGTGCCGGGCCGGCCGGTGCGGCTCGCTCTCACGCGCCAGCAGATGTTCAGCCAGGCCGGCTACCGCACGCCGACGATCCAGCGGATGCGGCTCGGCGCCGGCCAGGACGGGCGGCTGCGGGCGATCGGGCTGGACGTCGTCGAGCAGACGTCGCGGATCAAGGAGTTCGCCGAGCAGACGGCGTTGCCCGCGCGGATGATGTACGCCGCCCCGAACCGTGCGACGACCCACCGGCTCGCCGCGCTGGACGTGCCGGTGCCGTCGTGGATGCGGGCGCCGGGGGAGTGCCCGGGCATGTTCGGTCCCGAGGTCGCGATGGACGAGCTCGCGGCCGAACTCGGCATCGACCCGGTCGAGCTGCGCATCCGCAACGAACCCGAGCGCGACCCCGACACCGGGAACCCGTTCTCCAGCCGCAACCTCGTCGCGTGCTTGCGCACCGGGGCAGAGAACTTCGGCTGGGCGGAGCGGGATCCGCGGCCGGGCGTCCGGCGGGACGGCGATTGGCTGGTCGGCACCGGCGTCGCGGCTTCGGTGTACCCGGCCAAGCGGATGCCGGGTTCGACGGCGGTCGTCCGGTTCGAGGACGGCCGGTATGTCGCCGAGATCGGCGCGGCCGACATCGGCACGGGCACGTGGACGGTGCTGCCGCAGATCGCGGCCGACGCCCTCGGCGTGCCGGTCGAGCGGGTCGAGGCCCGGATCGGCGACACGGCTCACCCCACCGCCACCGTCGCCGGCGGCTCGACCGGGACCGCGTCGTGGGGCTCGGCGGTGGTCGCGGCCGCGCGGGCGTTCCGCGACAAGTACGGCGAGGACCCGGAAAACGGCGCCGAAGCCCAGGCGGACATGCCGGAGAACCCGGACGAGGACCGGTACGCGATGTACGCCTTCGGCGCGCAGTTCGCCGAGGCGCGCGTCAACGCCGACACCGGGGAGATTCGGGTGTCGCGGCTGCACGGCACGTTCGCGGCGGGCCGGATCGTCAACCCGCTCACCGCCCGGTCGCAGTTCCTCGGCGGCATGACCATGGGCCTGTCCATGGCGCTGCACGAAAACAGCGTCCTCGACCCGCGCTTCGGGCACGTCGTCAACCACGACCTGGCGGAGTACCACATCGCGGCCAACGCGGACATCGGCGACCTGCGGGCGGACTGGCTCGACGAGCACGACCCGCACCTCAACCCCATGGGCAGCAAGGGAATCGGCGAGATCGGCATCGTCGGCACGGCGGCAGCGGTGGCCAACGCGGTCTTCCACGCGACGGGTGTGCGCGTGCGGGATCTGCCGATCACCCTGGACAAGGTGCTGGCGGGCCTGCCGGACTAACGGCCGACGCGGCAACCACCGCGCTTCCCGCCGGGGTCACCACATCTTCAGCCACCCGGCCGCCAGCGACACGACGAAGGCCGCGGCCATCAGGGTCAGCACCGCGATGACCACGAGCCAAGCCGCCGGCATGGCCTTCGACGGCATCGGCTGCGGGTGCGACAACCCCGACGTCTGCGCGGAGTCCGGCGGTGTGCTGCCGAGCGGCACCCCACCGCCGGGTTCCAGGTCGGGCGTGGCGGCGGGGTCCGGGTCCGGCGGCGTGGCCGTGGCCGGACTGTCATCGCGGTGGTTTCGCTCAGTCGACATCGAGTACCGCCTTCAGCCAGCCGGACTCGCGCCGGTCGAACGTCCGGTAGGCGTCGATCGCGTTCACCGGCTCTTCGTGCTGGGTGATGAAGGCCGTCGGATCGACCGCGCCGGACGCGACGAGCTGCAGCAGGCGGGGCACGTACCGGCGGTGGTTGCAGTTGCCCAGGTGAACGGTGAGGTTCTTGTTCATCGCTTCACCGAGCGGGAACCGGTCGAACCCCGGCGGGTAGACGCCGATGACGCCGATCGTGCCGGCCTTCGCGACCACGTCGACGGCCCAGCGCGCCGCGAGGCTGGGCGCGTTGCCCGGCACCCACTGGTCACCGTCCGGCGCCGCGTCGGGCGCGGCGAGCTCCCGCTCGGCTTCGAGGTCTTCCCCCTGGCCGGCGGCCGGTCCGCGCGCCGGGCGCTGCGCGTCCACGCCGACGGCGTCGATGACCCGGTCCACGCCGATGCCCCCGGTCAGTTCCCGGACCACGGCCACCGGGTCCTCGGCGTTGAAGTCGACGGTCTCGGCGTTCTGCCCGCGGGCGAGGTCGAGGCGGGAGGCGATGCCGTCGACGGCGAACACGCGGCCCGCGCCCTGGCGTTTCGCGGAGGCGATCGCCAGCTGGCCGACGGCGCCGGCGCCGAGCACCAGGACGCTGTCGCCCGGCCCGACCTCGGCCAGCCGGGCGCCGAACCAGGCCGTCGGGAAGATGTCCGACACGAGAATGGCCTGGTCGTCGCCGACGGTGTCCGGGATTCGGACGAGGGTGGTCATCGCGAAGGGGATCCGCGCGTACTCCGCTTGCAAGCCGTCGACGGGGCCGGTGGTCTCGGGGCCGCCGAAAAAGCTGGTGCCGGCGCCGGGGCCGTTCGGGTTGGCCGTGTCGCACTGGGCGTAGTAGCCGGCGCGGCAGTACGAGCAGGTGCCGCAGCCGATCGTCGAACACACGACGACCCGGTCGCCCGGCGTGAAGCCGCGCACGGCGGGCCCGACCTCTTCGACGACGCCGACGGCCTCGTGGCCGAGCACGGTCCCGGGCACCATGCCCGGCATCGTCCCGCGCACGAGGTGCAGGTCGGTCCCGCAGATCGCACTGCGGGTGATCCGGATGACGGCGTCACTCGGCTCCAGGATCTTCGGATCGGGTACCTCCTCGGCGCGGATGTCCCCGACGCCGTGCCACACCACTGCCTTCACGGGTTTCGCCTCCTCGGCTCGGTCGTCGCGGCTCGGTTGCCCCGTCGGCGGCCATCGAAACCACTACCGCGTCTCGACGATGCCGGGATCGGCCACGATGACCGCGGCGGTCGTCGTCGAGGAGGACGCCGGCCGGGCGGACTTCGGCGCCGTTACGCGGGCGGCTTCAGCGGGTCGTGGCCGAGCGACATGAGGCGCCGCCGCCAGTGGTCCTCGCCACCGGTGGGTTCGAGGTCGTCGCGGCGCTGGGCGTGGACGCGGTCGACGACCTTCCGCATCACCTCGGCGTCGTGGGTGTCCACATCGGACCTCCGTTTCCGGAGGATGCCCAGGACGTCGTGCCCGGTCGGGGTGCCCGCGCGGTCGGGCAGTGCCTCGGTCTCGGGGCCCGCGTCGCGCGTGCGGAGCCAGTCGGCCAGTTCGCGGGAAGTCATGTTGACCACCCGGTGGAACTCCGCCCACAGTTCGTCGTCCACCGCTGCCTGCGCGGCCATGTCGATCACCTCCGGATGCCGATCGTCCGGTGCGGTTACCCGTCCGGCCGTCGCGAAAACGAGGCGGTCGGGAGTGTAGGTCCGCGCACACCGGGTAGCCGCACGAAAAGGCCTTCGAAAGGAGAACGACCATGACGACTGCCCGAGACATCATGACCCCCGGCGCGACCTGCGCCCGCGAGTCCGACACGGTGCACGACGCCGCGCAGATCCTCGCCCGCGAAGGGGTCGGTGCGCTCCCGATCTGCGGCGAGGACAACCGGCTCAAGGGCATGCTGACCGACCGCGACATCGTGGTGAAGGTGCTCGCCGAGGGCAAGGACCCGCGCGCGGTGCACGTCGGCGAGCTGGCGCAGGGCGAAGCGGTGACGATCGGCGCGGACGACGACGCCGAGGAGATCCTGCGGACGATGACCGCGCACCAGGTCCGCCGGCTGCCGGTGATCGACGGCCACGAACTCGTCGGCGTGGTGGCGCAGGCCGACGTCGCGAGGGCGTTGCCGAACCCGCAGGCGGGCGAACTCGTCGAAGCGCTTTCGTTCGGGTAGGTGGCGCGATGCTGTCGATGGATCCCGACGCGGCCGACACCATCGTCACGATGGTCCGGGAGGCGGGCGCCGCTCCGGAAGGCGGGTTGCGGATCCACGCCCTTGCCGGTGCGAACCCCCGAAGCCCCGGCGTGACGGCGTCGGTGTCGGCGACCGCGACCCCGACCGACACGGTCTTCGTGGACGACGACACCGGCGCCCGGGTGTTCGCCGACCAGGCGACGGCCGACGTCGTGGACGGCCGGACCCTGGTGCTGGAGCCGGGCGGAGGAGAACAACCCGCGTTCGGCGTGAAGTGACGTGAAGGGCCTCCGGGTGTGGAGGCCCTTCACCTTGCCGCCAGAGCGCGCTTGGGCATCCTGACGCGCAGTTGAAGTCGACTGACCCCGATGGTCAGCCGGCGCGGCTCTGCGCCATGGCGTTCCACACGTCGTCTTCGCAGGTGAAGCCGACGTCGGCCGGGAGGTTGCCGAGCGGGCCGAGCACGTTGTCGCCCCCGCCTGCCGCCGCCGCGCGGCGCAGCAGTTCTTCGCGGCCGCAGGGGTAGTCGACGTCGGCCAGGTGACGGGCCAGGGTTTCGCGGTCCGGGTGGGTCATGGAAACCGCCTACCCGGTCCGCGGAAGGCGCAAACCGCGTCAAGCTGTACGGGGGCGCTTCGCGGCGCGGACACAGCGGCGCAGTTCTTCGCCGTAGGGCAGGGCGATCAGGCCGCCGATCGCGGCGGCGATACCGGCCAGGTAGCCGGCGGGCAGCTGGTGGCGCTTGAGCTGCACGTCGCCGACCCGGCCCTCCGCATCCCGCACTCCCGAGGCCCACGAGTCCGGTACGGCGATCGCCCGGCCGTGACGGACCTGCCCGCCGCTCGTACGGTCCAGCGAGCCGAGCCAGATGTGGTAGATGGACGGATCGCTGGGATCGACAGGCTTGCTGCCCTCGGTGGCCGCCCAGGCGCCGTACGCAAGACGTGCCGACCGAGCTCGAACGCCCGTCGTGGATCCACACACCCCACACGCCGGCCAGTTCGGGTCGTTCCTGTTGTCGTACTGCAACGAACCGACCGGTACGGCTGATCGGCCGGTCCGCCGCCGACGATGGCGTCGGCCGTTCCCGGAACGCACGCCACTGCGGCGAACGCGCATGCCGCCGCCGCTGATGCTCTCATCGTCATGACTCCCTTTCAGCGTTGCGCAGGGCGAGCCACGTACACAGGCCGGCCAAGGCCAGCTCCGGAACCGCGCAGACGAGGGCCTGGGTGAATTCGGCGCCGGCCTGGGCGGTGAGAACGTCGAACCAGGCGTCCATCACCACGAGCGCCGCGACGGCCGACGCCGACAGGCGGGCGCGGTCATCGCCGTGGTGGGCCAAGCACGCGGTGGTCGCGCAGCCGAGCGCCATGGTCAGGTCGAGTCCGATCCACACGGCCGGCCAATGCCGTACCTGCGTGGTCTCGGGCAGGGACCGGCCCAGCACGAACACCCACGGCACCATGCCCGCAGCGACCGCGCCGAGCACCCTGGGCGTCCAGCTGGTCCGGGGTCGCGCCCGGGCACCCGGCGGCCTCGCCGTGCGTGGCGGCCGGGGCATCGTCCGAACGGTCATGAGATTTCCTCCACCGAAGTCGTGGTGATGCCGCCGGCGTCGGCGGCCCTGCGGCGAAACCTTGCCGCCGCGGCCAGCCGAGATCAGTAGCCCGTGGTTCCGACTTCGTGGTGGTGCCTGCTACCGCACCGACCCGGGTGCCTGCATGATGGTGCCGTCGGCCCGGTCTCGGTTAGCGTTGGATCATGGACACGGCACGACGCACGCGGGCCGGTGGTTCGGCGGCTTTCAGGTCCGTCGCGGCTGGGGTGTCCGTGCAGCTGACCACCCTGGGGATCACCACAGCACTCTGGCTCGGCCTGCACCTGACCGAGGTGAAGTTCGCCCGGGACATCGTCTTGGGCGGCGTGGTCTTCACGGCTCTCGTGTTGCTGGCCGTGTCCCCGGCACTGACCGTGGTTCAGTGGAACCGGCTGCGCGCCGTGCTCGGCGTGGACCTCCCGCCGGTCACCGCCAGAAGGTGGACCTGGCGCGGCCTCTCGGTCTACCTGCCGGCGGCCGGCAGAAGCCGACCTGCCGACCCGAGATGCTGTCCGCCCACAGGCCAAGATCAAGATCTACAGCTGGTACTAGGTTCACCATGAGATCGGGTACAGGTTTCATGGCATCGTCCTCCTGCGGTGCCCTAGCGTCGTGCCATGACGATTCCAGCTGGACTGAGACGCACGGTCCTCCGGGCGCGGCGGGACACCGGCTTTCTTGCCGCTGGTGTGCTGCCGCACCTGGCGCTGGTGCCCGTGTGGGCCTGGGCGGCGACGACTACCGCCAGGACGGGGAACTGGCTCCTCACGGTTTCCGTGTCGGCCGCCCTGGTCCTGCTCGGCACCCCGGTGCTGACGGCCGTTCAGCGGGCTCGCTACCGGGTGCTCATCGGTGTGGACGTCCCCCGGCTCACGCCCACCGCGCCGGAACAATGGACGTGGGCCTCGACCGCCCGGTGGCTCGCGACGACGCGGCCTTGGCGCAAGATCGGCTACCACCTCGTGCTGGGCCCGCTGCTCGCGCTGCTGGAGCTGCTGGTGCTCGCGGTGGCAGCGGCGTGCCTGGCGGGCGTCATCGCCTACGCCTGGTCATGGGCGCTGCCAACCGGAATCCGCCAGGACTGGTTCGGCTACCTGACCCAGCTGCCGGCTTACACAGCGGCTGGACTCCTCCTTCTGTGCGCCCTGCCCTGGACCGCGCGGACAGCAGCCCGGGCCGAGGCGCGGCTGGCGTCGGGCCTGCTCGGGCCCAGCCGGGCGCAGCGGCTCCAGGAGCGGGTCGATCAGCTGGCCGTGAGCCGGACCGACTTGATCGAGGCCGTCGACGCGGAGCGCCGCCGGATCGAGCGCGACCTGCACGACGGCACCCAGCAGCGGTTGGTGTCCCTCGCAGTCAACCTGGGTCTGGCCATGGCCACCCGCCCGGACCTGCCGGGTGATGCCCGCGAGGTGATCGCGAGAGCGCACCTGGAGGCGAAGGAGGCGATCGCCGAACTCGATGACCTGGTGCGGGGGCTGCACCCGGCCGTGCTCGAAGACCGAGGTCTGGACGCGGCGTTGTCCGGGCTGGCTGCCCGCACGCCCCTGCCGGTGCGGCTGCGGGTCGATCTGGAGGAGCGGGTGGCGCCCAACGTGGAGTCGGTCGCGTACTTCGTGATCTCTGAGGCGCTGAGCAATGCAACGAAGCGCGCCAACGCGATGCGTGCAGAGGTGATCGTCCGTCAGGTCGGCGAGGTGCTGCGAGTGCGCGTGACCGACGACGGGCTGGGCGGTGCCGACGCCGCCGCCGGCACGGGGCTGGCCGGGCTGGCCAAGCGGGTCGGCTCCCTCGACGGGGCCTTCCAGGTGAGCAGCCCCGTTGGCGGGCCCACCACCGTCACCGCGGAGCTGCCGTGCGCGCGGTGATCGCCGAGGATTCGGTGTTGTTGCGGGTCGGCCTGATCAAGGTGCTGGAGATGGGCGGGTTCCAGGTCGCCGCGGAAGCCGGCGACGCGGAGGGGCTGTTGGCGGCAGTGGCGGAGCACCGGCCCGAACTCGCCTTGATCGACGTCCGGATGCCGCCCGGCTTCACCGACGAGGGGGTGCGGGCGGCGATGGAGATCCGTCGGCGCTGGCCGGGGACGCCGGTGGTGCTGCTTTCGCAGTACGTGGAGGAGCGGTACGCGGCTGACCTGCTGTCTGCGAACACCAGCGGTGTGGGCTACCTGCTCAAGCAGCGGGTTGCCGATGTCGCCGACTTCGTGGCGGCGGTCCGGCGAGTGGCGGACGGGGGCACGGCCCTGGACCCGCAGGTCGTCGCCCAGTTGCTGCTGCGGCGCGACAGCGACCCGTTCGCGCGGCTGACCCCCCGCGAACGGGCGGTGCTCGGCCTGATGGCCGAGGGGCGCTCCAATGCCGGCATCGCGCAGGCGCTGGTGGTCAGCGAGAGCGCCGTGGCGAAGCACATCAACAACATCTTCGCCAAGCTTGACCTGCCCGTGGTCGACGCGGACCACCGCCGCGTCCTGGCCGTGCTGCGGTTCCTCGGAGCGTCCCGGGCCTGACCTTCCCATGCGGTCGCGTAGGTGGCGAGTTTAGATCTGGCCGCGGCGTCGTTGAGTGCCCCAGTTTGCGCAGCTCCGCTTCTGGTCCTCCCAGAAGCGTCCTGCTCTGACGACTTGCCCAGGTGGGGTGCGCTGGGCGAAGGGGTCGGGCAGGTCGTTGATCCGAAAGTAGCCGCCTCCGGGCTGTCCCTTCCGGGTGCCTGCGGCGCAGCCAGGCCAGCGGCGGCGAACACCAGGCTGTAACGAATGGTCGATCCGTTGTTGCAGGCGCCATTGTCGATCACGTGGTCGATTGCACTGTCGACCTGGTCCGTGGTGAATTCCGGGTCACCCACGTGGTTCCTTCCGCAGTGACTGTTGTCCTCTGGGTATCACTGCAACCGCCCTGGCGGGTTACAGTTGCCCCCGGTCTGCGCTTCGTGGATGGCGGCCGGCGCCTGCATCGTCGTTAGGGGCGGACGCCGGAGATGTCCGCGCTAGGGAACCACACCTGTTGCGGAGCGACGCTTCTTGTTTCAGCCGGGTGGGAGGCCGCTGTGAAGGCGGGCGGTGCGGCCTGGGCTGACTTTCCACGGACTGCGGCACAGCCACAAGACCTGGCTGATCGCAGGCGGCGCGCCGGAGATTGCCCAAGCTCGGAGGCTCGGCCATCACCTGGATAACCGGGTCATCGAGACCTACTCCCACGTCGCTCCAGAGGTCGAGCAGCGGCTGCTCGACGATCTCGAGCGCCGCTGGCACACGGCGGCGCCACTACCGCCGACGCCGTCACCGAGTGTGGCCGACGGTGGGAGGGTGGCGCCGGTTGTCCCCTCTTCGCCACGGCGGGGGTCACCCGCCGCGCGAGCCCGGGGAACAGCGGGAACACCGCGCCGACGCCGGATGAAGGCTGGGGCGGTGCTCCACTTCTGCCCCACCAGGAGAACAAGAGCAAGCCGCGAGCCGATCATCGAAGATCGAATACGCAATGCAAAAAACCCCTCCGACCAGCCAAGGAGGCTGAAACGAAGGGGTTTCGTACGATGTGGACCTTGTGGGCGCTTACTCCAAACGCTTGGACTTGGCGAACGCCCTAGTCAGAGCGGTCGACCGTCTGGAGGCCGCCCGAGCCGAGATCACCACAGGGCGGGTTTCGGTCCAATCGACTGGCCGAAGCCAGCGTCAGTGGCGGGTGACTGACCAGCTGAGCGACGCTGACCTCCGCCTCATGATCGACGCCTACCACGGCGGGACGCCGAAGTGGCGGATCGGCGAGCAGTGGTCGATCAGCGAAAGCACCGTCAAGCGGCTCTTGCAGGCAAACGATCCGGAGTACCCCTACCGCCCGCCTCGTGTCTCGCAGCTCCGCCGTCCCCGGCGGCGGGGCTGAGGGTCGCGAGCCCTTGCAACAACAACCAACTGAAAGGAGGTGATTAATGATCACAACCAGTACACCAGTCTCACATACGAGGCTTCGAGCCTTCTGGCGTCGATCAACGCCAACCGGCGGCGAGGCCGACGACAACGTCATGCCAGTCCTCTACACCGTCAAGGAAGCCTGCGCGGTGCTGCGGGTCAGCAACTGGAAGCTCTACGAGCTCATCCGGTCACGACAGCTCGTCACGATCCGGATCGGTAAGCGGCGGCTTGTCCCTCGGGATGCGGTCGATACGCTGATTGCTCACCTGCGCGACGAGGGGACCTTGTAGTGGGTCGCCACGCCAACGGCGAGGGCACGATCTACCGCCGGAAGGACGGGCGGTACGAAGCTGCGGCCTACTTCCTGACCACCAGTGGTACTCGAAAGCGCGTACGGAAAGTTGGGAAGACTCGCCAGGAGGCTCATGAGAAGCTGGCACGAATCAAGGCACAGAGTCAGCGTGGCGTACCGGTGCCGGACAGGAACTGGAAAATGGGCGAGTACCTGGACTACTGGCTTGAACACGTGGTGCTACCGAACCGGCGTCCAGCAACCTATGAACAGTACGAGTGGGCCGTCCGGTTGTTTCTCAAGCCAAACCTCGGAAGAGAGTCCCTCGCCTTGCTGTCTGTACCAAAGGTACAGGTATTTCTGAACCAGGGGATTGAAAGCGGGCACTCGCTCCGCAAGGCACACGTCATCCGTATGGTCTTGAGTGCAGCTTTGGGACAAGCGCAACGCGACGAGTTGGTTATCCGAAACGTCGCGCGGCTCGTCGTCCTCGATAGCTACAAGCCAAAGGAAGTACGGCCGTGGGCAAGCGACGAAGCGAAGCAGTTTCTTGCGGCAGCACGCACCGATCCCCTGTACCCCGCCTTCGCGCTGCTCGTCCTCTACGGACTTCGGCGCGGTGAAGTACTCGGACTTCGTTGGCAAGACATCGACCTTGCCACATTGGAGGTCCGCGTTCGTCAGCAAGTTCAGCGAGTTGGCCACGCTCTCATCCAAGGTCCCGTGAAAACGGATGCCGGGAACCGGGATTTGCCGCTGCTTGGCCTCGCCCACGAAGCTCTCGCCGCCCACAAGATCCGCTACCATGCAATGCGGGATGCTGCTGGTACTGGGTGGGTGGACAACGGGCTCATCTTTACGACAAAGACCGGTCGTCCAATCGAGCCAAAGAACTTCCTACGTTCCTTCCAGAGAATCTGTCGGCAACATGGTGTCAGGGTGATCCGAATTCATGATGTGCGCCACACCACAGCGACGCTCCTGAAGGACTTGGGTGTGCAAGCGCGGGATGCCCAGCTAATTCTCGGACATGCCCATGTGTCGACAACGCAACAGCTCTACCAGCACGTAGACATGGACGCGCGGCGCGAAGCGTTAGGCAAGGTTGAACGGTTGTTCTGGAGAGCAACCAGTGGCTCGCGTTGCCGTCAAATACTGCCGCAAACGCGTGAGCTTGTTGATCAAACTACATCTTTGCTATCTGGTACACCCGGCAGGATTCGAACCTGCGACCCCTTGGTTCGAAGCTCAATTCGTGAAGGTGTCCAACAACGCGTGACCGCTGTAAACAACCTCGTCAATGAACGGCGAAAGATGTGGTTGCTTGGCCTCGTTGCCGTCAGCGTTGCCGTCAAAATCGATGAAGTGGCTGAGTCGTAGTATCACTACGACCCGGCAACTTTGCGGCGGAACTACCTCCTAAACAGACGACCTGCCAGCCACCGGCCAATGCCGTCACGCCGTCCGATGCTCAAGACGCTGGAGGCGCTGCTCATGGTCTTGCACCGTGGCATCGAGGGCTTCGTTGGTTTGGCTCAGTGCTTCGGCAACGGCATCTTGGATAGCATCGACCTTTTGGTCCAGGCTCTTGATGTCGTCCTTCAGTTCCGTACGCAAGCCAGCTACTTCTTGCGACACCGTCGTTGCAATAAACTGTTTGAGATCGTTGAATAGTTCTTCGTTGGTCATAAGTACGTTCTAGTATGCGCCAACGCCGCTCATCGATCAAGGACGATTTTACATCACATAACTTCATAAGGAGAACTTCATATGGAACAACTTGTCTCACTCAAGGAGGCGCAAGCATCCGCAGAGCAATTTAACGTTCTCACTCACCTCGTAGGCCAAACAGCGCTCACTCTTGAACACCTCGCCATCCCGGAGCAAAAGACACTCGCTGCATCCAAACCAATTACTCAGCGAGTCGAACAGTCAGTCATTGCACCTTATCTCGAACCTGTTACCCGCGAAGAACAACGTTTTGCCGCTCATGTCCTGTCTGGCCTGGTCGAAGTACTAGGCGGCAGCCGCCCCTTGACGCAGGTGGAGGCACACCTATCGCCACAACTGTGCCTGGCGCTGCTCGGTCGGCAATTCCGGCCGAATATTTCTGGACAGGGATACCGGCTGCGCACCTTCCATTTCCAAAAACCAAGCGAGCACATCATTGAAGCATGGGGTCATGCCGCCAATGCTGAGAACGTACGGGCGGTGGTCGGCAGAATGCAACCGTACAGACGTGAATGGCGATGTACCACAGCAACCATTCTCTAGATATTTCATCAACTACCGTAAACGGAGACACGAATGTGGAACACCTATCAACACCTCAAGGAGGTAACTTTCAAAACGAATCAACGCCACCAGAGCACCTCACCGACGAACAACTGATCCACTACGGCATCACGGAAGCCCTGCGCGAAGGCCGCCCCATCGACCACACCACGGTGCGGGTCATCGCCTCCCAGCTGCACGGCGGTCAACGCTCACCGCTCTACGCCCTGGCCTCGACGGGTGCCCTGACGGACGGTCTGAGGGATGAGTTGGATGCCTGGCGCGAAGACAATGAGACCGGCGTCGAAGTCGAACCCTGGCTCGATGCCCTCGACGAATACCTGGACAACCGCGACGACGCGGCGCCCGTAGCTGGCTGGCACCAGCTGTGGCCGGCGCAGCCGGAACGCCAGGACGACGAGCCGGATAGCCGGGACGAAGAACGACCGCCGTACGGCCCGCCGGCTGATGCCATGGGGCGCCTGGCCGTCAGCACCAGTGATCAAGTCGAGCAATCTCCTGAAGAAGCCGCCGCCTGCCAGGCCCTGTTCGAGCGCATCTCGGCGGCTGGCGTGCGCACCTTGGGCGAAGTGGCCGTCGTCGATACCCGCGACCAGGACGACCTTGACGACTACCCATGGACGGATGCCGCCGCGTGGAGTCCGACCGAAGTCGCTCGCCACAACTTCGAGGAACGCCGCTACTCAGTCGAGGAGCTCGACGTCCTGTTCGGTGCACCGCCGGACAACGAGATCGGCACCGTGAGCGACTTGGGCTGGTACGGCCTGGTCAAGCACCAGGACCGCCCCGGCGGTCTCATCCTGATCCAGGACGAGCAGGGGTACCGGCATGTCCGGGAAGCCCTGGACGACCATGCGCTTGAAGTCCAATGGTCAGCCATCGAGACCGAGTACAGCACGTACCACGCCGAGCGTGACGCCTACGAGCAAGCGAACACGGAGGCCGACGCCTCGCCGAGCGGGCACAGCCCGCGCATCTGGGTGGGCAGCCTGGCTGACTACAACAGCGGGCGGCTGCACGGCGTCTGGATGGACGCCACCCTCGAGCCGGATGAGCTGCAAGCCGCCACGCAGTTCATGCTGCGCAATGGCTACACCCCGGATGCCGAGGAGTGGGCCATCTTCGACTACGAGGATTTCGCGGGGTACTCGGTCGGCGAGTACGACAGCTTCGACACGGTGTCACGGGTGGCGCGAGGGCTTGCTCAGCATGGACAGGCGTACACCAAGTGGGTCGAGCACGTTGGCATCGACAGTACCGAACTCCTGACCGACGAACACTTCCTCGACCACTACCACGGCGAGTGGGAGTCGGCCGAGGAATACGTCGAGCACTTGCTATCTGAGACCGATGCCTACGACTTCATGCAGTTCGTTCCAGAGAGCATCCGGCACTACGTCAGCGTCGACGTTGAGGCGTACGCGCGGGACATGCAGTCCGAAGGGCTGCTGGTGGAGGAGCTGCACCATGGCAGGGTGGCGGTGTTTTGGACGAGGTGATCCAGATCCCAAGCTTAGGCGGGCTTACATTTCATGGCTCGCAATCCCTTCATCGCGCACCACGTGGAAAGAACAAGAACCTTAGCGCCATGAAGCCACAGAGTAGTGCGACGCAAACCAAGACAATAACGAACAAGGCCAGGAGGACATTGACAGCGCTGGGCTGCTCACCTGGGTAAGCGGCGCTATGCAGATGGGGATATATACTATATGCCGCAAACAGTGCGAGGGAGCCAGCGGAGAACCACAAGGCCCCGAGGGTCAAGCGCGCTGCGACATTTTTCAGCCGCGCACGATGTTTTTGTGGCTTGATGGGGCTGTCAACGACATTGCCGGTCGGTAGCGCCTTGGATGGCGGAAATGAGGGCTGACCCGGCGGTGTAGGAAATGGTGGCCAGGAAGGGTTCCACGGAGGTTCCGGCGGTCGCCAGGGGACAGGGGGGTCGTATTGGAGCACGTTGCCTGACCGCTGTTCCGAAGGAGCGTAAATCGGTGGAGGGTCAATGAATGGTTTCGGCTGCGAAATGATGATGATGGGTTCGGTTGGCGGGAAGTTGGTTAGTTGGGGATCGCGCCTGGGCGGTGTGGCGATCATAGGATACTGAGTAGGGGCGTTCGAGTCTTTCGTGGATTCCTTGCTCCGCTTTCGTATTCCGACAATGATTTTGACGATGACTACAACCAGCAGCGCCGAGAGTGCTACAGGAAAAGGAAGTGGCAGCGCATTGGCAAACTGGCTGATAGCTATCGCATCGACCGCCGCAGCTACCGTGACCAGCGTCACAGTCAGGACAGTGCGAACTTTCGATCTTCGACCGGGCATACTCTAGTAGCCTTCACGGTTAGCAACTACGTCTGAGTTCAAATTCTAAAGTTTGATGAGCGTAGTCTACTTCCCTCCGATCGATCGGGCATCACTCGTTCGAGTCTCGCCCAGATGTTCGCGCATACGCAGCAGCGCCGCCCAGGACAGCCAAGGCATCCAGGGCAAGGATGCCTGCTGAATACTCGCTTGCAGAGAAGATCTTTTCGTCATGTTCTCGTGCACGCGCTTGGTACTCAGCAATAGCCGCTGCGGGTCCAGAATACCTTCCGAGCGCCCCCGCGGCAGCCGCAGCCTGATCTGCCACTTGCCACTCGTGGTGTATGTAGGCGCCAAATATTGCCACTTGAGCCGCAACGACTGGGAATGCCATGCGTCCAATGATTGGCACTGCGCGGAGAAATGCAGAGCGGTTTCTTGTGATACTTCCTGGATCCGTGTTACGAAAATGATCGGGTGATTCTTCGTTGATCTGCTCCATGGATATTGCAAAGCCTACGGCCGTTCAGCCTTAGTTTCAGAATCTGCATCACCCGGCATAGCACCAGGCGTGAAAGTCACTGCCACGCCACGGGCGCTGGCGTGGCTGAGGGCAGCGTACAACAATTCTGGTTGTTGGTAGAAGGCCCGCAGGCTCATCAGGATGATCTTGCCGGCTTTGGTAACCGCACCGTCAACGGCCGTGATGAAGCTTTCCGCATTGTTGTCGCGGAGGATTTGTTCGAGTTGGATCAGGCTTGCTTCCATACGTGAAAGAGTATAGCAAATGTCCGGCGCTACTCCAAGCAGTAGCATGTTAGGCAAACTGCCGACTGGGGCTACCGAGCAAATGAGGCCCGCGCGGCTGACTTCGTTGCCAAGGTCAAGTGTCAGCACAATGGAGTCGAGGCTACAAGGAATCCGGATTACGCCTACGACTCGCCCAGGCGTATCCTCACCATGAACCGCCGGAGACATGGAGATCGAACACGTGGATACCTTGTACACCTCGCCACCGCGAGAGATGCAAACGACCCTCCAAGCGGTCTACGGATTTTTCCTCGAGCGCGGCACGTGGCCGACGTTCGGGCACCTCGATCGTCCCCTGCGCAAGAACGACAAGTTAGACCTCGCTCGCGTCCTACGCGACATCCCTAAAGACGTGCTACAACCCACATGGTCAGGTGGTGCACCACCCCAAGTGGACACCTTGCTGCGGTTAACGCTCGAAGGCGTGGCGCTCTGCCCAGGCACCGAGTCTGACCTCTATTTGTTTTTCCGAACACTTCGCTGGTTCGCAAAGAAGGAGCTGGATTTCGAACCTTCCCAAGGCAAGTACGACGCCTGCGCCGTTTCGAGCGCAGATCTCGTGCGGGCTTTTCGACTAAAGAAGGACAGGCTCGCTGACGTACAGCGACTCGGAAAACTACTGGCCGTCGAGCGGTGGGGATCGGCGGGATCCAAACCCGCAGAGCAAAGCTGGGAATTCACGCTCGGGCGCGACGTACGTCGATTCGCACAGGTTCGCTCGCTTGCAGACTACCGCGCAGTTCAGGCGACTTGGCGAGCGGAATCGGACAGCGTACCGCTCCGGCCGTTGCCGATGCATGCTCGCGGGTTTGCGCAGAGCAAGCCCGTGACTCCGACAGCTGACTACGTCCACCCTGATGTAGTCGCGGCGATCGAGGCCAAGATGTCGGCGACCCGATTCAACTGCGAAAAGTTGCTCCAGCTGATCGCCGAACTCAATGACAACTACGCTCACGAGAAGACCTACAGCTCTCATGCGATTTTGCGAGCCATCCTGGATCACGTGCCGCCGATCTTTGGTTTTGATGACTTCAAGGAAGCGGCCAACAACTATGGTTGGGGTAGTCGCAATGACAAGAACTACATGACGCGCTTGGTTGAGTTCAAGACGCAAGCACATGACGTGTTGCATCGTCAAATATCAGGAAAAGCAAGTCTTCTCCGTTTCGTCGACATGCCGGCAAGTGTTGCCGTCAATACCTTGCTTCAGGCGTGCGCAGACGCGTTGTGACAAAAGGCGGTTACCACGCAGCGAAAAAACCTGGGAAAGAGGTAGTCGAGAGTTGATCTCTGCGACGCTCATAGCGCATGCCGGAGGCGCCTGTTGTCTGACTTTTCCTATAGACTGCTGTCACAGCTCATTGAGTTTCCGTGCCCGCAGTGCGGCTACGTCGTCGAGACTCAACTCTTGGATGTGCACACCCAGGCGTATCGTCGCTGCCGGTGCTGCTACACCCTGATCCACCTCATCGACAGCGGCGGCTCAGTGCATGGCGCGATCGAAGACGTCAAGAACTCCTTGAGAGGACTATTTGAGTGAAGTACGAGCAAAACCTGCAAGTCAAACTGCGCGACCGCTACAGGCGCCTCTACAAGACTGGCCAGGATGCCTACGTAACTGAATGCCGCTACCTTCGGAGCTTCGTTCTTAAGTCACCCGCGCTCAGGGCGATCGTTGAGTCAGCTGAACGAGCCGACCCAGGCCTTAGTGTCGAAGATTGGATTGACCAGAACATCAACAGTGATGGCTACGATTGGCCCGACTCGGAAGAGGGGCGGGCAAGTGTTATATGGCGGCTCCTGAATGACATTGCCCAGGGGAAGGCGAACGTTCTTCAGCTCGGCACCTCCTTTGCGCCGGTGGGGGAACGCGATATTGATACCATACTTCGGTACATGACCGAGCAAGCTATCGAGCCGTTCGTTGAGTACCTTGAAGAGCGGCTTGGTACGGCCAGTCAGACGCTCTACCTACTCGAACGACTGAAGCGGCGGCTGGAGACTTTTGACGTCGACGAGCTTTACGCACGATACGATGCGGACAAGACGCATGGGGAGGCAATCTACGACCGATACATTCAGAAGTTCTTGTTTGACCAGGGAGTGGATTACATTATTTCGCAGCCACGTTCGGCGTCGGGCGAAGCGGACAATATTGCCAACGTGGGCAGCGATGACTCTCTTGTTGAAGAGACGAAGCTGTACAACGGCGACCACTACGACGTTTCATACATACGGAAGGGCTTCAACCAGGCGGTCCACTACGCACACGATTACGGCAAGACGGTCTCCCATCTTATCGTCATCAACCTGAGCGAGAACAATCTTCAGATCTCGTCCGACGACGACGCGACCTTATGGCCTCCTCGCTTGCATGCCTCTGGCGTTACCGTCTTCGTCGTCGTTATCCGTGCACGCCCGATGCCGTCAGCTAGCTATCGGGGCTCCCAAAAGACTGTGGCTGTCACTCGGGACGATCTGGCGCATCTGGAGTAATGTCAGAGCCAACTGGCAGCTTCATCTGCAAAAACTACGCCTGGCGAGCCCGGCCGAGTCTCAACGCTCAGTGTCTCCAGTACTCCGCGCGCCCAAGCGTCCGGTTCCAGGAGTTCATATAGCAGCACGTTCAAGCCTTCGGCATGCAGTGTCAACGATCGGTTATCCAACCAGGCGCGTAGCACCTTTTTGTCACCGCTCAGGTCACCGTCGGCTGGATTGAGAAGAATGTCGGCGTGGAGGCCAACCGCCGTCAGGCTATCAACAAGTGCATCTACGGAGAGGATTGTTTGAAAACCAAGCAGATCGCAGATGAGCGCGGAGCAATCCTCTGAACTGAATGGGTAGATCGACCATGGTGCCATGATGGGCGAGCGTGCCGCGGTGTCGCCGCTGAATCCTTGAATATGATGCATCGCCTTGTCAATTCCAGCGCGTTTAATAGCTCGCAGCCGAGCTGAATCAGACGCGGCCATGCCGGCGTCAGGATTACCTTTCCAGCGGTTGTAATTGTCAGGGATCGAGGTGGCAAAGAGGGCGCGGCCCTGAGGCAGGCGCATCCCTCGGCAACCGTGCTGCTTAGCAAGTTGGAGCAGGTCATTAAGTTGCTTAAGGTTCACAACATACGGCTCAGTTAGCTCAACCAGTCGCGCGTCAAGCTGATCCCCAGGAAGAGTCCCGCCGTGCATCACGGCGTTGACAGCGGCCTCAATACGCTTCATTTGGGCGCTTCGGTCGGCCTGCGGGTTCTTCTTGACTTCGTGTAGCAGGATTCCACCGTCTGCCGTGAACTCGGATAGGTCAGCGATACGGAGGCAGTTTGTGAGGTCATGCAGAAGTGTGAAATGTCCACGATCCTCCCACAGATGATTGACACGGCCGAGCTCGAACGGCAAGCCCTCTTTGCCATACATCATGCCGGGCGATTCGTTGCGGGACAAAGCGAGTATCAGTCGCCTGTCATAGCCAAAGCAACGCCAAGCGAGGCCGTCGCCAACGGTCCGTAGCTGCCGAGCCAAACGCTCGTAGACAAAGAGCTCAAATTCCCATGTTGCCAACACGCTTGGGTCGCTGTCATTCGACAGTGCTGGCCGGTCGACCGGAAGTGACTCGCCCTTCCGTAGCCGCTTGACGATACGAGAACATTGACTGCGACGTTCCTCAATCTCGTAGACAGCCTTGAACAGGTGACGCTGGAACTCGTTGTAGTCTGCTGGTTCCTTGCAGGAGCGAAGCTGCTCAATGAGAATCTCTATGCGGGCACGGTTGGTCTGATGAACGGGATGTGCAATGACTGCGCCGACGACTTCCGGGGCAAGGCTTTTCATAGCTCCGCCAGCCTTGAGTCGGTGCCGCTTCTCCCGCGGGTCGTTGCAACCTTGCTCCGTCATACCCCTATTTTACACCTACTTGAAACAGCCGCACGGCGTCGACGGTCGACCGAAGGTGGCAGAGAGACGGAAGCGCCGAAACTGCGGCGCCACGCGCTTGCAAGGAAATTTTGTGGTTTGAGCTATGTGAAATCCTTAACCATCACATCAAACACCGGCGATCCCGGTAGCGGGTTGCGCTTCTGCGCCACGCGTCGCCAGCCCCAGGCAGCGTAAGCTCGCTGGGCTGGTTCGGCTGCTGGTAAGACTGTCAAGGTCGCCCGTTCCTCACGGCGGCCGGCCAGCAGTCGGTCGTACAGTTGTTTGCCAATCCCACGCTGCCGCCAGGGCTGCGCCACAATCAGCTCGACGAGGGCAAACGTCCGGTCGGGGTATTCCTCGGTCAGCGAGCTGTCTACCTCAGCGATGAGGTTCTGCCACCACGGCGTATCCGGCAACAGCGTCACCCCGAATGTGAAGCCCACCAGCCCGCTTGTCGCGTGCGCCACGACCAGGTCAAAGCCGGGGGCCTGGCGTTGCTGCTCGAACCGCTTGGCGAACAACTCGGCGTGTTCGTCGTCCCAGTTGTAAGGCGGTTCGGCGTACACCTCGCGGTATAAGGCGGTGAGCGCCTTCGCGGCGTCGGCAGCTTCCTCTGGCCCGAGATGGTTGTAGCGCACCGGTTCAGTCGTCGGATTCACGACGGCTCCCCGCGGTGTTCACGCGCAAGTAGTCGGATAGCGCCTCGCGAAACGCAGCGACCGCCGGAACGGAGGCGTACTGCGCCCCGAGCGGGTCAGAGAGGCCGGTCAGCCACTTGGTAAGCACCGAAGAGCGCATGCCGTTGGCTTGCTCGAGGGCTTGCATGCCGACGTTGGCCGCCTCGGCAGGCTCACGCTGAGCGAGGCGCACCTTCCCGAGGCGGAGGTGGTCCAGTACGCGGCTGCGTGAGTAGGATGCTCCCCGGATGGCAATCGCGCTGTTGGTGTGCTGCTCGGCCTGCGCGGCGTGCGCGAGGGCGCGCTTTGGCTCCGGTTCGGCTAGGGCCAGCTCGGTGTAGGCGTTGGCGGCCAAGCATTCCACTTCGGCCTGGTTCATGTAGTGCACCCAGTCCGGCCGGTCAGTGGGCGGCGCTGCCTGGTACGCCTCAATGCAGGCGTCCACCGCTCGACGAGCGTTGGAGGCTTCCTGGCGGCCGAGCTGGGCGCACGCTCGGGCTTCGAGGCCAAGCAGCTCCGAACGCACCAAGGCGTTGCCGTGACGGGGCAGGCTGGCGAGTGCCGTCTGTACCAGCGACAGGCTGTCGTCGTAAAAGCCCAGCGCAGTTAACATCTGGGTCATGTCGCCCACGATCTTGGCCCCGAGGTCGGGGGCGTCGGCGTGCTGGCAGGCGCCCAGGGCCAGCAGGTAGTAGCGCTGGGCCAGCCCAAACGAGCCAGTGTCGTAGGTCATCCAGCCGGCCAGCTGGGCCAGTTCGGCGGCCACTTGGAAGAGGCGGCGTTCGGTCGCGACCGCATGCGGCTCGCCGAGTGTTTCGGCGACAGCGTTGAGCTGACCAACGACCGCTTTGCGGTGCAGGCCGCCCGCCCCGGACGCGTCCCATCGGCGGAAGAAGGTCACCGACTGCTCAAGGTCGCTGAGCTGGTCAGCGCCAAGCTGGTCGGTGGAGACGGGTGCCATGGGCAAGGCCGCCACCCAACGTTGCACTTGGCGCACCAGCGGGGTGCCGGACAGCAGCGAGAGCCCCATGAGGAACGCTCGTCTGGTTGCCATGTCGCTCGCTGTAAATCGTTCGATTGCCTCAGCCGCTTCGGACCGCGACAAGCGAAAGTCGCCGGTCGTCCACTCCATGAGTACGTCGAGCGATAGGTCGGGAGCAACCGGCGCGGCGCTTGCTGGCGACACGGCCGCCACGCTGGTGCCCGATCCAGAACTGCGCGTCAGAGAGAAGCGCTCCTGCACGTCGTCGTCGGCCTGGGCCAGCACCGTGTCGAGTACGGCTTGCATCTCCGGCAACGGCGTAATGCCCTCGCGTCGGGCCTCCCAGTTGCTTACCGTCCGTACCCCGATGCCCAGCCGGGCAGCGAAGTCACGGACCGTCATCCGCAGAGCAGCGCGAAGCGCCGCGGCCTCCTGGCCGGTCCAGCGGTCGACGGCGGTCATAGCGCTCCCGAGTTTCATGGTCCTGTAGCCAGCCTAATACGCAGAGTGCCACAGCGGTGCCACACGGCTGCCACACGCCGGTATTCCCCTACGGACGCCCGTTGACCAGGCTTTTTGCCAGGCACCCGGCGACCGGTCGAACAGCCCGGTAACGCCTCCAGCCACGGGCAGGCTCCCGCTGAGCACCACTTGGCCGCCTGTGACCAGGGCTGTCCCGTCGCTGGGTGCCGTTCCACCACGAGGGGCAAAGCGGACGGAGCCGGACGAAGATGACGGTACAGACGATTGAGCGGTCGAGAGCCGCGGTGCGGCGGGCAGACGCCGAGCGTGAAGACCAGCAGATCACGCAGCCATTGGCCTACGGCTACCTGCGGGTGCCGTGTGACGTGCCGGACCAGAAGGTGCGGCGGCTGGAACAGGCACTGCGGGCCTTCGCCGCGCTCCAGGGGCTGTACCTGGTGACGTTCTTCTTTGAGTTCGACTGCGGTTCGCAGGAGGCATTTGGCGAGCTGCTGACCGAACTGGGGCGGGCGGAGGCCCACTACGTCGTCATCCCGTCATTGCGGCACTTCGCCCGCAGCGTCCTCCTCCAAAACCAGATGCTCACTCGCCTCGAACACGAAGCCGCGGCCGAAGTCCTGGCACTACGAGAAACCGCCTAAAGCCGTCCGTCGTCGCACCGATCTCCAACAGCGAAAGAACTGACCCGTGACTGTTCGACCTGTCCGGCATCGGCCCGTCCGGCTGCACGCCACGTTGGTTACGCCCGGCGGTCGCCACGCCACCTCCACCGTGAACCTGTGGGCGGCATTGGCCTGGGTGTACCTCGTGGCGCACTGCGCCGAGGAAACCGGAGTGTCCTGCGAGTGCTGCGGGCGGGCCTGGCCTTGCCTGCGCTTCAAGGTTGGCTTGCGGTTGCAGGCCCGGGTGGTGGTGGCGTGAACGAGCAGACCGCCCACCTGGTGTCAGCACTCGGCGCGATCAACCAGCGTATCCCGGAAGTCTGCCGAGCGCTGCTCGGTGACTGCATGACGGTGGCCAAGCAGCGCGAGTTCGCCGGGCTGCTCATCGAGCTGGGCAACGTGCTGCACAGCCACGCCACCGGCCGGGAGGAGGCGACCGCGAATGACCAGGCACCCGGCGAGCTTGGCTGACAGCCTGGACACCATTGCCCGGCACATGCTTGAGGTGTCGGCGAAACTCAAAGTGGGCGACCTGTCTGGGACTGAGTTGCACCTGTTCGGCGACATGCTGAGCGCCCTGGCTGAGACGGTGCACTTGTACGCCGACAAGCTCGGTAGCCCGGAGGCTGAGGGCCGTCACCCGTCGCGTGAGCCTCCGCCGGCCAGATGAACGGCCTGGGCCTTGCCGCCCTGGTCGTGGTGGCGGTGCCTCTTATCGCGGTCGCGGTGTGGGTTATCCGCGAGCTACGTAGCGCGCAGCGTCGGCGACGGTTCCTGGCCAAGCACCGCAACCGGTCGGTGGCCGGTATTCGGGAGCGGGTGGAACGCGAGCGCGCCGAAGAACGGGCTGCGCAGGCAGATACCGAAGTCTTCCCGGTGGTCATGCCGGATGACGTGCCGACCACGGTACTGCCCACCGTCCGGCCGGAGCCTCCGCCCGTGATGCCGCAACGGGTGAGGCGCTACGTCCGCCGTCCAAGCCCACGCCCGCGTAAACCGTTGCCGCGCCCCGAAACCGAACTCATGCAACGCATCCTCGATGGACTCAAGCGCCTTGACTGACTTGAGAAAGGGGCAATGCCCGGATGGCCTACGTGCTGACCTTCTCCAACACGAGACTGGCAGACAGCTTCTTTGAAGCAAGCATGTGGCTGAATCGGCCGGAACAGGCCGGGGTGAATGTCTTGGCGATCACGGCCGAACTGGAACTGCCCGAAGACGGTTCCGGCTTGCCCGACATTCACCACCTGAGCCTGGTGTACAGCGACGGCAACGAACCAGCCGAAGCGGCCGACCTGGCGGCCTACCGCAAGGCACACGGGCGGCAGTTGTAGGGCCGCGATCCCCGAAAGCCCCGCTCGGCACCTGACATGCCGAGCGGTTTCCGTTGGTACCAAAAGAAGAAATGAGGAATGTTGAGAAAGTCTGTTATTGCGTCCACGGTGGCCGCGCTGGGACTGGCCAGCTTGTTCACGGCCAGCACCGCCACGGCCGACGTGCAGCCGAACATCGTGGGCGGCAGCGAGGCCACCGGCAACACGTCCTGGATGGCCTCGCTCCAGTACGACGCCCCGGCTTACGGCATTGCGGCGCACCACACCTGCGGCGCGGCGCTGCTGTTCCGCTCGTGGGTCGTCACCAACGCCCACTGCGTCACCGACGTGCCAGGAGATACGCAGCACATCCCGACCTCGGCCAAGACGTTCTCGGTGCGGGTCGGCTCCAAAGACCGCACCACGGGCGGCGAGACGGCCAAGGTCGTGCGTGTCGTGGTGCATCCGGGCTGGCAGTGGGCGGCTGGCGCACCGGAGAACCCGGTGGACGATGTGGCCATGCTCCAGCTGGACCACGCCGTGAACATGCAGCCGATTCAGCTGGCCGGACACGCCGCCAAGCCCGGTGATCGGGTGACGTTGTACGGCTGGGGTGCTGACCAGCCGGACGGGGGCGACCCGCTGCCGCTGAAGCTCCAGCAGCTCAGTACCAAGGTGCTCGCACCGGTCAAGTGCGCTGACGCCCAGCAGTCCGTCGGGGAGATCTGCACCAGCAACCCGCACGGCACCGATGGCCCCGGTGGTGGCGACTCGGGCGGCCCGGCCGTGAGCTTCGCCCACGGCGTGCCGCAGCTCGTGGGCACGTGCAGCCGGGGTGCTGCGCAGTACCCCGGTGAGGCGCCGACCGTGTACACCAGCTCGCCGGAGTTTCGGGAGTGGCTTTATGGGACGGCACGGGGTGGTGGGGCTAGCGCCGCGTAGCTAAAAGGCCAGGCGCCCGTCACCTTGAGCCGCTAACGGTGGCGGGCCTCCGGTCTGCGTTTAACGATGAACTGTTGGCCGATCGTCAACAAACTCCGAATGGATCACTAATGGGTGACGCCGGTGACGCTGACGAACAGCCGCCCCTGCCTGAGGACGCACAAGTCGCCGCTCAGGCGCGCATAGCCGAGGTCGGCGCGGAGCTTGTTGAGGCTGCCGAGAAGCTCCGACAAGCGATTGCGGCCGGAACAGTGCCGCCAAAGGCTGGCGACGTGCTTGCGACACAACTGGAAGATCTTGCGGCGCGTATGCAGGAGAACTCCCACCCGAAGCGGAATGAGACATAGCTGGACTCCTTGTCACAGCGCTTACGTAGTTATACCTAGACCCGGGTGCGTAGACCTGCGCGAATCTCCCGGGTAAGTCCCGTGACTGTGAGCGGCACCGTTGAGCACCGGGCGTCCCCTCCCGTAGGGTTACCACGCGACTACGGGAGGGGACGCGTCAATGGGATTCCGGACGGTACCGGAGGCACTGCGCGCGGCGAGCAAGGCCGCTGGCGACGCGATCGGGGAACTTCGCGGCGCCGACTGCGGCGGACCGGTAGGCGGTGTGACCGCAGCTCTGCCGGGTGGCAACGCGAGCGGGGCGGCGTCATCGTTCAGTAATTCGTGGCAGACGGCGTTCAAGAGCTGGTGTACCGATGGCGAGCAGTGCGGCGCCGACCTCGTCAAGGCAGCCGACACCTACCAGGCCGGCGACCATGCCGCTGCCAACGCTGCGGCCGACGCGGGCAAGCTGCGGGGGCCGCGCTAATGGTCAGCGTCTCGGACGTGAAGCGGTGGAACACCGGCCAGCTCGACGAGATCTTTCGGACCGTGCAGCAGCGGCTCCAAATCCTCATCCACTCCGGCGACGACTACGGCAAGGTGTTCCCCGTCGAGGGTTGGGAAGGACCAGCCAACGACAACGCCGGGTCTGTCCATAAGGGCCTGATGTTTCGAATCGACAAGTTGGCGGCCGGGGCCGGCATCGTCAACAAGTCCATCGGGCAAGCCGCTGATGCCATCACCGGTGTACAGCACGCCATTGCGAACGCTGAAGAGCTCGCCCGCAAGTACGGCTACCAGATCGCCGACAATGGCACGGTTGTCGATGGCTTCCCTGACGGCAAAGTGCCGGCGGACATGCATCCCGAGGACCGCGCGAGGGTGCAGACCGAGGTAGCCGACGCCATCGCCCAGGCGTTGCGCACGGCGGACGACATCGACAACGACCTAGCGTCCGTCCTCAAACGCGCCGAAAGCGGCGACTTCGGTACCGGCGACGAAACCACAGTGGCCGCCGCAGCCGCCGACGGTGCTCTCGATCCCGGCCTCACCCTGCTGGAACCCCCAAAGGACGGCACTCCGGGCCAGAACGCGGGCTGGTGGAACTCGCTATCTCCGGCCGGGCAAGCCATCTTGCTCCGTGACCACCCGGACTGGCTCGGCAACCTCGACGGATTGCCTGGTGCGGTGCGCTCGCAGGCCAACGTCGCCCGGATGCCCGCTGAACGAGCCGACCTCCAACGCCAACTCACCGACGCACAAGCCTACGTCGACCAGGTCAAGGGCATGCCGTGGCCGGTGCCGGGCTTGCTGTCCGATGCCCTGGCCAAGCAGGACCAGATCGAGGCGAAACTCAAGTCGCTGGACTCCATCGACGCGACCTTGTCCCAAGGCAACCGCCAGCTGCTGACCCTGGACACGTCGGGTGACCGCGTGAAGGCGGCCATCGCGGTCGGCAATATCGACACCGCTGAGCACGTAGCAGTCTTCACGCCCGGCTTCA
Source organism: Amycolatopsis sp. NBC_01488 (assembly GCF_036227105.1). Taxonomy (NCBI): domain Bacteria; kingdom Bacillati; phylum Actinomycetota; class Actinomycetes; order Pseudonocardiales; family Pseudonocardiaceae; genus Amycolatopsis; species Amycolatopsis sp. NBC_01488. The sequence continues at coordinate 784,812 of NZ_CP109434.1, read as the reverse complement.
CCTCGACGGTCGATGGCAGCATGGGCGGCTATGACCGCGACATGGACAACCTCCAGAAACAGACACAGTCGATCTCGAACATCTACGGAGACGGCGGAAAAGTTGCGACCGTCACATGGATTGGTTACGAGGCGCCGCAGACGCCGGATGTGCTGAATCCTGACTTGTCGGTCGGCAGTGACAACCTCGCGAAGATCGGCGCCCACAAGCTCGACGGCTTCCTCAATGGAATCGGTGCATCCCATGATGTCCAGAACCAGCCGCTGCACCTGACGGCGCTCGGTCACTCCTACGGCAGCCTCACCACCGGCATCGCGCTACAACAGGCCACGCCGGTCCATGACGCCGTGGTGTTCGGGTCGCCGGGCCTGGACATGCAGACGCCGAACGACCTGAAGGTGCCGCAAGGTCACATGTTCTCGGAGTGGTCCGACCAGGACCCGGTACCGCGGCTGGACGTCGCGCACAACTTTGGGACATCCCCGTACGAGGGCATTTCCGGCGGTTCCGTGGCCAGCATTGAACAACTGTCGACGGGAGACGCGAGCGGCGCCAGTGGACAGCCGCTACACGCCACTCACGAGCACGGCCAGTACCTCGACAACAACTCGACCAGCCAGTACAACATGGCCAACGTCGTAGCCGGCCGATCCGATCTCACGGTGCGGCACGTGCAGCCGTGGGAAGTGCCTTCGCCGCCACCGGCGCCAGGACAGCCGATTCCGTCGCCACCTGGCCGCGACCCGCAGCCACCACCGCTCCCACGATGACGAAAGCAAGCCACAGCCCCATGAAAAGCACCCTTGTCCTGATCGCCACCCTCTGTACGGCATTGGTGGTGAGCGCTTGTGGACCAGACGTACCTCCGGAGACAACCGTGAGCCAGAAAACTGAGCAGTTCAACCAGCTACTGAAGCGGCCTGACATAGATCAAGCCGTTGCAACGTACGACGAGATGTACGTCAAGCTGCGGAACCAGTTGACGGCCATCGTTCCGGCCCTGACCTGGCGCCAGACCGACGACATGTCAGGTTCCGGCTGTGGCAATGAATTCGCGGCGGTCAATGCTGGCTTGCGCGCCGATGATGCTGTGGAGCGTGGGCTACCGAACTGGGTGGCAGCGGGAAAGATTCCTGACGAACAGTGGAGCGCAGTGCAGGCTGCGGTTGACACCACCTTGCGGGCCTACGGGTTCGACTCTGGTCCGATCGTGGTCAAGAACCAGCCAGGTGACCACTACGTCACGTTTCGAGCGCCGGATGGTTCCGAGGTCACGTTTGGCAGTGCGGTGAACACGGGTTTGACGGTGCGGACGGGGTGTCATCTGACCGCCGAGGCGAAGAGGCGGGGAACGCCCGCCGAGCCGCCGACGTACTAATGGAGTAGCCTTGAACGAGACAGCATCGTCAGCGCCCAGATGGAAGATGACCTGAGCGACCAGACGATGCCAGGCAGCACAACCACTAATGTTGGTATGAAACCCTGCACAGGCTGGCACCTATTACGTCGTCGAGACCCGTACCGCTGCACTTCTTCAAGGTAAGATCGACGAGTGAGAGTCTTGATTTAATCAGCGTATCTGTCTTTGAAGCGCCAGAAGGATTATCGGGGGTCTTTTCGGCTGAATCTACGAACATGTACCGATGGCTTGACTGCTGCGGCGACAGGTCGGTTGGCACACGTCCAGTACTAGAGTTTGGCACACCGTCAGTGCACGTCGTTACAGCCAAGCCTTCAAGACTATCTGCGTTCCCTCCTTGCAGGCTGAAAGTTAGCGATTTCGAGTCTGGCCACGTAAAGCCGTTGGTCGAAGGAAAAGTAGCCGACGCTTCGACCACCGATGCGTGAAATACTTTGCCCGGGGGAATCCCTCCCTGAGCAGGGATAACGAACATGTCGTGACACGAGGGAAATAACGAGTCGGCATCAATCTGCCGGATCTCGTGCCACTTGATATCAACGGTGGCTTGGTAGCCATCGTTGTCGATAGCGTTCATGGTCGCGTGCTGCACAACAGGGCCAAAGTCGGGCGCAGGCGGCGAGATGGCAGTCGTGGTGCTTGGGGCAGCGGTGGTCGCCGCGGCCTGTGGGACCTCCGTCGGCGTCTGACTTGTTCCGGGTGACGGCGAAGCGCTGCATGCTGTCACAGCGACAAAGGTAAGCAGGAGGCCGAAAGAGAGCTGGCCCCTCCCTCTGAGCGCACTCCCGCCACTCCACCGCCTTAGACGTGGTCGCCTTGTGGTCTTGCCGCTCTGGTCTACTGTCACGCACAGAAGTCGCCTACCGCCCTCAACTCTGTTACGAGCGCCTCGGTAACAATTGGTGCGCCACGGTGTCCTACCCTTTGGGGCTGCTGACGGTCGATCGTGCAGGTGCGGTCTCTATGACGTGGGGCGTGCTCGGCTTCCTCCCGGCCCGAACAGGTAGTCAGGCCGTTTCGTCGTGTCTACGTTCGGTTCACACGCCAGCGCCTCGTAGCCGCGAGCCGCGAGGTAGCGCTCGAACAGTTGCTCGCCGGGGTCGGTGGTCACCCGGACATGTTTGCAGACCGGACGTGGCCGGCCACTACGGGCCGTAAAGGTCCATCATGGCTTCCCGCACTTCGTCCTCGGTGTTGATCATCTCGCGGATTCCCGTGTCGGTGGCATCCAGGTAGTGCGCCACGCCTTCCATCGCCTCGTGGAACAGCCGCATGTGGACGCGGGGCAGAGCTACAAGGGTTGGCGAGCCGTCCCGGGCGAGGGGATAGCTGGGTTCGATCACCAATATCGGGTCACCGCGCGGCGAGGCTATGGAAAAATTATGCGTAAGTCCTTCGGGTAGTCGATCGCATGAAACAACCGCTCAACCAAGGATGACGCGACTTTGCCAGCACCTTCTTGAAGTTGGTCGTGCGTTACCGTAACCATCTCACGATACTCGTCGGCGTCATAGGCGGTCTTGTCCTCCAGGGTCGCGAAGGGTTGGTCCACCGAATTGACATGACCGCGGATGCCGCGCAAGCAGAACCCCAAACCCCATTGTCCACGGTAATGAATCCGCTCAGCGTAGTTGCCCGCCCATGATGCGAGTCGGTAGGCATAGTTCCCGACAGATCGTTCAAGGATTGCTGGCAGAATCTGTGCCTCGACGTTTACAGAAATCCTCGTGTTGCAGAATAGAGCTCGAATACCGCCGTCTTCGCGAAACTCAATATCGAGGGCATGCCGCTCATCGACATGCGGATTCATGGTGCGACCGGGTCCCAAGGCATGCGTACAGAGCGCAATACCCTGTGCCCGTTTCATGACCGACTGGGCTTCCTGGGGGGTTGACGATCCAAGTTGGCCTGTTGTCAGCAAGATCTCATCGGCCGGGTTGGTGATTGCATGGAGAGTCGCCAGGGAAGCACTCCGCACGAACGCCCGCCCGATGCCCGGCGGTGCCGTCAACGGCTGCGCCACCATGTAGAGATGGCCTGTCTTCCTCGCAACGTTCACAACAGGATCGCGGGCAATCTCCTCGTCGATTAGCGCATCCATCAGAGCCTCCGTTGTCCGTCGTCTCGCATGCACCACGAGCACGTCAGCGTCAGAAAGCTTTCGCTTGATCGTCTCCCCACGGCCAAAATAGACGTGGTCAACCATGTGCGGCGCGAACGGCGACGGCGAAACCCGGACATACAGGTAGCCGAGACCGGTGTCCGCAAGGGACGGGACCGGGATCGGTGTTACGTCGAGCGGCGGATCGATGACGTTGGCAGCGATGTTTTCGATCTTCTCCGCCAGGCCGGAGAGCGGCTGTGGGGCGAGCGAGAAGGTCCGCGTTGCCTTGTCTTCCGCCACGCCGATCAGAACCACACCACCGTCAATCGCGAAGCTGGCAAGGTCACGAGCCGTCTCGCGGTTGTCGCTCTTACTGCTGACCTCACGCTTGCAGTCGATGAAGTGGTTCTCCATGAGCGTGCCGTCCTCAATAGCGGCACGCAGCTCGGCCTCAGTCGTCGGTTGCCAGCGTGGTGTGTTCATGGGTCGGATCGCTCCCTCGCGCCGTGGGGACTAGACAGCAGTAGTCGTTGGTAACACGAGGCCAGTTACACCCTGGCCGGTCATGGCCGAATCCGACCATCTATCGACGGTGATAGCCGCAGGAGGTTCGGATTTTGACACCCTACCAGCGGGAGCCGCTACGGCGCCCCGATCCTCAGCTTATGCAACGCGTCCTTGACGGGCTCAAACGCCTTGACTGACTTGAGAAAGGGGCGACGCCGGGTTAGTGTCCGTCGTATGTCGCTGGGTCAACGGCTACGAAGTCATTGGCATGCTCTGGCGGGCTACCGTCGTTTTCATGCGGGCTGACTACGCCGCCTGCGTAGACATTCTTGTACATCGAGAACTTTTGGAGATCATTGGGATTGCCATACGGGGCCGCAGTAACCGCGAACGGCTTGCCGTGGTCATTTGCGATATAGGATGCCACGGTGCCGTCAGACGACGTCGCCGTGAACTTGAGCGAGAATATGCAGTACTGCTTTTGTGTTACTGCGTGCACCAGGATGGTTTCCGGCTTGTCTGACGCCACGGTTATATTCTTGGCATTCGGCCCACTGAAATACATTCCTTGGTCTTGTCCGTCTTGATAGATATGTGCCGCTGGCTGCGGCGCATCGAGGTCGAAGATCATTTGTGGGTCATTGTTTTGACCGGCCGGCGGCGAGTAGAGCAATGTGCCGTTCAGTGGGCTGCGGCACTCCAGATTGGCAATCTCGGCTTTCGTAATGACCACAGTCTTTGACAGTGGGTCGCTCACGACGATTTGCAGGAGTGCTTCGTTGGTTACCACCCAACTTCGGCCATGCGCCCACGCAAAGAGTTTGTCCCAGTCGTTCGGTATTCCGTTGATCATCGAGAGGTCGTCTGGCGCGAGCGTTACCGGTCGTGGGCTCACGAAGGAGAAGCCTTGCCGGACACCCTGCATATACGCGACGGATGCGATCTTGAGAATGTCAGGGGCTTGCGGAGGGACGACCGCAGCTGAAGAGGATTCGATGTTTGTCGAGGGGTTAGCGCCTGGGGCGTCGGCCTGGGCACTTCCGGCCGTTGTCTTGTGAGGCCAGGGCTGCCATATGGCCAGTGTCACCACCAGTAGGACGACGGCGGTGAGGGTGGGGACTTTCCAAGGAGCGCGGTGCGGGGCGAGTTGTTCCTGTAGTGGTGCTGCGACTGCTGGTGGCGCCGTGCCTGGTGCCGACTCACTGAATGAGACGGCTTTTTCCGCCGCAAGTAACAATTGCGCTGCGTCCGGCGACAAGCTGGGACGAAAGCCGGTATCGAGAATTTGTTCAACAATCTTTTCTGAGGCTTGGTCCAGGTAGCGGCACGCAGTTTCATAACTGGAGCCGCGCCGCCCCTTGAAGTCCTTCTCGCTACGCCTTTGACGCTCGCGTAGTCTAACATGGTTCTTTGTGGCAGAAAGGTTGAATCCGGCACCGAATGCGAATCGAAAGATGTCTGCCCGGTCGTCAGTCCACGGCTTGCCCTCTTTGGCGGGGATAGCCTTGAAGTGGTGCCACAATCTTCTTTGAACAGCGTCTCTTAAATGGTCTTCATTCCCTTCAGGGACTATCTGCCAATAGGCCAGCAAATCGGGAGTGGTTTGTTGCATGAAGGCGAGCAAGTTGTCGCGCCACAAGCCGTATCCTTGCGATAACACTTCAAGTTGACTGAGCAGCGATTTGGCGTACAGCGAACGCTCGTCTTGCTCGGACACGCGACCCCTCATCGATGTAAAGACAAAGACGATGGAGCTTAGATCAAAGCGCAAGATCATTGACATTTCTTTACTATAATGTTATAAGTAAAGGGATAGTAAACGAGCTTTTGATCTATGTCTGAGAAAACCCCAAAGTCTAACGATGAGTATGGCCCCCTGGATTCCGAAACGGAGCTGGACAGACGTATCTCGGCCGCCGAGGAGTGGGCTAAATCATCTGGCTACCGTCCAGGCATGGAGTACGAGGAAGTAGATCACAATGGTCTTCATAAACATGGCGACTATTTGAACCTGGATCCCGCCGAGATCGAGCACTTGAGGTTGCTTGCCAGCGGGGATTTGTATAAAGCGCCGGAATGGGTAGATTCGCCTGCTTTGGCTGACGACTGGAAGTACGACCCTGACGAGGGACTGGATGACGACGAACCCACTCCAGATTACGAGACGGGATACTGGGAAGTGACGCCGGATACGGGTATCCCTGGCCCTCTTCCTCCTGGTCTCGACGCACCCAGCCCTGACGCCTGACACGAGTGTGGCGCGCACGCATCAGCGGACCGCTCCAGCCTCTTTGTCGACGATCTTGACTAGTCAACCGCCAGATCGGCAAACCGGGTTTGAGCAGCGCAAATGCAATGCTCGACTAGTCAGCAAGCACTTCTTAGGTTGCCGTAACAGGTGAGCCGCGAGGCAGAGTTCTCGGTGTCAGGCAGTCGCCGCACGGCTCCCACAGTTCACGCACCGGCTGATCTCCAACCCTGCGCCGACGTGCGCCCCCATGCGGCCTGCATCTCTCTCTCTCTCTCTCTCGAATTGGGGAGGTGTAACTCTATGAACCGCAGCTCCATTGCTGGTCGTCTGGTAGCCATCCTGGCGGGCCTGGTCATTGTTGGCCTATTCCTGAAGCTCTTGGCTTCCATCCTGCAACCAGTCTTGCCGCCAAGTCTGTGGCAAGCAGTGTCTGGTGGCTGGGATTTGCTGTTATCGCTCGTGAATCCAGCGCTCGTCGCCATTGCGGCCGTTGCCATCCTCGGCGGCCTGATCTGGGTGGCAGTCGGCCGCCGCAGGTAGGTCGTTCCTGTTTCTCTTTTCTCACTTTCATCTTTCCGTATTGGAGTATACCCATGCTTGCAAAAGCTGGCTGTGCACTGCTGTGCCTGCCACTGGTCTGTTGGTTTCTCGGGATGATCTTGTGGGGAGTGTTGCCCCACGCCGTTTTCTGGCTGCTGGTGGTCGCCCTCGCCATCTGGGCCGGTCGCGCGATCGTCCGACTGGGCAAGGCGTGAGCACCGTCCTCCTCATGGCCGCTGCTGGCCTGGCCGGCTACACCCTCGGCCGTGCCCACCAGTGGCTTCGTACGGCCCGTCACCTGATGGGCACCACCAAGAAGAAGGGACTTTGGAAATGAGCAACACCACTACCCCCAGCCCGCCGCCCGGTGATCTGGCGGTGCAGCTCCGGCGGCTGTCGAAGCTGCTGGAGCAGGTCGTCAAGCGACTGGAGGAGACGGAGCGCATGTCGGCGTTGACTTTCTTCATCCAGGATGAGCTGTGCGAGCACGTGTCGCGACTGCTGGACTACGCCGCCAAGCAGCGCGAGCAGGCACGGGCCGAGTTCCTGAAGTCGGACACGTTCGCCAACTCGACGGCGCACGAGGAGCATCGGCCGTCGTGATTCGGCCACCAATCAGCAATTCCACAGACAGGAGATACATGCCCAGACGCACCCGCCGACAGCTCGTCGGCAAGGACGAGGCATTCATGCAATACGTTCGAGAGAGGCGAATCGCCGTCCTCGCGGCGTCCCTCCACAGTCAGTGGATCAAACGAAAGGAGTCGCGGTGAGCCGGTGACGACAAAGTATCGAACCATCCTGGCCGACCCGCCCTGGGACATCCAACAGTGCGGCAGTCTCGGGGCCGAGCGACACTATCCGCTGATGTCCATCGACGAGATTTGCTCGCTGCGCGTCGATCGGCTGGCCGACGACAACGCTCACCTCTGGCTGTGGACCACAAACGCCGCACTTCCGGTGGCGCAGCAGGTCATCGAGGCGTGGGGTTTTCGGTACGTCAACCTCATTACCTGGGTCAAGCCGCGACTGGGTCTGGGCGTCTACCTGCGCAACGCCAGCGAGCAACTGCTGTTCGCGGTCCGCGGTCGGGCTCCGATTTTGTACCGGAGTCAGCCAACGTGGCTGTTCGCACCGGTACAAGCACATTCGCACAAGCCCGAAGAGGTATATGCGGTCGTCGAGCGGTGTTCGCCTGCACCGCGGCTCGAGCTGTTCGCCCGTCGGGCCCGATCTGGCTGGGAAGTGTGGGGCAACGAGGTGAGCTGTGATGTCGCACTGTGAGGCATGGCGGTGACCGATCACCGGACGGCTGCGGCCGTACGGCGAATGGTGACCTCCGTGGCCTTCGTCATCGCGGGCCTGGCCTTCGCTTTCGGCTTCGGCAACGGCTGGCATCTCGGGCTGGCGCTCGGGGTGCCCGGCTGGATTGCTCCGCTCGTGGCGCCGGCCGTCGATCTGTCGGTCGTGACGTTGCTGGCAACGGTGCAGTACCTCCGAACTCAGGGCGCCGGTGACCGGCTCATCGGGCCTCGGCTGTTGCTGGTGAGCTGCGGCCTGGTGACGGTGGCGCTCAACACGACGCAGGCGATCGCGGCAGGTCAGGTCGGACGGGCCTGCTTCGACGCCATTGCTCCTCTGCTGCTCATTGGCTGGAGCGAGGTCGGACCGCGGCTGCTCGGTCTGCTGCATGCCGCAGCCAACCAGCCGGTGGTCGTCCCGGACGGTCCTCATTCGTCCGCCGCTGTCCAGGACGAACACCCCGCGCCGTCAGCCGAGCTGGTCAAACGCGCTCGGCAGCTCGACGCTGAGCACCGCGCTGCGACGGGGCGAGCCATCACGCGGGACAGGCTGCGGGCAGGGCTCCGCGTGTCGAACGAGGTTGCGGGGACGCTGCTCAAACACGTCCGCAGCGCGCCATCTGCGTAGTTCGTTGGTGCTTTTCTTGAGGTCCAGACGGACCGATCGGCGTTGTGGAATTTTGTAACATAGTTGACCTTGTGGTCACGATACTGCATAAACAATGGGAGGTTGTTGTCCTTAGACAACAAAGACGGTGCGGCAGTGGGAAATTCGGATCAAGGGCAAGCCCCGTCAGGAGGTGGATATAGCCCTACTTGTGCAAGCGGTCATTGCGCTCGGCAAACAGTTGCAGGCAGCAGCGCGAGCGGACGAGTTGGAAGATTATGAAGGAAATAGAAGGGAGGGTACATGACACTGGCACTAATCATCACCATCGGCGGGCTGGCAATTCTCGGGACCATCGCGGGTGCGCGGGCCTTCGCCGCACTTGCCTGGCGGGAAGCACTGACCGCGTATAGGTTGCGGTTGCCGGCCAAGCTCACGATTGACGACGTGACCAGATGGTTGAGCATGGTGGCCGCAACGACAACCGCGCCTCAATGGTCACTTCTGCCGACGTCGCCCCTTGAACTTCAGGTCGTCGCCACTGCACGCGGCATCGAGCACTACCTACTGGTGCCAAAGAGCGCCGAGGCGAAGTTCTTAGGTAGCGTTCGCGCGGGCTTGCCCGGCGCACGGGTTGAAGAAGCGCCTGAGTTTGTGGGCGAGCAGCCTCAATTTCTCGCTGCTGGCGAGTTCACCGCCACGAGCCGCCATCGGCCGTTAGCCGTAGAACGGGCAGAGGCGACCAGCACCGCGTTCCTGGAGTCCCTGCAACCTCTGTCTGGCGACAACGAAGTTCGCCTCCAGGTCATCATGACCAGCGCGGGAACGCCGGAGCCGGTACATAGCGCCTCGCCAAATCGTGAGGACCGCTGGTGGGCTGCCTACCTCATGGAAGGTGAGCCATCGGCCGACGCCGAGGCGGTCCGTGCGCTGAGAGACAAGCGCAGTCAACCCTTGCTGCACGTGAGCCTACGACTCGGCGTAAGTGCACCGAGCCGCGCGCAAGCGTGGTCCCTGCTGCATCGCACCTGGGGCACGCTGCATGGCGCGAACGCTCCCGGTGTCCGGATCGTCCGCCGTTGGCTGCCGCCTGCGGTTGTCGCGACGCGCATGGTGAAGCACGCTCTACCGGTCACGGTGTGGCCATTTCTACTCGGGGCGCACGAACTCAGTAGCCTCGTCGCTCTGCCGACCGGAGCCAGCATCTTCTTGCCCGGACTGAACTTGCATGCCGCGCGACAGCTCCCGCCACCGCCGAACCTGGCACGGCGCAATGCAATTTCGCTGGGCGTGAGTAACTACCCTGGCATGAGCAACCGAACGATTACGTTGGCGGCGGAAGATCGCCTCAGGCACATGGCCGTGTTTGCTCCCACCGGAGCTGGAAAATCCTGGCTGCTCGCTTCCATGATCAATGACGACATCGCCGCTGGACGCGGTGTCTTTGTCGTCGACCCCAAGGGAGACCTGGTTACCGATGTGCTGGCGCGGATCAACGATCGCGATGCCGAACGGGTCGTGGTTCTCGATGCAGCCCGGCGCGACATGCCTGTCGGTTTGAACGTCCTCGGCCAGGCGCGCGATGAAGCGAGCCGCGAACTGGTGGTGGACAACGTGCTACATGTCTTCCGCTCTATCTGGTCGGATTTCTGGGGCCCTCGCTCGGACGCACTCCTACGGATGGGGCTCACGCTCCTCACCAACGGACACGGTGCCGAGGGGTCGGCTCTGACTCTGGCTGAATTGGTGCCGCTGCTGACACAACCAGCCTTCCGGCGGTTCCTGGTTGGACAGCCCGGTGTGCCTGACGCCGTGCGGGCGTACTGGCTCCGTCACGATGCACTGTCCGATGGTGAGCGTCAGCAGGTCATTGCGCCGATCTTGACGAAGGTCGAAGCCTTCACCAGCCGGACCGCGATCAAGCTCATGGTCGGTCAGTCGTGCGGTGTCGACCTGCGCTCAGTCTTCCGGGACCGATCAGTCGTCCTGGTTTCCCTGGCGAAGGGCACGCTGGGTACTGAAACGGCCAACCTGCTCGGCTCGCTGATCATCTCCCTGTTCTGGCAAGCCACGTTGGCGCGCGTGCGCGTGCCTGCGGAGAAGCGGCACCCCGTGTTCGCCTACATCGACGAGGCGGCGGACGTCATGCGCCTACCAGTGCCGCTGGCCGATATGTACAGCCAGGCCAGAGGATTGGGTCTCGGCGTTGTCACCGCCATGCAGTACCTGAGCCAAGCGCCGGAGTCGATACGGGCTGCGCTGCTCGGGACGGTACTGACCCAGCTCAGCTTCAGGGTGCAGCATGACGACGCAGTATTGCTCGCCAAACACTTCGCGCCTCTGACTGCGGACGACCTCACCGGGCTGGCGCGCTACGAGGTGGCCATGAAGCCGTGTGTCAACGGCGTTACCCTACCGCCGCTCACCATGACGACCCTGCCGCTCGGGCCGGTGCTCCGGGACGCTGACGAGCTGGCGGGAGCCAGCCGGCAACGCTACGGCGTCCCGCGAGCGGAGGTCGAAGCAGTGATCAAGGCCCGTATTGCGCCTCCCGGATCGACCAGCGGTGGTGCTGCATTCGGTCGGCGAAGCCGCGGAGGCCGATCATGATTGCCGGTCCGTTCGCCGCACCGCTCGGCGGTCCGGTCGCGTCGAGTGCGCCGGGCGGTCTTCCGAGGTCAGGCGAGGGAGCATCGCCGTTTTGTCCAACGACTCACGTACCCCCACCCAGAGGTTCGTCGTGACGGCGGCCCGGCTGAGGGGCCGCGCACTCGAACGTATCCTCGACAGCCTGAGCGACCGTGATCGCGCCATCTTGGTAGACGTTGGTCGTAACCGAGTCCTCAGCGGAGCCCAACTCAGTCGACTACATTTCGTCACCATCGCGCCTACTGCTCGTGATCGTATTCGCCGGAAGGTCCTCGCTCGCCTCGTCACGCTCGGCGTGCTGGCCATCCTGGATCGCCGAGTCGGCGGAGCGCGATCCGGCAGCGACGGCCTGGTGTTCGCGCCGGGTATCGCCGGTCAGCGCGTCCTGCCGCTGCTTGCTGCTGAGTCGGCCGTCAAGCTGCCGACGCGCGCACGGCGGCCGTGGACGCCCGGCGAACGGTTTCTCAAGCACAGCCTCGACGTCAGCGAGTTGGGTGTGCAGCTCCGTGAGCAAGAGCAAACTGGCGCCGTGACGCTGGCTCGGTGGGCGGTCGAGGCGACGGCGGCTTACCCGAACGGGTTCGGCGGTCTGATGAAGCCGGACGCCTCGCTCCTGCTGCAGGCTGGCAACATTGAGGACTCGTGGGTGATTGAGCTGGACAGGGCCACCGAGAGCTTGCCGACGCTGCGACACAAGCTGCTGGCCTACGTAGACTTTGCCAATGCCGGGCAAGTCGGCCCTGACGGCACCATTCCACGCGTATTGGTCGTTGTGTCGCACGAAAAGCCATTGGTCATCGAAAACAGGCTAAAGGCTATACAAGAGCTGGTTTCGGGCCTTCCTGACCCGGCTGATCGCCTGATTCATGCGGTGCGTTTTGAGCAGGCAGTACCCCATCTAGTTAACGTTCTCGACGGGTGAGCGTTGTACATTCTACTCGTTGTCTATAGACCACTAATATGGGACAATGGACCTGTTAAGCAGGAGGGCCATGTGAACGACAACGAACTTGGGCACCGCATTCGCCTCGCGCGGGAGCAATCGAAGCTGACGCTGCGACAGCTCGCGGGCGAAGTTGGTGTGGATCACGGCTACATTGCACACCTAGAAAAAGGGAGCAAGAAGAACCCGTCAGCCGAGCTGCTGCAAAAAATAGCAGAGGCGCTCCACGTTGACCCAAGTGAACTGCTCGAATGTATCGGCATCAAGCCCTCCAGCATCTTACCGAAACCGCGCGACTACTTCCTGCGCGCGCTTGGTGCCACCGAAGAGGAGGCTGACATGTTAGCTGGCCTCGTGCAATACCTACATAAGCAGAAGGAGGCACCGAGTGAAGAAGCCGAGCAAGAAAGACATGATTGCCCTGATTGATTACTGGCGCTCATTCGTGCCGAGGCGGCCAATGACTTACGGCCAGAACCTTCACGACGGCCGGGAGCAAGCGTACCAAGTGCGTGCCCTGGCCGACGAGAACACTCCAGCGGTTGACGTGCAGTGGCTATTCGAGCAGACCGCGATACCGGTTTTGTTGGTGCCAAGCTACGTACTTGGCGAGAATAGCGGCCTGACTATGGACAAGCCCGGCGGGGAGCTCCGGATCTTCATTAACGAAAACGAACCCTATACCCGGCAGCGCTTTAGTGTTCTGCATGAGCTTAAACACGCTCTCGACTTCTATGACCATCCTGTCCTCTACGCAAAACTGGGCCGCGATGAGCAGAATCGCAGCGAACTCATCGAGGCTATCGCCAATGATTTCGCCGCACATGTTCTTATGCCGACAGAGCTTGTGAAGCGTGCCTGGTTTGATATGCAAGATACCGCCTTGGCGGCCAGTGCGTTCAACGTCTCGTATGAGGCTATGCAAACCCGGCTGGAAAAGCTTGGGCTAATTGGCGCGCCTAAGTTTTGGCGCGCAGTCGCCCGGACGCCGGTCAACGATCCATCCTACTCAGCGTGTGCCGCGTAAGCACACTGCTCGTTCCTTAATAGAAAGGGTACGTGTCCGTGGGCACCACTACCGTCAAAGATGCTGTGACGAATCCGGTCAAACGGGTCGTTCTGTATCTGCGGGTATCTTCCAAGCGTCAGATGGACACTGACGCCGATCTCGACTCCGACGGAAATTCGATCGACACCCAACGCAAGGCTTGCCACGACAAGGCGCGCCAGATGGGCGCAGTGATCATCGAGGAATATGTGGAGCCGGGCAACTCCGCGCAGACCATCGAGAAGCGGCCGGTCTTCCGCGACATGATGCGGCGGATACACGAACAACGCGACGTCGACTGTGTCCTGATCTATATGCGATCCCGCGCCTTCCGCAACTACATCGACGCTGGTAATACCGAAGTCGCACTCGGCAAACTTGGCGTGAAGCTCCAGTCCGCGAAGGAAGAGTTCGGCGACGGCGCGATGGGCGAAGCCATGAAGGCCATCACGGACGTCTTCAACTGGCTGCAAGTCCGCTTGAGCGGTGAGGACATCAAGGTCAAGATGGCCAACAAGGCGCGCAACGGCGGCACCATCGGCCGCGCCAAACTTGGCTACCTCAACGAGAAGCTGCTGATCGACGGGCACAAGGTGAACACGGTCGTACCCGACCCGGAGCGGGCCAAGTACATACCGATGGCCTTCGCGCTGTTCGCCACCGGGCAGGAGACGTACGAGTCGCTGTGCCGAAAGCTCACCCAAGCCGGGCTGCGTATGCCGATGACCGGACGCTACCCCGGCGGTCCCATCTCCAAGAAGAAGATCGGCCCGCTGCTGCGCGACCGCTACTACCTCGGGTATGTCGAGTACGACGGGATCGAATACCCCGGACGGCATGAGGCCCTGGTCAGCGAGGAGCTCTTCGAGCGCGTGCAGCGCGTCCTCGCCAGCCACACCGAAGGGCACACCCGCTACCGCACCCACCATCACTACCTGAAAGGCGTGGTCTGGTGCGGACGCTGCCAGCACCGCTTCATCATCCAGCGGGCCGAAGGGCGTCACGGCGGCGAGTACATGTACTGGTACTGCCGGGGTCGCCAGGACGGCCTGTGCGACATGCCCAGCGTCCCCGTCGAGATCATGGAACAGGCGGTCGTCGCCCACTATGCGCATGCCGTCACGTTGCCCCAGGAATGGCTCGACAAGGTACGGGCAGGCGTGGACGAAGCGGTCAGCGCCAACTCCGAGCTGACCGACAGCCTGCGCGCCGACTTCCAAGCTCGGCTCACGAAGCTCGACCGCAAAGAGGACTACTACCTCGACCTCGCGGCCGAGGAAGGCTGGCCGAAAGACAAGCTGCGCGCCAAGCTCGACAGCATCCACCACGAGCAAGCCGAACTCAAGGACACGCTTGACCGGTCAGAACAGCGGCTCGACGTCGGCCGTGAAGTCTTCTACGCGGCGCTGGCACTGCTTGCCCAGCCTCACGAGGCCTACGAGCGGGGCAACGAGACAGTACGGGCCATCTTGAACAAGGTGTTCTTCACCAAGCTGTATGTCGACGGCAGCAAGATCACCGAGCACGAGCTACGCGAACCCTTCGGTGCGATCGTGGACGGCTACCGTTCGTATCGTGTCAGCCACACCCGGACAGCGGCCCAGCGAAGCACGCTGCCCCAGAACGACACCAGCGCCGCATCCTCGGAAGGGTACGACGCTGACTCGCTCGGACGTTCGTCGGCCAACTCCACATCACCCTCAGCGGGTCATTTCTGGAGTAAGGCTTCCAGGGTGGAGCTAAGGGGACTCGAACCCCTGACCCCCTCACTGCCAGGGCCGATCATGGCTCTGACCTGCGGTTATGGAGAACCTGCTGGTCGCGTGGCGCAGTTGGCTGCCGTTGAGTGCGGTCCAGTGCAGTTGAATGCGGTTGGCATCGTGGCTGTGCTCCAGATTTGCTCCACCGTAATTGGTGAGAGACTGTCGCCAGCAGGCCTGTTGAGGCTTGTTGCCGAGACTTCGTCGGAAGCCTGCGTGATGATCAGGGCCGCACGTGCGGCAGGTTCGCGCTCGGGCGCGTCACCTTCCCAATGGGCCGCGATCGTAATGTCCATCATGTCTCTCGGCGATGTCGCTAGAACGTGTAGTGATGCCAGTCCGTCAGTCTGACACGATCGACCCCGACGGTACACCTTGGCAGGTGACCTCATCGCGGCATGAGCGCGCGTCGGGCAGTCACCGGTCAGCGCTATGAGTGTTGTGTACGACGAACCGCGAATCGCTCGCCGCAGCGCCGGGTCGTCGACGCTTTCACAGCTGCTGGACGCGCAGCACACCCGTCAGCATCGGAAGGGTGAATTCGCCGTTGGAGGTTTCGGGCCTGCTCGCGAGGAAAGCGCGGATCCGGTCGAGCGTGGCGTCTCGCTCTTGGTCCGGCATGACCAGTACCCCCGCACAGGTGGCGATGGCCGCGAGGAGGGGGTCGGCGGTGCGACGCTGCCCGTGCGGGAACTCGGCCTGCTCCGGAGAGCCGAACCCGACACCCAGACCGGGGTCGGAAGGGACAAGCCCGCCGTCGCGGCACGCCAGGTGCTGAATGTGTCACGGGGGCCGATGGCTGCGCTGCCCTAACCCGATCGAGTCCGCCGACCCAGTCGCCACGGTCGTCCATGACGTTCCAGAGGCCGGCCAGGACGCCACGAGGTGCGAGTACCCGGGAGATCTCGGGCGCTGCGACGGTCATGTCGAACCAGTGCACGGCGTTTCCGGCTGGCACGGCATCGACGGATGCGTCCGGCAGCGGAATCGTCTCGGCACTGTCCGCCAGGGCTCGGACATCCGGCAGCGCGTGGTGGAGCTCGGTCAGTATCGCTGGTTCGGGTTCGACCGCGATGACGTCGGCGCCCAGCGCGACCAGTGTGCTGGTCAGCTCGCCGGTGCCGGCTCCAAGGTCCAGGATTCGCGGGCCTGGTGCGGGCGCCAGCGCCCAGCGCACCGCGGCCGACGCGTAGTCCGGGCGGTGCTGGTCGTAGGCGCTTGCCGTGGCGCCGAAGGACGAGGCAAGGCGCAGGCGCACCTCCGGTTGCATCCAGTCACCCTGCCGCCGCTCAACGGCACGAGCGTGCGCTGGCGAGCTTCATGTGGAGGGGCAGGTCGGCGGGTCCACGTCGCCCACGAGACGGGTTACTGCAGAATCTGGTGCGCCCGTTCAGCCGGGCGCTCGCCGGAAAACTTATGCCCTGGGCGCAAGCGAGGCAGTAGCGGGCCGTCATCGGCGCGCACTGCGCTGGGCGGCAGCCGGCAGGTGCAGCCACCACGTCACTCGTTGGCTCACTCTGGCGTCGGCACGCAGGGTCCAGAGGGTCGCGCGGTCCTGGTTCATACCGGCCGCGTAGGCGACCGCTCTGACGATGTCTGGCCTCGGGTGCAGCGCCAAGACCCGCAGCCAGGTGGCGGGGTCGGTACGACCGGGTAGGTGTGCCAGTCCCTCGGCGGCCGCGGCGACAGCGCCGGGAGCCGGGGTGGTCAACACGGACTCCAGGGACTGTCGATGCGTGGCGTCGCCGAGACTGCCCACGAGATCGGCCAGCGCCGCCACGTCGTCGGGCCGGCGGTGCTGTCCAGCTCCGCGAGGTGTCGGCAGGCTGCCGCCACGAGCGTCGCGCGGAACGGTGACGCGCCGAGCGCGTTGACAGCGTTGACCTTCGCGTCGCTGTTCGTGCTGTACAACGCCTGGTGGACGAGACCGGGGAGAGCTGAGCCGTCGTCGACGGCGTCCTGGACGGCTTCGGTGAGTGTGGTGACCACGGACGCGTTCGACGTGGGGGTGATCAGGGCGCGGTGATTGAGGACGGCACGAAGATCCTGGTCCACCCGCAGCCCCCGGCGGATATGGCGCACGCCGGTGTCGAGCCGGTCGGCGGGGCAGGTGGCGAGGAGGTCGGCCGCTGCTCGCCGCACCGCGGGCGGCTGTCCCGGGTCGAGCAGGTGCCCGGCGGCCGCGGCGGCGATGCGGCGCACGACGTCGTCCGACGTGGGGGTGGTGCGCACCGACCAGGCGACCATCGCCGCGCGCAGGTGGTGCTCGTCGGGCGGGTGCCGGAGCAGCCGCATGAGCACCGGCTGGGCCGATGGTTGCGGACTGGCCGCCAGAAGGGCCAGGGGATCGGCGATCACCTGGCAGGACCGGGAAGTGATGAACTCGGCGATCACCGGCACGAGTACGCGGCCGGCTTCCGGGTGGCGGTGGAGGCGGTGGAGGGCGGTCAGGCGGTGCAGGTAGTGCCAGCCGACTGAGACGGACATCTCGGTGAGCAGCCGCGTCGCCAGCAGGTGCCAGTGCCGCGTCGGCAACAGGTTCTCGGAGGTGACCAGGAACTCGATGAGCTCCAGCCAGTCGACGCCGCTCAATTCGTCCGCCCCGAAACACCGGTCGAGCAGGTCCGCCATGCGGGATCGCACGGCCGGCATCGTGTGGTCGAAGGCGGCGCGGTGCGGTTGCTGGCCCAAACTCGTCAGGACCGCCGCGAGTTGTCCTGCCGGCAGGTTGCACAGTTTTTCGTAGCGAGCGACGGCCGCCGCCGGCATCCTCGTGGTCAACCGCTCCCAGCGGGATATCGTGCTCGCATCCGTGCCCGGGTGCGAGGGTCCGTTCAGGGCCGTAGCGAACCCGCGCACCGTCGACAGAGCCGGATCGGGCGAGTGCGTCGGGCACGACCGCAACAGCCACCGCGCCGCGCTCCGGTTGGACACGGTGCCGAAGAGATCTTTTCCGATGTCGTCGGGGACGGTGTTCGGCCTGCCTCGCCGCGGTGGGGTCACGCCACCAATGTTGCACCAGCGGATCGGTGAAGCAACAAAAACCGGCGCCGCGCCTTCAGGGCGTACATTTCGATGTTCACCCTGAAGGACGAGCCGGGGGCGCCACATGCAGCTCAACGAGACCCATGAAGATTTCGAAAGAATTCGGATACTGCAGGAAAACCTTCGGCAGGCTCTCGGTCGCTGGGACGCGATCGACGAGGAGTCCAAGGACTTCGGTCACCTCGCCGTGGTCGCCGACGAACTCGATGACGCGCTGCGAGAACTGCAGCGGCGCCGGGCAAAGGCAAGTGCCACCCGGCTGTGCCGGCTCGGCGGGTGGGCCGGTCTGGTGGCCGGCCTGGTGTCCCTGGCGTTGGCGGTCTTCGGTGGGTGGAACGCGGCGTTGCTCGTCATGACGGTGGTGGCCGTGACGTCCGGCGCCGTCCTGCTGGCCGTGGGAGGCCGACGTGTCTGATGGCCGCGACGAGCTGACGAGCACGATGCGCCGTCTGCACGAATGGGCGTTGGGCGTCCAGCGCATCTCCGACCCGAGGATCACCGGCCCGATCAAGGAATCCTTCATCAAAGTCGTGGCCATGTTCGAGAACGCGATCCAGGTCGTCGCGCTCGAACCGGAAAAACTGCGGGTCGAGCTGAACAGCACCAGAGCGCTCGTCGCCGAATCGCAGCGAAAACTGGCCGCCGCGGTCAGCGAGCGGATCCAGGAGGTGGACACCAGGCTCGACAAGACGGGAAAGGCGTGGAAGGAGCTCTTCGACGAGCAAAGCAGTTCTGTGGACAAGAACTTCGCCGTGTTGCGGCAGGAGATGACCTCGGTCGCGAAGAATGCAGAAAGCGCACAGCGCCAGTGCGTTGTCCTGAAACGGCAGATCAGTATGATTCAGGCGCCGGGAATGAGGGCCGAGATCGACGATTGGGCGGTCGGCCAGGCCGCACTCGGCGGGCTGGTGGCCGAGGGCAGGGAGGCAGCGCACCAGTTGCGCCGCATGACGGACACCCAGGAGCCGGCGGCCCGGATCAAGCAGTACCGCGACGAGGACGCCGCGTATCAGCGCCATGTGTGCGAAGCCGTCACGGCCGCTCGTCAACTGACCACAGTGGATCCGACGACGAGCAGAAGGGCGCTGGCCCAGCTATTGGAGCGGTGGGCCGGTAACCGAAAGGAGGCAACGCGTCTCGCTCAAGTGCTTCCTCACGTGAAGGCCGATGCGCGCCGGGCACAGGACGACCTGGACACCGCCTCGCAGAAAAGGGCCGAGCTCCAGCACCGCGCCGAGCGGGGTGAACAGGCCGAACGCGACCTGTACCAGAACATCGATGCCTACCTCTATCCCGTCCTCGACGGCGGGAAAGTGCTGCCCCTCTGGTTGGACCTCGCTCTGGGATGCGGCATAGCCGGGCGGGACTGGCCCGACTGGCTGGACACCGCCATCCGCCTGATTCGCTACCGGATCGTCTACCGAGTGCCTCCGGGATGCGACGCACTCGGCCCGCGTCCGACAGTCGAAGGACGGCAGACCACTGAGTACGACCAGCTACGCGCCGACTGCGCTGCGTACCGCCTCTGACAATTCATGTCACCTCTTCGTCAGGTTGTCCACTTGATGTCGGCAGCGGATGTTGGTGCAACGAGCTGAGCATCCGTGCCGATCCGGCAGTCGCGTGGTGTGCGCGGTGAGGACCTATGGGAGCTGTTCGACCGGCGGCCCCGGTGGGTCTGCGTGTCGAGCGCCAGCTCATGAGATGTAGGGCCCGCTCGTCGGCATGACAGGACGTCAATATCTGTCCGGACGTGGCCTCGGCGAGGGCGATCGCGCTGGTGAGGTAGCCGCTGAGAAGCGTCAGTCGTCGATCCGGATCGACCAGACGCTGCGGCCGAAGGTGGCGGCGTAGAGGTTCTGGCCGTCACCCGTGATCTTGATGTCCAAAATGGAGGTGTTCGGCAGGCTGCGGCCCAGGCGACGCCAGTTGCCCCGGCCGTCACGGTTGACGAACACACCGAGGTTGGTGGCCGCGTAGAGCCGTTTCCGTGGTTGGTCGTAGGTGATCATCTCAACCGGCGCGTTCGGAAGTCGCCCGCTGATGTTGTCCCACGAGTTCCCGCCGTCGGTGGTTTCCCAGATGTTGGCGGCGAGATCGCCCTCGCGGTAGCCGGAGAACGCCACGAACGCGTGCCTGGCGTCAGTGGGGTCGACGACGATCGCGTTGACCCACCGCGTCGGCAGTCCCTTGCCGGTGAACTCGGTCCACGTCGCGCCGAGGTCCGTGGTCTTCCACAGCCGGCCGATATCGGTGCCGACGTAGATCGTGTTCGGGTCGGTCTTCGCCGGCGCGATCCACGTGATCGTCGCGTACTCGTTGGCGTAGAACGGACCCTGGTCGTTCTCGTTCGGCGGCACCGGACCGGTCAGGAAATCGCCGGGCGGGCTGATCTGGGTGAACGTGACGCCACCGTCGGTCGACCGGTCCAGGACGTTGCCCCCGAAGTAGACGACCTTGGGGTTGGTGGGATCCAGCACGACCGGCGCGTCCGTGGTGATCCGGTCGGAGTGCCGGGTGCCGAAGTTGACCGACTGCGAGTTCCCGCCCGAGTCCACGTGCCGATGACAGACACCGACCTGCGAACACTCGTAGTAGACGTTGTGGTCGCTGTAGTCGATCAGCACCTCGTGCCCGTCGCCGCCGCCGTAGGCGTTCCACTGGGTGAGGTCACCGGGTGGGGTCGTCTGTGTCCACGTCCGGACGCTTCCGTTGTCCTGCAGGCCAGTGGCCAGCCGGGTGGGATCGTCCTGGGCCACAGCGAGGTGATACGACTGGTTGAACGGCTCGTACGTGGCGTGGATCCAGTCGCCCGACGCGCCGTTGGTGTCCGACCGGTAGACGCCGCCGTCGTTGCCGAGGTAGACCCGGCCGGTCTTGTTCGGATCCCACTGCATCGCGTGCTGGTCGGCGTGGACTCCGTTGGACACCTGCCAGGTCGCGCCACTGTCGCTGGACTCCCGCAGGTTGACGTCCGCGGAGAACAAGTGGTTCTCGTGCTGCGGGTCGACCCACATCTTTCCGAACCACCAGGCGTAACCGCTGCTGCCGCCGGCGTGCCCACCCGGCGTGAACGAGTTCCCGCCGTCGTTGGACACGTAGAAACCCTTGTCCGGGCCGTATTGCGTGGCGGAGATGACGTAGACCCGGTTCGGGTCGTTCGGTGCGACGGCGATGCCGATGCGACCGAGGCTCGGATCGCTGTGCAGCCCGGTGCCGGCCTGGTCGGTCGACGCGGTGCCGATCACGTTCTCCAGCCGTGTCCACGTGTCGCCGCCGTTGTCCGAACGGAACAGTCCGGAGCCGACGCCGCCGTAGACGCGCGCGCCGTTGTTGCGCTGGTGGTCCCACAGCACGGCGTAGATCCGGTTGTGGTTGGCCGGGTCCATCGCGAGGTCCACGCCACCGGTGGTCTTGTTCGGCGCCGGCAGCACGAGCCGCCAATCCCGGCCGTTGCCGGACAGCCGGTAGATGCCACGCTGCTGAGCCGTTCCGGACAGGTTGCCGGTCGCGGCTGCGTACACGCGCTGGGGATCCACCGGGTCGGCCAGGATCCTGCCGATCGAGCTGCTTCGGGTCAGGCCCCAGGAATCCCAGGAACGACCGCCGTCGGTTGACCGGTACACACCATTTCCGAAGAACGTCAGGCCGCCGCCGGACGGATTCGCCTCGCCCGTGCCGGCCCACAACGTGCCGTCCCGTCCCATTTCCAAAGAGCCGATCGCCTGCGGTAGGCCGGACGGCCATGCGGGCTGGAACGTGGCGGCGGCGTCCGTGCTGCGCCACACGCCACCGCCTGCTGCCGCGACATACATCGTGTCTGGACGGCGTGGGTCGACCACGAGGCCACTGATCCGTCCGCCGACGTTGGACGGTCCGACCAGACGCCAGCCGTTGCCGTTCTCAGGCAAGGCCGCGGCCTGCGCCTCTGCCTGCCGCACCTGATCGTCGGTGACGGTCTGGAACGACGTGAACTTGTCGTCGAGATAGTCCGCCGGCGCCTGCGGACCGCCGGCGTCCTCGTCCTCGTCGACCTGACCGCTGTCGGCGTCGTGATCCTCGCCCTCGAGCCCGATCACGTGCCCTGCCGCCGAGGTCAACAACGCTGCGGTGACCACGGCCACGACGACTATGCCCAACAGGCGCAAAAACCGGCGGAAACCGAACATACAGCGCACCTCGCCCCGGGTGTCCCCTGATCAGCAAGGTACGTTAACCCTCTCCAAACCCTGATGTCATCGGACGATCGACGGGAAACCCAGGCATGCTAGGCCATTCGGCCCGCGTCGAAAGTAGGGTCGAGTCCTTCCGGGGCGACCAAAGTCTAAGGACGTCCACCGTAGTTCCCCACTGGCGGAGTCCCAGACGACGGAAGGAGGCGCTGGCAGTGTGCACGCCCGCGAGCCGATCTCGATCACACGAGCAGAGTATGTCGATCTGCCCACGTGCACGCGCTCAATTCGGCAGAAGAGTACGTTCGTTGCCGCGGCCCGCTCGATGGAGGAGGATGCGTGCGCTCTGCTGGAACGGCATCGTGGTCGATCAGCATCGACCAGTGGGATCACCAGCTGGAGTGGGCATTGTGGTTCCGGGCTGCGGAACGGATCGACGTGCCAGCGGACGGACTGGTGACTGGCCCACCGGACGTGGACCCTGTGCCCGAGCCGTCCTTGCCTTCGGGTGGCGAGTTGGTCGAAGGGTGGCTGTGGTGGTGGCGGGCATTGCTCGCCCCGCCGTCGCTCAGTGGGCCCCCGAAACCGTTGGACATGGCTGACCTGAACAGGTTCAGCCCACCGGATTTCGAAGGCCTTGACGGCTATCCGGCGCTTCGGCACGTGGTCAGCACACGGTGGGGCGCGGCCAACGCGTGGCATTCGACTCGCAAGCGGGCCGGAATAAGGGCATTCCGGGCAGCACGTGCCCAAGGGGCGGGGCGAGAAGGCGCGGTCGTCCGGGCAGTGGAAGCTGAGATCGGTCACAAGGCCGCGCCGTTCTCGTTGCGGATCATCGTGCTGCCGGTCCTGGATCAGCAGATCCGCTCGGCCGGAACGTCCACGTACCTCGTACCCGAGCTCGTGCATGCCAGCGGCGCATACGGCGACTGGCTGCGCGAACTCGTACGCAAGCTCGCCTGAACGCGTGGTGGCGGCACGTCAAACACCGGGTCGTGCGGCGGGCAGACATGCGGCGTTACGCGTCGAAGCCTCGTTCATTTCCGGCATGCCGTAGGCCGCGGGCGGACGGCCAGGGCTGGAACGCTGCCACAGTGACGGTACCGTCCACCGCCAGCGCACTTTTGTCGGAACCCTCTCCACCGCGGTGTGCCAGGTGTGGTTGTAGCCAGTGGGAACGGACCGCAGATGTTCGCCTTATCTGACCGCATTTGACGCTCAACTTCGTGATCAATGTCGGCGAGTACTGTCCGCCGTCGTCCTCTGAGGTGGGCCGCGGCCGATGGACGTTCTTGCGGAGTTTTCGCGGGCATGCCGACCGCTAGGATGATCGCCATGACGTCGCGATCGGTCGAGGCAGGCAAGGTGTGGTGGGCGGGGTTCATTCCGACCTGTCCGCGGTGTTTGGCCGGGGTGGGTCGGGAAGGCGACAGTTGGTGCTGCTTGTGGTGCGGATACTCGGAGACCATCGATGAGGATGTGCTGACCCAGCTGATCTCGTCCGCGCGGTCGGCTGCTGGAGTTGGCGGCCAGGTCGACTCGTAGTCGGGCCGCGGCGTTGCTGGTGTCTTGGACTCCCGCGTGGGCTAGGCAGTAGGACTGGGCGCCGGTCTGGATGATGTTCCCTGTCAAGTCAACGTGTAGAGCCATCTGTCGGCGTACTGATCAAGGCGCGCAGCCGTAGACGGATGAACGTGCTCGCGTGTGAGGCTGGTTCGATCGCCTGCTCGGTGGTCTGGATGTTGCTGGTGTCGACCTCGTGATCGGGGCGATGCCGAGCGACCGGGTGTCGTGGCCTTAACGGGCGTCGAAAATGGTGTGTGGGCGCACGGTCGTGGGCGTAGCGTCGGCGATCGTGATCGGTGAGACGAAGGCGGGAGATGACCCGGCGGACGGCTGGTTCCCCGAGAGCGTGGCTGCGAGCTACGACTCTCCGGGCGGTGCGAACGCGCCTGGGGTGGTGACGCCCGCAGTGGACGTTCTCGAAGACCTGGCCGACGGCCCGGTACTTGAGTTCGCCGTCGGGACCGGGCGGATTGCCGCGCCGCTGGCCGCTCGCGGTGTGCTGGTGAGCGGGATCGAGCTGAGCCGGGCGATGGCGGCGCGGATCGCGGGCAAGCCGGGCGGCGACGCGGTCGAGGTCACGATCGGCGATATGACGACGACGCGGGTGATGGGTCAGTTCTCGATGGTCTATCTGGTGTTCAACACGATCAGCAACGTGACCACACAGGATAGTCAGGTCGACGTCTTCCGCAATGCGGCCGCACATCTGCGGCCGGGCGGGCTGTTCCTCGTCGAGGTAGGCCTGCCGGACCTGCGTCGCCTACCGCCCGGGCAGGACGCCGTCCCGTTCGCGGTGGCGCCCAGCGCCGACGGCGGCGGCTATGTCGGGTTCGACCAGTATGACGTCGTCACGCAGCAGTTCACGTCGAATCACGTCACCGTGTCAGCGGACGGGACGGGGCGGTTCCGTCGAATTCCCTTCCGGTATGCCTGGCCAGCCGAGATGGACCTCATGGCGCGCATCGCCGGGATGAGCCTGAAGTACCGCTGGGCGGACTGGGACCGCTCGGAGCTCACTGCTGAAAGCACTAAACACGTGTCGATCTGGGAGACAGACCCGAGCGCGTGATGGTGCGCCGTCATCCAGCCTGACCTGACCCGGCAGCGTCAGCGTTCACGCTGGGCCGCTGGGCCCTGTTGGGGCGGTTCCAGGTCTATCGGCCGGCGCAGCGGGGTTGGCGAGGGTGAGACGCCGCGCTGATGCGTTGTGGGTCTGGCTTCTTCGGCGCGTCAAGCGGTCACCGTGCGGGTGGGCGCGAATGCGTCGGCTCGATGGCGGTGCCACGGCACACTGCTCCGCTCTGCCAGCTTTGACTCTGAAGGCGTATTTTGTGTGAGGGCCAGATAGGCTCTTGCTGGGCGTCCACTACAGGCGTCTGCCTCCGCTACCACCGGCGGCTCACGTGCCCCGACGAGCCGATATCATGGCCTCACATGCCCGCCGCCGTGACCCTTGCCGGGCTTGCCTTTCATGGGCGATGCGTGGACTTGACGAAGGAGATCTCAATGAAAGCGGGAAAGAGGGCATGGCCTACGCGACGGGTGTTGTCGACACGCTCGTCGACCTCGGCGGGTTCTCTGACCTGTCTGCTCCGACGACGGCGGGCATCGTATGGGAAGCGTTAATCCGGCACATCCAGCAGCCGGATGCAGCGTTCGAGTGCATCGTCGACACCCCGGCGCTCGCCAACTGGCGGCTTCGTCCCCGCCGTAGCGCGCTTGCACGCGTCCGCCTTTCCTGCTTCCGACTCGCCCCGACAGAGGCCGATCTCGAACGCGAACGGCGTGTCAACGAGGCACTCGACCGACCCTCCTCCTGACTCAAGACAGCCCGCCCGAACGTGCTTTGCGGCCGACGTGCTGGGTCTTGGTCAAGCCGAGCCGTCGCTGTCGTAGGCGTGGCTCTGAGCGCAGATGCGGTCGCGAGATTTGGACTGTCGTGACGCTGGCACCACCAGAGCACATGAGCCAGATCGGGCGCGAGCTTGGTGTCCGCGCTCATTTGGTCCTCGAAGGCCAATGGAATGCCTGTCGTGACAACAAAGTTGAGCGGGAATGACGGCGGTCATAGCGAGGTCTGTGATCTCCTGAGGATCGGCTACGGTTGCCTGACCGACCTGTCGATGGCGACTGTTTGACGTGGACGCCGACGGTTGTCGACGTGTTGCGTTCGATCGGACTCCGGGCGGACGAGACAGCCGTGGTCGGCTGGCTCGATGTATTTTCCACCAGGGCCGTGGCGTTCATGCACCGTGCGGCACTGCTGGAAGGCAACGTGGTCGTGGACGTGACGGTGCGGCAGTTTGCCGCGCGGTTGCCACCGATCTGGGTGGTAGGGGTCGACGACTACTGCGCAGAGTTGGCTGTAGCGACTGACGTCACCGAGGTCACCGTCGCAGAGCTTGGATAGGTGCCGGCCCTTGGCGGCCTTGAGCGGCGGGCGGTCGGCCAGCGAACTTGCGCAGCCCGCACCTCGTGGGCGGCCACGTCGCTGCGCTAGTGGTCGGCGTGCAGTCAGAAGACCGCGTGATCTTTCGTGACGACGAAGGCGAGCTCGACCTGCCCGCGGGGAGCTGCAGGCTGCCTCGCCTCCCCTTCCCGCTGCTGGCCGGACATCGGAATGCTCGGCCCGGCCGCCGTCGCGACCATGGCGCGGACCGAGAGTGTTGCTTTGAAACTGATGGTCGCCACCTCGTCAGAATGGGTGGATCAAGTAGTAAAACTGTCGGCCGTTGGGTCGGTTCCTCACCCGCGCTCCCGGGCAGTGCGCCACAAATGTCCTTATTGCGCGAGAAGGAGATCCACGCTTCATTACGCCGGCGATCTCGTAGCTGACGCCGTCGAGGCCGAACGGGACCGTGTGGGCGGCGGGACTGCCATCGAGGTCGTCCAGCATCTCGACAAGTACTTTTTGCGCCATGTAAATTCTCCAGTAGGTTGACCGTGTGCCCTTGATTATTGGCGCACGATGTGTGGGAACGATCGAAATCATACATACCGATCGGTATTGCCGCAATTGCGATAGCGTTCAGCTCAAGACTATGACGCGCACCGGTTTGGGCCTGCGTCGTGACGATCTCGCGGCAGAGGAGCCTGCGATGACCTGTCAACACGTCGAACAGCAAGTGGAATGTCGATGCCGCGAAAGCGCGTGAGGTGCACGCCGGACTTGTGTGCACCTCACGCAGCATGATGTCGACATGTGCTCTCTACCCGTGGACTCGCTGGACAACTCGGCATGATCGTGGAGAACCTGCTCCCGAGTCTTGGGTGACAAAGCTGTCGCTCGTCGTGAAATGCCGATCGGGACGCTGGCTTCTGCGGTGTTGCTCATGGCTTGTGTGCCCGCGAGCGCTCGGAGGGTGGTGTCGAGCAATAGCGGTCTTCGGCAATCATGTCGCGCGGATTCCTGGCTCATCACAGATGAGGGTGGACTGGGAGCTTTGACACGGTGACAGCGTCGCGGCTGTTCACCAGAGTTGCGGCAGCTCTGACTAGTGGCCGTGGCGTGCCCAGGACGGGCGCCAGCTGCCGTTGCCTTGTCGGCCGGCGAAGTCGGCTTCGAGGAAGGCGAGCAGCTCGGCCAGATCGGGCTGCCGGTTGTCGGTACGCCAGATGACCCACAGCGGGAAGACCGGTGTGGGGTCGACGATCGGGATGCGTCGAAGGTCGTAGTGCGCGGGCCAGAGATAGCGGGAGCCTTCGCCGACGAGGTTCGCGAGCGTCGCCGACTCGGCGATCTCGGTCATCAACACCTCGGCCCCGAACGCAGGGCCCAGGACGTCGATGGTGATCCCGAAAGTGGCGGCGAGCTCGGCGTAGTAGGCCGCGACTTCGTCCCCGCTGGGCAGCCCTGGCATCCAGATCGGGTGATCGGCGAGCTGGCGTGGGGTCACAGACGGAGCATCTGCAAGCGGGTGTTTCGGGCCGACCAGCAGCTCGTGGCGGTCCTCGATGACCAGGGCGCTGGAGAGTCCCGTGCCTGAGAGTTGCCTCCTCGGGTCGGTCAGACCGCGGAACGTGGCGTCCACGGCGCCGCCCGCGACGGCGGCCAGCGCCGCCTCGAGATTGAGGTCGGGCAATGCGACAACGTCCAGGTCGCGCCCGCGGCGTTGCTGATAGAAGGCGTGCAGGAGCGTGGCCGGTGCCGTCCGCCGGTTCCGTACGTCGACTCGGAGCGCTCGGCGTCCGGGCATCACCGATGCGCGGGCGCGGTCCGCAGCCTGGAGCAGCTCGTGGGCGTGGGGCAGGAACGCCTGGCCGTCGACCGTCAGCGTGGCGCCGCGGGGTCCGCGGGCGAAGAGAACCACGCCGAGCTCACGCTCGAGGGCACCGATGCGCTTCGAGACGGCCTGCTGGGTGATGCCGAGCTCGTCGGCCGCGCTCTGGAACTGTCCTTCCGAAGAGACCTGGAGGAAGGTCCGCACCGCGTCGAGGTCCATCCACCCACCCTAGAGACACAACGAACAGTTGTGGCGCGCCGCCCGATCGGTTGTTACCTCCTACGTTGCCGCTCGGGATTGCATAACCCGAGCAGAACCGACGGTTGTGGACACCAGATGGAGGAACGACGTGGCGCGCAGGAAGCTCGGGCGGCAGTTCGGATGGCTGTGGGCCGCGTACGCGGTCAGCGCCTACGGCTCCGGTCTCGGGTTCGGGGCCTTCTGGCTGATCGCCATCAGCGTCCTGCATTCCAGCCCTACCAGCGTTTCTGCGCTCTCGTCGGCCAGCCTCATCGTCGGTGCCCTCGTCGCCGTCCCGACCGGCCCGTGGATCGAAACCCGCCGCAAGCGGCCCGTCATGATCACCATGGATTTGCTGCGGTTCGTCGCGATGGCGACCATCCCGCTGGCCTACTGGTTCGGCTGGCTGACCTACGTGCAGCTCTTGCTCGTCGCGATCGTGGTTGCGGGCGCCAAGATCGCGTTCGCCACCGCCGGCGGCGCATACCTGAAGTC
This sequence comes from Amycolatopsis sp. NBC_01488, assembly GCF_036227105.1. NCBI lineage: Bacteria > Bacillati > Actinomycetota > Actinomycetes > Pseudonocardiales > Pseudonocardiaceae > Amycolatopsis > Amycolatopsis sp. NBC_01488. The sequence continues at coordinate 755,941 of NZ_CP109434.1, read as the reverse complement.
CGTCGTAACCCGCGACGACCTCTTGGCGGCCAACAGCCGCTTCGAGTCCACCACGTGGAGTTCGATCGCGATCGGCCCACCACTGGGCGGTGCAGCAGTCGGCCTGTTCGGCTACACCACCACCGTCGTCGCCGACAGCCTGAGCTACCTGCTCTCAGCGCTCGGCATCACCGCCATCGGCGGACACGAGCTTGCTCCCGTGAAGGACACAACCAAGAGGATCGCTCTGCGGGATGTGCCGGATAGCTGGCGCTACCTGCTCAACCACCCGCAGCTGCGGCCGATCTTCTTGAACCGGCTGGCTGTGGGTGGGCTCTTCATGGCGACCGAGCCGCTGCTCGCGGTGCTCATGCTGCGCGACCTCCACTTCGCGCCGTGGCAGTACGGGCTCGCCTTCGCCGTACCGTGCATCGGCGGGTTCATCGGCTCGCGTCTCGCAGGCCCAACAGTCGCCAAGTACGGCGAGCACAAGGTGATGCAGATCGCCGGTGTCGGGGCGGTCCTGTGGCCGATCTGGCTGGCGTTCACCCCCGGCGGCATCGCCGGACTGCTGCTGGTCATGGCCATCGAGTTCGGTGTCATCATCGCGATGAGCCTGTTCAACCCGGTGGTCGCGACCTTCCGGCTCAAGCACATCGAGCACGAGCGACTCTCACGGACGCTGTCGGCGTGGCAGATCAGCAGCAGCCTCGCCACGGCCTTGCTCACCCTCGCGTGGGGTGTCCTGGCCGCGCTGACGTCGACGAGGGTCGCGATCGGGCTGGCCGGCCTTCTGCTGCTTGCCACGCCCCTGTTCCTGCTCCGGGCTGCGACATCGCGCGACAGCGCCCCGGCGCGCACCGGGGCACCTGGCGAGCGCCCAACGAGGCCGCTCATCACTGAGGAGATGTGACCGCCCGCCATACGGCGGCGGGTTTCGCGTGCCCTGACCTGACCACGTTCTGCCGACTCGACGAGCTCGGCCTCGAAGCCATAGGACAGCGTCGCGAGGTAGACCGCGCGGTGATCACGTGCCGGGTCGTCAAGTCCGATCAGTGGTGCCGTCGCTGCGGCGGTGAAGGCGTCCCGCGTGACAGTGTCATCCGTCGGTTGGCGCACGAACGCTGGGCTGGCGCCCGACCATGCTGGAGATCATCGTGCGTCGTCGCTACAGATGCACCGACTGCAAGCACGTCTGGCGTCAGGACACCACGCTGGCGGCCGAGCCGCGAGCGAAGCTGTCGCGCCGCGGGCTGCGGTCGGCGCTGGAAGCGATCGTGGTCGGAGCACCTGACCGTCGCCCGGGTCGCCGAAGGGCTCGGGGTCGCGTGAGACACCGCCAACGACGCCGTCCTGGCCGAAGGCAAGCGGCTGCTGATCGATGACAAGCACCGGTTCGACGGCGTCACCACGATCGGGATTGATGAGCACGTGTGGCGTCACACCCGCCGTGACGACAAGCACGTCACGGTGATCATCGACCTCACCGAGATCCGTGACGGCACCGGACCTGCACGGCTGCTCGACATGGTCGAGGGCCGCTCCAGGCGTACGTGCCGTGGCTCACCGCCACCGGCAAGCCTCGCGGTCACCAGCCTGGATGTCCACGCGACACGATTACAACGCCAACCTTCCTTGCTCAGGCACTAGCCGGTTTCACCGACCTGGAAGGTCTGTGGGCGCAGCACGGCCGCTCGCAGCCGTTCGGCCAGCGTGGGACTGCGCAGCGCCTCTGACCACACCATCAGCGCGACGGCCGCGAGATCGCGGTTCGCGTGCCGCTCGGCGACGGCACGCAGCAGCTCGGCCATCACCACGACAGACTGCGCTCCCCGCCGGCCACCGCGGCGCGCAGCACCGCGGTGATGTCGTCCAGGTTCTGCGCGGCGACGCCGAGCATCAGGTCTTCCTTCTTGCGGAAGTACCGGTAGACGGCGCCGGCGGACCGGCCCGACTCGGCGAACACGTCCTGCATGGACGTGCGGTGGAAGCCGTTGCGGACGAATCAGCGGCGCGCCGCCTCACCCTGGTCACAGGAGATTCCGGTGGCTGTCACTTTCCGTCGACGAAGCGCGGACCGGTCACTGCGGACAGTGCCCACTCCGAGGGCGGCCGAGGGGAGCCCCGAATCGGTCACAGCGGTAGTTCGCAGACGACTCAGGAATCGTCACACCGCGGCATGCTGAGGCTCGGCGGTCAGCGTGTGATCCTCACGGTCGAGTCTCGGAGGCCGGCCGTCTGGTCGTCGGTTCCTCGCTGAGGCTGAGGGTTCCGCGGCGTGGTGGGAAATCCTCAGTCCGCGGGTCGGCTGGAGCGGCGCTTCGACGGCCTCGAGAAAGCCAGGTCTGCGGAGAGACGAGAGCGGCGAACAAGACCAGGCCGCCGACCTCGGCGAGGAATTTCATGTCGTTGGGTACCAGTTGCAGGTTGAGCGCGAGATAGAGAAAGGCAAGGAGGACGACAAGAAGGCGCCGGATGTCGCTGCGCTGGCTGTCCAAGGTGACCGCGACCACGCCGATGACCAGGGGCGCAAGCATTACGAAGACGCGCTGGGTGTCTGTGGCGACCATTCGTCCGGCGAGGCAGCAGAGTGCCAGGTAGATGCTGGACACGAACAGGGGGCTACGCGGGCCTTTCTGGCGGTATTGCAGGTAAAGCCCGTAGCCGGAGACAAGCCAGAAGAAGTGGAACGTGTCGAAGAGTGCGGCGTGCTCGCCGCGCTTGTTCGACGATAGCGCGAAGACAATGTTCGAGGCGAGGCTGTGGTTTCCTTGTCCGCTGCCGAAGCTGTAGGTGCTCCCGATCAGGTGCTGTGCCCACATGCGGAAGCCAACGTATGCCACCGACGCAGCCACCACGGCCAGTACACCGAAAAGCACCTGGCGGTCGCGCAGCGACCGCGCGCGCGTCCAGGCCAGCAGTGGATACAACGGGGCCAGCAGCAATGTTGTTTCTTTGTTGATCGCGCCGACGACGATGACGACGGTGAAGAGCACCAGCTTGCGCTTGAACACCAGCCACAACGCGACGAGATAGAGCAGATTGTTCAGCGGGTCGACCAGGAACGGGTTGCTGAAGGCGTAGGGTCCATACCAGAACGTGCAGCCGAGCGCGATCGCCGCGACCGCCGAGGTGAACAGCTGCAGGTTGAGGTGCCGCCAGCAGAATTCGAAGAACACCACGGTGCATGCCAGTGTGACCGCAGCGGTGAACCCGAGCCACAGCACATCGAGCGGGAGCCCGGTCACCTTGCCGGCCAGGTGTACCAGCCATGGGCTCAGCATCCGAAGCGCAAAGGGGTTATCGACCTGGGCCCCGGTGTGCTCGGACATGGCGTAGTAGTTGAGCGCGTCGCCCCAGGCCTTCTCGTGCGCCCGCACGTCGAGCGGGGCGTAGGAGATGAGATTGATCAGCGACACCGTCGCCAGAGTGAGGTAGACCGCCGTCCGCCGGGCGACCCTGCTCTGCCGGACGGTTGCCTCCTGAGAGGCGGGAGCGGACGGATCGATCGCTGTGGTCACCCGCCAGAGGGTAGTCAACGACCACCGCTATCAATGCGTGGCCGTACGCACCTCTCCGTCTCTCACCATCGGGGGATTGTGTAGCCCAATTCGGCGCTATCGCCCCACATCTGACCCGCGCCACTACGGCATCGACAATCGAACATCAACTGTGTTCTTCGTCTCACTCATTGGTGTAACGCCGGTGTGAGGTCGCGGCGATGTGAGCAGCGGACCAGGTCAAAGTCCTGGCATGCGGGCAAAACCGACATACGTGCGATTTGTTCGGGTTTCACCCCACGGAGCATACGTTCGCGGTGGGCGGGTGGAGGCGGCACGCGTAAGCGGGCTGGCCAGGGGGAGGGCGTGCCGTGCTGCGGTTGCTGGATATTCGTGTTCTGAACCGAGCGAGACTGCTCATCTTGGTGCTGGTCGTGGCGTTGCTGACCGGCAGTGTGGAGGCGGTGATCGCGCCGCCGGCGGCGGCCGCAGCGTCTCCGGTTGACCCGCGTGAGGTCGGCTTATTGCCGTCCCCTGCCGTTGTCCCGGCCGCGGCTCAGGCGCCGTCGAAGGCGGATTTTGCGGGGCAGAGCCGGTTGAACGGGGGTGCAGGGACTCATTTCGATCCGCAGCGCTCGACGCCGGTGTCCCGCTCGATGTTCACGACCGAGTACCGCAATCCCGATGGCACCCACTCGTTCCGGGAATCGAACCAGCCGCTGAACGTGCAGGACGGAAAAGGCCAGTGGCAGCCGGTCCAGACCACCCTGGCCACGGACCCGGCGACCAAGCGCGCCGACGCGGACGTCCACCCGTTGAGCCCGTCACTGGCGACCAAAGCGAACGATCCGGCGGTGCTGAAGGTCGAGACCAGTGGCCACAGCGCGGGATTGAGCCTGGACCAGGCCGCGCCCGCCGCAGCCACGGTGAAGGGTGACTTCGTCAGCTACCCCGACGTCGCCACTGGGACCGACCTGGACTACGAAGTGACGCCGGGTTCGGTCAAGGAGACGATCAAGCTGAAGCGGCCACCTGCGGACGGGCGGTCGTCGTGGCGGTTCAAGCTCACCACCAACGGGCTGACGCCGCGGCTGGAGAAGAACGGCGCGATCACCCTGGCCGACGCCGCGGGTACGGCACAGCTGGTGCTGCCGCCGGTGGAGACGTGGGACTCGGCCGGTGGCGGCCAGACGGCGCCGGCGATGACCGGCGGCACTTATGCCCTCGACAGGACCGGCAACGACTGGTGGCTGACGGTCGCGGTCGACGGAAACTGGCTCCGTGACGCGAAGCGGGTATATCCGGTATTCGTGGACCCGACCGTGACGTTCGGGGTGCAGTACTCCTTCGCCTACCGCTCCGATGGCACCACCTGCAACGACTGCGGGCTGCGGATCGGCAACAGCCAGGCCAACGGTGACACCTACAACCGTTCGGTCGCGCACTTCGACTACTCGCCGCTGTGGGGCAAGACCGTGGTCGGCGCGACGATGGACGTCACCCGCAACACCAGCGTCGTCGGGTCGGTCAAGACCTGGAACACCAACCTCTACCACGCCTCGGACAACAACTACAACGGCGTCGGCCCGTTCCTGGCCAGTGCCCTGGTCGGGGACGTCGGCTCGTTCTCCAGCCAAGCGTTCACCGATTTCCTACGCGCCCGAGTCACCGCTCGTGATGCCAACGTCTCCTTCATGTTGATCGGGTCCGACAACCCCGGTACCTGGACGTACAAGAACCTGAACGCCACCCTCACCGTCGACACCGGTACCCCGGCCCCCGCCACGACCTTGGCAGGCCCGGCGGACGGGACCGTGTCGACGTCGCTCACGCCGACGCTGTCGGTCGCGCCGGTCACCGACCCTGACGGCGACGCGGTGAGGTACTGCTTCCGCATCGCCACCGGCGCCGACGCCAAGTCCGGTGTCGTCGTCGAATCCGGCTGCCTGACGACGCCGACCTGGACGGTCCCGGCCGGCATTCTGCAGGACGGCGTCGCCTACACCTGGCAGGCGATGACCTACAGCGGCACCACGACGATCACCCCCGCCTGGGTCGGTCACTTCAAGATCGATCAGCGGATCGGCGATCACGGCCCGTCGCCGGTGGACAGTGCTGGACCGATCAGCGTGAACCTGGCCAACGGCAACGTCTCGACCGCCGAACAAACGCCCACCTTCACCACGGTCGGCGGCAATGCCGGGCTGAGCTTCACCTACAACTCCCAGCAAGTCGAGAACAAGGGCCTCAAGGCGTCCTACTTCGTCGACCTGTCCCACAACGGCATCATCAACGACGCCCAGCAGCCGGTGCTGGTGCGTACCGAGCCGCAGGTGAACGTCGACTGGGGAACTGACTCGCCGTTCGCGCCGGCCCTGCCCGCGGACTGGTTCGTGGCCCGCTGGGAGGGCTTCTTCCAGGCGCCGGTCACCGGGACCTACCAGTTCGCCGGTGTCCACGACGACGGTGGCACCGTGTGGATCAATAACGCCAAGGTTTACGAGGTCAACACCGCCAGCGACCTGAACTGGACCCAGGCCACCGGCGTCTCGCTCACCGCCGGGCAACGCGTGCCGATCAAGGTGGAGAACGCCGAAGCGACCGGCGCGGCGAAGATGCGCCTGTTCGTCCGCACCACCGACAACACGACCGTCGCACCGCAGATCGTGCCGGCCGACTGGCTGTTCACCTCGGATCTGCCGGTCCTGCCCCAGGGGTGGACGCTGTCGGCGGACCTGGACGGCGACGGCTCGAGCTACACCGAAGCCAAGATCACCGACCAGAACATCGTGCTTACCGACGCCACCGGCGCCAAGCACACGTGGACCAAGAAGAGCACCGGCGGCTACACCGCACCGGACAACGAAGACGGCACCATTGCCCTCGACACCGCCGGCAAGGTCACCCTGAACGAAGGCGGCGCGATTTACGTCTTCCGGTCCGACGGCAAGCTGGAGACGCAGACCAGCGTGCTCGACGGCCGGAAACCGGCGACGTTGCAATACCTCTATGACGGCACGCCGTCACGTCTGTGGGAGATCAAGGATCCGGTCTCTGGCCGCTCGCACGTGCTGCACTACAACCGCCCAGGTGATGACTGCTACGGCGGTGTCACCCCGCCGTCGGGCGCCGCCGCGCTGCCGCCGTCGCAGATGCTGTGCCGCATCAGCTACTGGGACGGGACGGAGACCCGCCTCTGGTACACCGGCACCGGCACGCTGGGCCTCGGGCGAATCGAGGACCCGGGCTCAGAGATCACCGACTACGGCTACAACGCCCAAGGCCTCCTCGCCGGCACCCGCGACAGCGTCGCCAACGACTGGATCGCCGCCGACCCGGCCAACCGCAACGCCAACGCGGGTGACCTGACCACGACTATCAGCTACGACACGTCCACGAAGCCGAAGGCCGGCGGCGTCAGCTTCGCCGTTCCCGCCATCGGTCAGCCTCGCTCCGGCCGGACCTATCGATACGACCCGGCGAACCGCCAGACCTTCGTCGACGTCGCCGGCATCAACCCGGCCACCGGCTTCTACTCCAAGGTGACCTATGACGACGCCGACCGCGCCCTGTCCACCACCGACGCGACCGGCCGCACCACCAGCGAAACCTGGAACGTCAAGGACCAGGAACTGACCTCGACCGATACAGCCAACCGGGTGTCGACCACGGTCTACGACTACGCCGACCGGCCCACCGACAGCTACGGCCCTGCGCCCGCCTCTTGCTTCGCCGGTCAACTCCCGACGGCTGCGTGCGCGGGCACGGTCGGACATTCCCACACCGGCTACGACGAGGGCATCAACGGCCTCTCTGCGTCCTGGTACGACAACCTGACCTTGACCGGAGCCCCGAAGGCTTACACCACGGGCATCGGCACCACCGACGGCACGCTCAAGAGCCCGTGGGAGTACAGCAACGACGTCACCCCCGGCGTCTCCAGTGACGGCTTCTCCCTGCGGCTGACTGGTGAGATCGCTTTCCCTGCCTCTGGGGACTACACCCTGCGTGCCTACGTCGATGACGGCATCCGCATGTGGATCGACGACCAGCTCGTCATGGACTACTGGCAGATCAGCAACCCCGCCTGGCGCCAAGCCACCGTACACAGCGACACCCCCGGCCAGGCCAAGAAAATCCGCATCGACTACTACGACAACGGCGGCTACGCCAAACTTGACCTCAATTGGACCACCCCCAGCGGCACCCAGGAGCTCGTCCCCGGCACCCAGCTGCGACCGCGCTACGGACTGGCCACGTCCACAGTGGAGTCCGAGTCCGATGGCGTGCCGGACAAGATCTCCAGCACGCAGTACGGCCAGAACGGGCTCGATCCTGTCTTCGGAGCAGCCACCAGTGTCTCCACCGGCGCCGGGGCCGGCCGCCTCACCACAGCCTCGGCCTACGAAGCGCCGGGCACGGGCTACCTTCGTGCGACCACGCGGAGCGCCCCGAACGGCGCAGCCACGGCCACGGCGTACTACGGCGACACCGAGACCCGCACGAACCCCTGCGTCGCCGGCAGTCCCGCGGTGAACCAGGGCGGCCAGCCCAAGCTGCTGACCTCGCCCACACCGGCGTCGGGGACGGCACGTACCGACGAGAACGTCTACGACGCGTCGGGCAGAATTGTTGCTCAGGCCACCAGTGGGGACTGGGTCTGCACCACCTACGACGCCCGGGACCGGGTCACGGTGGTGAAGAGCCCCGCGAACCCGACCAGTGGTGAACGCACCGTCACCCACAACTACGCCGTCGGCGGTGATCCGCTGACCACCTCGATCAGCGACAATTTCGGCACTGTCACGGCCACGTCGGACTTTCTCGGACGCGTGGTCGCGTACACCGACGTCCACGGCACTCGGACCGACACCACCTACGACGTCGTGGGACGGGTCAGCCAGCAGAAGGTGACCCCGCCCAACGCCGCTGACACCCCGCAGGTCACGACGTTCGGCTACGACGACGCGGGCCGTCCGACCACGGTCACCCACGGCACGGCGACGCTGGCCACGACGACTTACGACAGCGCCGGCGAGCTGGCTTCCGTCACCTACGCCAACGGTATGAGCCTGAGCAGCGTCGGCCGCAACGCCGCGGGACAGGAAACGAGCCTGACGTGGAAGAGCGCCGACGGCGCCACGACTGTGGCCCAGGTTGCCCGGAGTCGGGCGGGCACCGTCGTCGACGAATCCCTCGGCGGCGTCGACGCTCGCCCCGACGGGCCGAACTACGTGTACGACACGGCGGGCCGGCTCGCCGAGGCCTACGTCACCGGGCACCACTACACCTATGACTTCACCTCACCGACCGCTGCGACTTGCCCCACGGGCAGCGCGAGCAACGCGGGTCTCAACACCAACCGAGTCCGCCTGCTCGACCAGACCAGCGCCGGGACCGCGGAAACCGGTTACTGCTACGACAACGCCGACCGCTTGCTTGCCGTCGCCGGAGCGACCACGATCAGCGCGGTCAGCTACGACACCCACGGCAACACCACCCAGCTCACGACACCCAGCGGGACGACCTCCCTCGGCTGGGACAGCGACAACCGCAACCTCACCGTGCGCGTCACCGGCGCCGCAAGCGCCGACGTCGCCTACGTCCGCGATGCCACGAACCGGATCATCAGGCGCAACGTCGCGCAGGGCGACACCGCCACCGATCTGCTGTACTCCTACCTCGGTGACGGGGACTCCGCATCGCTGACACTCGCAACCGCCGACAAGCGGCTGCTCAGCCGTACTTTCAGCTTGCCCGGGGGTGTCGTCTACACGGCACGCTACGACGGCGCTGCAGCCACCTGGGACGCATCCAGCATCCGCGGTGACCTTGTTCTCACCACCGACAGCAGCGGCCATCAGGTTGGCGCGCTGCGGACCTACACGCCCTACGGCGAGCCGCTGACCACCAGCGGGAACACCGATAAGGACAACGTCCCAGACAACCAGCCGGGGGCAATGGACTACGGCTGGCTCGGCACCCACCAGCGTCCCTACGAACACGCCGGCGGCCTGGCACTGGTACAGATGGGCGCACGTCCCTACATCCCGGCACTCGGACGATTCCTCTCCGTCGACCCGGTGGACGGCGGCTCGGCCAACGACTACGACTACGTCAACGCCGACCCGATCAACGCCACCGACACCGACGGCATGCGGCCCAAAAACGGGGACGACAACGGTCTCAACCAGCAGGGCCGCAAGGGCCACCGAAAGGCGAAGAAGCGCACTTCGGACAAGCATGCCAAAGGAAACCGCCATGGCGGCCGTCGTAACATCCCGTTGAATCCCAACAAGTTCGGCAACCCCAAGAAGGGGCAGCAAGGATCGTTCGCGCGGCTCCACGGCGGGGGTTTGTCCTTGCGTAATCGCGAGCTGATGCGCGATTCTCCTTCGCTCAACCGCGGAAGCTATCGCAGCACTGTGCCGCGCTGGTCCAAACCCGAAGACTCGGGGGGCTGGGGCCGCGCCGGAGCGGGCCTGGCCGGGATTGGCATACTTTGGTGGTTGGGTAAACTCGCCTCGCCCGCCTGCGGTCCCGCACTACCGCTCTGCGCGATTGCCTTCTAGCCTTTACCTACATCGACAGGAACAACATGAGCAGCAATGAAGACGCCCGGACTCTCACTGCGCAGGGTGCAGCGTTGCGAGAGGAGGACCGTCACGAGGAGGCGGTGCCGGTCCTCCGCGAGGCCGTCGCAGCGCACGAGCCGGACGCTGACCGTCTGCTGGCCTTGACGCTCATGGAGACCGGTGACCTCGAAGATGCCAAGCAGGTGCTCGTCGATGCTGTTGCCAACGGGCAGACGAACTTGGCTGGCCTGCTCGGCGACGTTGCGGATGATCTTGAAGACGACGAATTGGCCGAGTCGTCGTATCGGCAGGCGGTCGATGCGGGAGACAAAGACGCTCTGAACGACTACGGCGTTTTTCTTCGGAGCCGGGAGCGATATGCTGAAGCCATCGATATTCTTCAGCGAGCGATCGCGGAAGGTGACAGCTTGGCCGCGGCGAACCTGGTTTCGTTGTACTTCGACGACTTGGGTGATCTCGACACGGCAGAGCGGCTGGCGCTGCGTCACCTGAGCAGGGACCAGCCCAGTACCTATGTGGCCTTGGCCAACGTCTACGCCGAGCAGGGCCGGCTTGACGAGGCTGAGGACAAGTTCCAGGAAGCTGTGGGTCTGGAAGCCCGCAAGGTGCACCAGAACTACGCCTTGTTTCTCTGGGAGAAGCGAGAAGACCTAATCGGTGCCGAGCGCGAATTTCGGCTTGCGAAGGAGCGCGACGAGCCGGGATGGGGATATGAGCTGGGCTCGTTCCTGGTCGAGCTGGGTCGCGAAGATGAAGCTCGGATCATACTTTCCACTGCCGCATCCTGGGGTGACGTCGACGCCGAAGAGCTTCTGGAAGAAATTGAATCAGGAGGCAACGGCAAGACAGATCGATAAGAGCGCCGG